>JAIXTA010000181.1 GCA_027484405.1 Burkholderiales bacterium
AGCTGGCAAGAGCCTGCATGTCTCCGAGCTCAAGCTGCCCGAGGGCGTGAGCGTGGTGATGCACGGCAAGAACGACTTCGTGATCGCTTCCACCGTGCTGCCCGGCGGCAAGAAGGAAGAAGCCGAAGCCGCTCCGGCCGCAGCACCCGCTGCCGCTCCGGCTGCCAAGGCCCCGGCCAAGAAGTAATTCTTCTGCGCCGATCTGCGCTTGCGCCCTCGCACGGCGCACCGTGGAAACAAAAAGCCCGCCAGAACACTGGCGGGCTTTTTTTCGCCCTCGCGGCACCGAATCGTGGGCGGTGCTCGTCGCACACGTTCAGGGCACCGGACGCACCTGCTCCATCAATCAATCATTTTCAGACTTATTTTTCAGAAAACACGATATGCCACTTCTCGCGCATCAGACAAGCGAGACCAGCATCTTGGTCCATGAGAAATAGATCAATTTCGGTCAAATTTAGCGATCCTTGCGCATGAGTGTGCTCTTGCCGAACAGGCTCTCGATCAGGTCCACCGCCAGCACGGCCGTCTTGTTGCGCACGTCCAGCGCCGGGTTGAGCTCCACCACGTCCAGCGAACCGAGCAGGCCGGTGTCGGCGATCATCTCCATGCACAACTGCGCCTCCCGGTAGGTCGGGCCGCCAGGCACCGTGGTGCCGACGCCGGGGGCGATCTCCGGGTCAAGGAAATCCACGTCGAAGCTCACATGCAGATGGGTGTTCGGGTCCATCAGACCGAGCGCGAGCTCCATCGTGTGGCGCATGCCCATCTCGTCGATGTAGCGCATGTCGAAGACCTCCAGCCCCACCTCGTGCACGAAGCGCTTCTCGCCCTGATCCACGCTCCGAATGCCGATCTGCCGCACCACACCGGGCTTGATGGACGGCACGGTGCCACCGATCTCGACCAGTTCCTTCGGCCCGTAGCCGCAGAGCACCGCCACTGGCATGCCGTGCACATTGCCACTGGGCGTGAGCTGGTTGGTATTGAAATCGGCGTGTGCATCGAGCCAGAGCACACGCAGCTTCTTGCCCTGCTCGCGGCACCAGCGTGCCACGGCGGAAATGGAGCCGATGCCCAGGCAGTGGTCGCCACCGAGCATGATCGGCAGATGGCCGGCGGCCAGCTCCGCATACACCGCCTCGTGCGTGGCCTGGTTCCACTGCACCACCTCGTTCAGGTGGCGGTAGCCGTCCACCGGCGGCAGCCAGGGGTTGGCCGGGCCGCTGAGATTGCCGCGGTCCAGCACCTGCAGGCCGTGGCCTTCGAGCGCGGGAATGAGTCCCGCCACACGCAGGGCTTCAGGCCCCATGCTCGCGCCGCGCGCACCCGCGCCAATGTCCGTGGGGACGCCGATCAGGCTGACGATCTTGTTCATGGCGCGCATTCTCGCAGCTTGCGCGCCTGCCGGTGTCCCGTCGGTGTCGAACGCCACCGGCAGGAGCTGAAGCGAGGCTGCCAAAGCGGTCCCACGCTGCTCACGCCCGGTTACAGATGTTCAACATTTCATCGGCGCACTGGCGCAAACATTGCGCGCCGCCCCAAATTGCCGCAGATCGTGCATTTGCCCTTCAGTTCTGCCGGCAGCGCTGCCAAAGGATGTCAGATGAGTACTCAACCGCCGCCGCGTCTTGCCAAGGAACTTCATGCCGAAGCAGAGTGCGACAGCCCAGCAACCACAGAGCACACCCAGGCCAAGGCACGCAGCCCGCAGAGCATCCGCCCGCCTGCGCGGCGTGAGTGGGCGCTTGGCGTGGCCGCCTTGCTAGCAGGCAGCCTGGCGGCCTGCGGCGGCGGGGGTGGCAGCGGCGCCGCGTCGCCGCCGGGGGCGGCACCTGCACCGCCGCCGCCGGCTCCTGGCCCGGTGCCGGCCCCGGTGCCTGGTCCGGCGCCCGCACCCGTGGGTGCCAAGCCCGCCACGGCCGCCGAAGCCGTGCGCTTTCTCAGCCAGGCGACCCTCGGCGCAACCCAGGCCGACATCGACCGGCTGATGCAGATCGGCTATTCAGCCTGGATCGATGAGCAGTTTGCCCTGCCGGTCCAGCACAACCATGCGCAGTTCGTGCGGCAGCGAGCCGCGGCCTCCACCGGACAGTGGAAAGACCGCCCGACCATCTGGGATGTCAACGACTCCATGTGGATCGGCATGATGAAGAGCGACCAGCTGCGCCAGCGCGTCATGTTTGCGCTCTCGCAGATTTTCGTGGTGAGCCTGCGCGACGGTGCGACCTACTACCTGGGCAGCGGGCTGGCGGCCTATGTGGACATGCTGTACGCCAAGGGCTTTGGCAACTGGCGCGATCTCATCGAGGGCGTCACGCTGTCCACCGCCATGGGCTCCTACCTGTCCCACCTCTACAACCGCAAGGAAGATCCGGTCACCGGCACCCAGCCCGACCAGAACTTTGCCCGCGAACTGATGCAGCTGTTCTCGATCGGCCTGTGGCAGCTCAATGCCGACGGCAGCCGCAAGCTTGACGCGCAGGGGCAGCCGATTCCGACCTACAGCCAGACCGACGTCATCGGCGTATCGCGTGTGATGACGGGCTGGGCGTTCGCTGACGCAAGCGACAGCAGCTGGAACAGCTACTACGGCTACTGGCAGCCAGGCGACATGCCGGTCCAGGAGCGGCCGATGAAGGCCAACCCCAAGTACCACTCGACCAGCGAGAAGAAGTTCCTCGGCGTGACGATCGCCGCGAGCAGCACGCCCGACCCCGTGGGCAATCTCAAGACGCTGCTGGACACCCTGTTCAACCACGCAAGCACCGCGCCCTTCTTCTGCAAGCAGCTCATCCAGCGTCTGGTCACGAGCAACCCCAGCGCCGCCTACGTGACGCGGGTGGTGAATGTGTTCAACAACAACGGCAACGGCGTGCGTGGCGATCTCAGGGCGGTCATCAAGGCCATCTTGCTGGATGCCGAGGCGCGCAATGAAAGCTCGGTGACCTGGGCACAGTTCGGCCGCGTGCGCGAGCAGATCCAGCGCATGGCTCATCTCATGAGGGTCTTCAAGGCCAAGCCGGAAGACGACCCCATGAGCTACGGCATCGGACTGTGGACCTACGACCGGCGCAAGGGTCTGTGGCAGACGCCGCTGGGTGCGCCCTCGGTCTTCAACTTCTATTTCCCGAACTACTCGCCGCCCAACACCGGTCTCAGCGGGCAGAGCCTTGTCACACCCGAGATGCAGATCGTCACGCAGTCGTCCGTGGAAGACACCTTCTGGTTCTTCAAGGACATGCTGCAGAACGGCGGGCTGACAAGCTGCTGCTCCGATGCGCAGCGCAACACCTACTTCCTGCGCCTGGACTACAGCGAGTGGCTGCCCCTGGTGGCCACGCCCAGTCAGCTCGTCGAGCGGCTCAATCAGGTCTTCATGGCCGGGCAGATGTCGGCAGATCTGAAGGCTGCGCTGCTGCAAGGCATCGCTGGCCGGAACGGTGATCGCTCCGAGACCAGCGGCATCGTTCGCGGCAGCACCCAGCTCAAGCTGGCAGAGGCGATCTCGCTCATGCTGGTGTCCCCTGAATATGTGGTCCAGAAGTAGGAAGTGCTCATGAGCTCGAAAACCTCCCGACGTCATTTCCTGCGCACCAGCACCGCACTGAGCGCCATGGGCGCCAGCAGCCCGATCGCGCTGAACCTTGCTGCGGTGGCCAGCGCATCGGCTCAAACCGCCCCGAGCGACTATCGCGCGCTGGTCTGCCTGAACCTGGGCGGTGGCAACGATCACCTCAACACCTATGTGCCCTTTGACGCCACGTCCTACACCCGTTACGCCGCCACGCGTGGCCCGCTTGCGCAGGCCAAGCCAGGCAGCGCGCTGGCCACCACACGCAGCCAAGGAGGGCGGCAGATCGGCCTGAACGCCAATCTCGCGGGGGTCGGTAGCCTCTACAGCGCCGGCCGGCTGGCACTACTGGCCGGAGTCGGACCGCTGCGCGCTCCGTCCAGCAAGGCTGATCTGCTTGCGGGCAGAGTCGCCATGCCCGCACAGGTCGGTTCGCACAATGATCAGGCGAACACGTGGATGTCGCTCGCCACCAGCAATCCCTATGGCTGGGGCGGTCGGATGGGCGACCTGCTTGCTGCATCCAATGGCACGGCAGCCAACTTCACGACCGTCAGCGGCACAGGTGGCTACACCCTCTTTCTGGTCGGTGACAGCACCGCCTTCTTCTCTGTCAGCGACGGCGGAATACCCAGCGCATTCTTCGATGGCTACCCAGCAATGACAGCCGCCGTTCTTGGCGGCGGCACCAGTCGGCGGACCAATCTGCTGGAACAGGCTTACGTGGCCGTGCACGAGCGCCTGCAGGCCGGCGCAGCCACGCTGCAAGGGCGCGCCCTGCCGGAAAGCACGTTTCCTGCCCCCAATGCCACGAATCTCACGGCCGGGCAGCTGCGTACCGTGGCGCGGCTGATCGGGGCCAACCGCGACATCGGTGTCAAGCGCCAGGTGTTCTTTGTGGAATTGGGTGGATTCGATACGCATGGCGGGCAGACCGACCGGCACGCGAGCCTGCTGCAGCAACTCAACGAGGCGCTGGTCTACTTCGACGGGCTTCTGGGTCAGCTGAATCTGCGCAACAGCGTCACCCTGTTCACCACGTCCGAATTCGGACGGACCTTCAACTCCAACGGCGACGGCACCGACCACGGTTGGGCGTCGCACCACATGGTCCTGGGGGGCGCAGTACGCGGCCGCGAGATCTACGGGACCCTGCCCACGATTGACCCCAACGGGCCGGACTTCATCGACGGCGGGGTCATGATTCCGACCACCGCCGTGGAACAGTACGGCGCGACGCTGGGCCGCTGGATGGGACTGAGCCCGACACAACTCGCAGACATCTTCCCGAACCTGGGCCGTTTCGCCAGCACCGATCTCGGCTTTCTCGGCTGAGGCCTTCACCCCGGGGCCGGCTGTCTGCGGGAGCCGGCCTGCTGACATGAGCTTGGCAGCAGCGCTGTCCATAATGGCGGCCTGATGCGCAGCTTCTACGAGCCCTACCGCCAGTTCTTCGCCCTGCCTGACGTGAAGGCCATCGTGCTGTTCACGGTGATCTCGCGCCTGCCGGTGGCGATGATGAGCTTTGCAATGCTCATGTTCCTGAAGCAGGCCCTGGGCAGCTTTGCGCAGGCCGGAACCGTGGTCGGTGCCTACTTCATCGCCATGGCGATCACGGCGCCTGTGCAGGGGCGGCTCATCGACCGCGTCGGTCCGCGCTGGCCCCTGCGCATCACGGGCGTGGTGCAGCCGCTTGCACTGGCACTGCTGATGATCAGTGCACTGAATCGCCCGGACTTCTCCGACGCGCTCCTCCTGGCGATCTTGGGCGGAGCGTTCGTCACCCCGATCACGACCCTGTCGCGCACGCTCTGGCGCCACCGCTTTGACGACGGCCCGGACCGGCGCATGGCCTTCGCGGTGGATGCGGTCTCCATCGAGCTGAACTTCACGCTCGGCCCGGCCCTCATCGCGCTGCTGCTGGCCGTGGGCAGCCCCACCTGGGCCTTTGGCGCCGCGGTGGCCTGCTCGGCGCTCGCTGTGGTGGCTTTCCTGAACTCGCCTGGGCTGAAGTACTGGAAGCACGAGCCGCACGCCGAGCGCCACCTGCTCGGCCCGCTGACGATCTTGCCGCTGTGGCTGGTCTTCATCTGCAACTTCGGCCTGACCTTCAGCTTCGGCGTGCTCGAGGTGAGCTATGCCGCCGCAGCCACGCAGGCGGGCTGGCCGGCCATGGGCGGGGCGCTGCTGGCCATCAATTCAGTGGGCAGTGCGATCGGCGGGGCGGTGTATGGCGCGCTGCACCTGCGCATGTCCCTGGAACGCCAGTACGGCGCCGCCATGGCCCTGCTCGCGCTCATGGTGGGGGCCCACATGCTTGCGCCCAGCGTCTGGTGGATGATGCCGCTGTCCTTCGTGGCCGGGCTGCTGATTGCGCCAGCGCTGACTGCACAGACACTCATGATCTCGCGCCTGGCGCCGCAGCAATACGCCACCGAGGCCTTCACCTGGTCGTCCACCTTCATTGTCAGCGGCATCGGTATCGGCACCGCGGTGGCGGGCTGGTTGATCGAGAAGCACGGGCTGGCAGCTGCGTTCGGGGCGGGCACACTGGGCCTCGCCTTGGCGGTACTGCTGTCTGCGGGCATGCGCGCAGGCCGCAGTACCGCTGGCGCGGCACCGGGCTGAATCCGGCGGTCGCCCACAGGGCCTCGCGCATCGGACGGATCACCCTCGCCAAGCTGAAGACCGGCTGAAGACGCTCGGTCAGCGTGCGTCCCGCGGCTTCCCCGGGGCTACGCTTGCAGCCATGCATGTCCTGTTGGTCGAAGACGATCTGGATCTGGGCGCGGCGATGCAACGCGCCCTGGCGCACTCGGCTATCAGCAGCGAATGGGTCCGCCGTGCCTCGGAGGCAAGGCAGTTCGTCGAGCGCGACTACGACTGCATCCTCCTGGATCTGAACCTGCCCGACGGCCATGGCATGCAGCTGCTTCGCGCATGGCGCGGCGCCGGGGTGCTCACGCCACTGATCATCATCACTGCCAGCGACACGCTGGATGATCGCCTGGCGGGTCTGCACGATGGCGCCGACGACTTTCTCGTCAAGCCATTTGCAGTGTCTGAACTGGTGGCGCGGATTCACGCGGTGACCCGCCGCATGGCTCAACAAGCCACCAGCGTGTGGCGCGTGGGCGACTTGACGCTCGATCTGCCGCGCCGCGAATGCGCACTTCGCGGGCAGGTGCTGACGCTCTCCCCTCGGGAGTTCGACATCCTCGCCGTCCTGGCGCGGGCTGGCGGCACCGTGGTGCCCAAGCACCGGCTGGCCGAATCGCTGGCCCCACTGGGCGAGCCTGTCGACTTCAACGCCATCGAAGTCCACATCTCCAATCTGCGCAAGAAGGTCGGTGCCTCGACGATCCGCACGCTCCGCGGGGTGGGTTACCAGCTGGCCGAAGGGCGGGCGGAATGACACTGTCGCGCTCGCTGCACTGGCGCGTTGGCGCGGTGATGGTGCTCGTGGTCGTCGCCATGTATGCCGTCTTGATGCTGGGCATCAGCTACACCATGCTCAAGCGCGGCACGGGAGACATTGACAGCGAGTTCGCGGCCGGCGCAAAGCAACTTGCAGAGCTGCTTGATGATCTGGGCACCGAACGGGATGCCCAGCTGCTGATCGGGATGTTCAACAAATGGTCGAACGCGCAGCGCGGCGACGCGCCAGGCATCAGCATTCTCGCTACGAGCCTGCGGACGGGGCAGCACTTTGTGGTCGGGCGCCCCGCCAACACCGCCCGATGGCAGACCCTCACGCCCGGGCAGCTGGACTTGCAGGACGGGCAGGTTCGCTATCGCGCCTACACCGCGCGGACAGGCCAGTGGCAGGTCAGCTTCATCGATGACATTGACATGCGCAGGTCTCAGCTGCTGGCCGAGATTGCGAGCGACTTGCTGCGCTACCTGACCTGGGTCCTGCCGCTGATGCTGATCCCGGTGTGGTTCTCGATCCGCTCGGCGCTGGCGCCGATCGGCACGCTGACCCTGGCCATTCAGTCGCGCAAACCAGACGCCACCGACCCGCTCCAGGTCGGTCGTGTGTATGCCGAGCTCGCGCCGCTGATCGACGCGCTGAATGCCCAGTTCCGGCGCGCAGCGCAGCACCTGAGCCGTGAGCGCGAGTTTGTGCATGACGCGGCGCATGAACTGCGTACACCGCTTGCCGTGATCAGCGCCCAGGCCCATGTGCTGGCGCAGGCGCAAGAGCCTGAGCGACAGGCGGCTCGATTGCAGCTCGAACTCGCCCTCGAACGGGCCGCCCACCTGACACAGCAGCTGCTGCAGCTGGCCCGTGCCGAAGCACCGCAGCCGCCGGGCGCCGAAGCGCTGGATCTGATGCGTCTGCTGCGCGAATGTGTGGCCCAGTTCGGCCCGCGCGCCGACCAGCTGGGGGCAGAGCTGACCCTGGACGGCCCGGACGTGCTGCGCATCCACACCCAGCCGGTCCTGCTGCGCTCGGCCATCGAGAACCTGCTGGACAACGCCCTCCGGCACGGACAACCGGCGCAAGGCGGTGGCCCCGTAGAGATCCGGGTCATGCCTGCCGAAGGCGAGCAGGTGCGGATCAGCGTGGCCGATCGCGGGCCCGGCATCCCGGAAGCGGACCGGGAGCAGGCTTTCGAGCGCTTCTGGCGCGCCAACCGGTCCGATGGACGGGGCTCCGGGTTGGGGCTGGCCATCGTCCGCGAAAGCGTGCGCGCCCTGCGCGGCGAGGTCCGGATCCAGGCCCGTCCGGACGGCCCCGGCTGCGAGGTCTGCGTAGCGCTGCCTGCAGGGGATGCGCACGCTGCAGTCAGCCTGCACTGACACGCTGCGGCATAGGACACGGTTGGCTTCTTCAGCTTGCGTAAAGCTGGGCGCAGCCATCATGGCGCGACCTCCAAGAACACCGAAAGTCCTCCTCATGATGCGCACCATCCGCCTCCCCAAAGAACACCGCCGGCCAGCCCGGCTGCCCGCCCGTGCACGCTGGTTACTGGGTCTGACGCTCGCCTGCGGGACGTCTGCGGCACTGGCGCAGAGCCTGCCTGCCGAACCGTCCCGGCAGGCCGGCAGCACCAGCGCGACGTCCGAAGATCCTTCCCGTGTGGATGCCGTCGTGGTGCAGGGCGTGCGTCTGCGCGAGCGCGCCAGCCAGTCCAGCCTAACGGCGGCCGAGCTGAGCCGTGTGCCCGGATCCGGCGGCGACCCGATGCGCGTCATCCAGGTGCTGCCCGGCGTGGCGCAGGTCGATGACGGCAGTGCGGAGCCTGCGGTGCGCGGCGCCCGTCCCCAGGACAACCTCTACTACGTGGACTTCCTGCCCGTGGGCTACCTGTTCCACCTTGGCGGCTTCACCAGCGTGCTCAATGCAGACCTCATCCGGCGCTTCGACATGTACAGCGCCGCCTGGGGGCCGGAGTACGGCGATGCGCTGGGCGCGATCTTCGATGTCTCCCTGCGGCGTCCCCGAACCGACCGGATCGGCGGCACGCTGGACTTCAGTCTGCTTGGCGGCAGCGTGCTGGTTGAAGGCCCGCTCAGCGAGGAGGTGTCGTTCTTCCTGTCGGCCCGGCGCAGCTGGTTCGACGTGGTGGTCAAGCAGACGGAAGACAAGGAAGAAGGCGCCACCCTCACGACGCCTGTGTATTCCGACAGCCAGGGTCGCCTCCTCTGGAACCTGTCGGCGGATCAGCGCCTGCGATTCGACTTCAGCACGGCGTCGGATCGGATCAGCTTCAATCTCCGCGGTGATTCCCGCGCCGGCCTGCAGGACCCGGTGCTGGCCGGAAGCAGCTCGGATCGCCAGTCCTACACCAGTGCTGCGCTCGTGTGGGATGGCGACTTCGGTGCCTGGGGCGCCCATACCGTGGGCCTGGGCGAAATGCAGACCAAGGTGCGCAGCGTGGTCGGCTCGGCCGGCAGCATCGGCGCGACCCTGGCCACCCGCTTCCTGCGCCACCAGGGGCAATGGACCCTGGACGGCGGCCATGAGCTGACCCTGGGCGGCTCGATCCAGCGCTTGAGCATCCGTGCCGATGTCGACTTCCGCAATCCGCGCTGCACCGAGTTCGACCCCAACTGCGACTTCACCAGCGCGCCGCAGAGCATCTCCCGCCAGAACGACAGCCAGCCGGTCAACGACGTCTTCCTCAACACGCGCTGGCGCCTGTCCAAGCCGCTCACGGGCAGCGTGGGCGTGCGCTACGTGGACGACGGCTACCTCAAGCGAAAGTACGTCGACCCGCGGCTCGGCCTCGAATGGAGCCTGCCCGCGGCGCTGGTGCTCTCCGGCGTGGTGGGCCGGCACAACCAGAACCCGGACATCGAACAGTCCCTGCGCGAGATCGGCAACCCGCAGCTCAAGCGCCTGCGCGGCACACATGCCGCGCTGGGCCTGTCGCAGCGCATCGGCAAGACCTGGAGCTGGCGCGCCGAGGTCTACGGCAAGCGCTTCGAGGACCTCGTGATCTCCGATCCGAACACCAACTACCGCAACGGCGCGAGCGGCCGCTCGCAGGGGGTGGAGCTGCTGGTCAAGCGTGAGCGTGCCGGTGGCCGCTGGTCAGGCTTCGCCTCGGTCAGCCTGTCGCGCGCCCAGCGCACCAATGACCTGACCGGCGAGCGCTTCCGCTTTGCCTACGATCAGCCGGTCATCGTGAACCTGGTCGGCGACTACCAGCTCAACGGCAAGTGGCGCCTGGGGACGCGCTTCAGCCTGCGCAGCGGCAATCTGATCACGCCGATCACCGGTGCGGGCCAGTTCCCGGATGGCCGCCCGCGCCCGATCTACGGCGTGCTCAACAGCGAACGCCTGCCCACCTACCACCGCCTGGACCTGCGTGCCGACGCCGACGTCTCGCCGACGCTCACGTACTACGTCGAGCTGCTCAACGTCTACAACCGCAAGAACATTGCCGGCTACGACTATTCGGCCGACTACCGCACCCGCAAGCCGATCTACCAGCTGGGCGTGCTGCCCAGCGCGGGCGTGAAGTACAAGTTCTGATCACGAGCGGGGCGGCAAGGCACCGCTTCGCGCCGAAAGCCTCTTGGCAGCATTGCGCCGCTGAGAGGCTTCTCGCTTGTCTGGTGCGGCTTTCCAGCCATTTTGGTCTGAAGAATGGCTCTGGGAGCGATTCTTGCCTCCAAATCGCGGGCTCAGCCGAACCGCTCAAGCTCTCTGCGGCCCAGCTCGGCAGCCAGACGGTCGAGGTTCTGCTCGTTGGCGGGCAGGCAGACCGAGCGGAGTGCCTGCGCCAGCTTCACCGAGGCCATGACCTGCTGCCAGTGCAGGCAGGTGTGGTCCCCGTCGCCCTGCCAGGTGATGCTCAGACGAAATGCCGGGGCATTGAGGTGATCGATCACCAGACCGTGCGCCGGGTCGATTGCACCGAAGCGGCACTGGTTGGCGTAGGTCGCACCGTCCGGGCCGTGCATGATGAACTCCCACAGGCCACCCTCGCGGAAATCGAAGCTCAGGAAGGTATTGCTGAAGCCCGCGGGGCCCCACCAGCGCGCAAGGCGCTCTGGCTGCGCAAAGGCATCCAGCAGCTCGGCGGGCGTGGCCTTGAACCGGCGCGATGTGCTGAAGGCCGTCATGCCATCAAGCGGGCTTGGCAGCCAGCCGCAGCGGCAGACTGCGCAGCCGTTGCCCCGTGAGCGCAAACACCGCATTGGCCACCGCGGGGGCGATGGGCGGCGTGGCGGGCTCACCGATGCCGCTGGGCGCCTCGCTGCTGGCAATGATGTAGGTCTCCACCTGCGGCGCCTCGTGGATGCGCGCAAGGCGATAGGCGCCGAAGTTGTCCTGCTCCACGGCGCCGTTCCTGATCGTGACCTCGCCCCACAGCGCGGCCGTGAGGCCGAAGATCACGCTGCCTTCGACCTGCTGGGCAATGATGTTGGGGTTGATGGCCATGCCGCAGTCCACAGCGCACCAGACACGGTGCACGCGGATCTCGTTCTCCTTCACGGATACCTCGGCCACCTGCGCCACGATCGAGCCGAAACTCTGGTGCAGGGCAATGCCCAGTGCGCGGCCGTCATCGAGCTTGCGCCCCCAGCCGGCCTTTTCGGCCGCGGCATCCAGCACCTTCAAGTGCCGTGGGTGGTTCTTGAGCAGATCACGCCGGAACTGCAGCGGGTCCTTGCCCGCGGCATGGGCGCATTCGTCCATGAATCCTTCCGCAAAGAAGGCATTCATGCTGTGGCCCACGCTGCGCCAGAAGCCCACGGGCACCGGGCTTTCCACCGTGACCTGCCGGTGGCTCTGGTTCGGAATCTCGTAGGGGCGGTCGAACAGGCCTTCGTCCGTGGTCTTGTCCGGCGTGCGTGCAGCAAAGGCCGGCATGTTGCGCGCGGAGAAGCTGTAGACCACCGATTCGCTCGCCTGCTTGGTGGCCAGCGCGCTGAGCTGGCCGTCTGCGGTCAGGCCGGCGCGCAGCTCGGCCACGGCCATGGGGCGATACATGTCATGCCGGGTGTCTTCGTCGCGGCTCCAGATCAGCTGCACGGGCGCGCCGCCGGCCTGGCCGGCGATGAACGCGGCCTGGCCGATCACGTCGAGCTCCAGTCGCCGGCCGAAGCCGCCACCCAGCAGCGTGACATTGATCTTGATCCGATCGGACTCGATGCCCATCAAGCGGCCCAGGAACAGATGAGCCAGGCCCGGCACCTGGGTCGGCGTCCAGAGCGTGAGCGTGCCGTCCTTGAACTGCGCGGTGCAGTTCATCGGCTCCAGGGTGGCATGCGCCAGCAGTGGCGCCGTGTAGCGGGCGGTCAGCTGCTTGGCGCTCGTCTTGAGTGCGGCCTCGCCATCGCCCCGGTCGTGGTACGAGAAACCGGATTCGGCGGCGAGCGCATCGCTCAGGCTGCGCTGCAGATCGAAGGTGTAGAGTGACGCATGGCGGCCGGCGTCCCAGACGATCGGCAGCTTGTCCACGGCCTGCTTGGCCTGCCACCAGGTATCCGCAATCACGGCCACCGCGGCCTGCGAGCCCAGCGCGGCAGGCAGGGTGACCACGCGCGGGTTGCCCGGCATCTCGCGGATCGCATCGGCGTCCACGCGCTGCAGCGCCCCGCCGAAGCTGGGGCACATGCGAATGGCGGCATAACGCATGCCGGGCAGACGCGTGTCGATGCCGAAGGCGGCCGTGCCGTTGCTCTTGGACCCGGCGTCGATCCGGTTGGCCGGCTTGCCGATCAGGCGGAAGTCCTTGGGGCTCTTGAGCTGCACATCCGGCACCGGCCGCGCCAGCGCGTCCTGAGCAATCTCGCCAAAGCTCACGGCCTGCTTGTTCTTGCCCGCATCGCGGGCGCGCACCACGCCGTCCTGAATGGTGCAGTCGGCCGCAGCCAGCCCGAGCTTGGCTGCACCTGCGGCCAGCAGCATGCCGCGCGCAGTGGCCCCGGCCAGACGCATCGGCCCCCAGGCATCCTTGACGCTGGATGATCCGCCCGTGACCTGCAGGCCCAGACTGCGGGCCAGCTTGCCCACCACCCACGCCGCGCCGGCGTGCATGCCGCGGCCGTGATCGTCGGGGTGCATGGGCAGGCTGTCCACCAGCATCGCCACGTTGCCGTAGATGTCGCCCCGCGGCGACTGCTCGATGCGCACCTGCGACAGCGCGCAGTCCAGCTCCTCGGCCACCAGCATGGGCAGCGCGGTGAACACGCCCTGGCCCATTTCGCTGCGCGGCACGGCGATGGTGACGGTGTTGTCCGGCGCGATGCGGATCCAGCCATTCAGCGCGATCGAATCGCCCAGCTGGCCCAGATCGGTGGCCGTGCCCAGACGGCTTTTGGGCGGCACGACGCCCCAGCCCACCACCAGGACACCCAGGGCACCGGCACCCGCCAACAGAAAAGTTCGTCGCTTCATTGAGCCCGGATGCGCTGCCGCACCCATCCTCGGTTGCAAGGGAGGGCAAGCATACGTGCAGGGTTTGACACTGGGCAGTGTCGGCGCTGGAGGAGTGTTACAAGCCGCGCACGGCCCCTGCGCTGCTGCCTCGGGCCGCACCGCGGCCGGCGGGCGCGCGTGTCGCACGCCGCGGCAATTGCTGCGGCCCAGGGCCGGAACCGCCTTAAAATTCAAGGCGTTAGCGCAAGGACGCGAACTGCAGCGCAAGGTGCGTTGCAGCCGCGCTGCAGATCTTGATGGCGCAGCGCAAAGCCCCATATCCAGCGCGCCGGCTGCGAGCCGGCCCCCCCACAACCCACCTCCACACGCATCCAAGACCATGCCGATCTACGCCTACAAGTGCGACGCCTGCGGGCACACGCATGACGCTTTGCAGAGGGTGTCCGATGCCCCGCTGACCGACTGCCCAGCCTGCGGCCAGCCTGCGCTCAAGAAGCAGCTGACCGCCGCCGGCTTCCAGCTCAAGGGCAGTGGCTGGTACGTGACGGACTTCCGCGACGGCGCCAAGAAGAGCGAGGCGTCGGACAGCGCTGCCAGCACGCCTGCGGCCGCCCCGGCGCCAGCGGCTGCTGCACCGGCCCCGGCACCCGCGCCAGCGGCGGCTCCGGCCCCCGCAGCCCCTGCGGCACCCAGCGCGTGACAGCGCCGGCAAGCGGCAAGACATCGGCCCCCGGCGTGGGCTTCGGCGCGCGCCTGCGCCGGTGGTTGATCGCCGGCATGCTGGTCCTCGTGCCCCTGGTCATCACCCTGTGGGTCCTGGATCTGGTCCTGTCCACCATGGACAAGGCCCTGCAGCTGCTGCCGCCCGACTGGCATCCGGACAAGCTGCTGGGCTTCCACATCCCCTACCTGGGCGTGATCCTTGTCGCCGCCGTGCTGCTGACCGTCGGCGCAGCGGCCAGCAACTTTGCCGGGCGGCGTCTGCTGGTCTGGTGGGAACAGCTGCTGGCCCGCATTCCGATCGTGCGCAGCGTCTATTCGAGCGTGAAGCAGGTCTCGGACACGATCCTGTCGCCGTCCGGCCAGGCCTTTCGCAAGGCGGTGCTGGTGGAATTTCCCCGAGCAGGTGCCTGGAGCGTGGGCTTTGCAGTGGGCAGCCCGGGCGCCGAGGTGGAGGGGCTGCTGGGCAACCAGCCGCAGACCATCTTCGTGCCCACGGCGCCCAACCCCACCAGCGGCTACATCATCATCCTGCCACCCGAGCAGGTGAAGGAGCTGAACATGAGCGTGGACGATGCGCTGAAGTTCATCGTGAGCCTGGGTGTGGTGATCCCGCGCGGCGAGCCGATCCCGGCACCACACCACGATCCCATGCCCGGGGCGGTTCGCTAAACTGCGGTTTTCACGCATGTTTCAAGCACCCATCATGTCTGCGCCCGCCTGCCCGAACCCCACCGGCCCCGCCCGGTGCGCCGGTGTGCGCGCAAATCGAAATCTCAAGGGTTGAGCCGCTGGCACCTGCTCAACCCTGAACGTTTTCGTCCCCGGTGGCTGCGCAGTCCCAAGCCCACCTCCAAAGCGCCTGAATCCCTGCTTCCACGTCAGACCGTGGATGCCCCACGATCTTTGAGTTCGAGAGTCCCACAATGAGAACCGAATACGTCGGCAAGATTTCCGAGGCCTTCGACGGCCAAGTCGTCACCCTCTACGGCTGGGTGCACCGGCGCCGCGACCACGGCGGCGTGATCTTCATCGACCTGCGCGACCGCGAGGGTCTGGCCCAGATCGTCTGCGACCCCGACCGCCCCGAGATGTTCAAGGTGGCCGAAGGCATCCGCAACGAGTACTGCGTCAAGGTCACGGGCAAGGTGCGCCCGCGCCCGGCGGGCACCGAGAACGCCAACCTCGTAAGCGGCAAGATCGAAGTGCTGGCCCACGAGATCGAGGTGCTCAACGCCTCGGTCACGCCGCCCTTCATGCTCGATGACGACACGCTCTCCGAAACCACGCGCCTGACGCACCGCGTGCTGGACCTGCGCCGCCCCGAGATGCAGCGCAACCTGATGCTGCGCTACAAGGTGGCCATCGAGGTGCGCAAGTATCTGGATTCGCGCGGCTTCATCGACGTGGAAACGCCGATGCTGACCAAGAGCACGCCCGAGGGCGCACGCGACTACCTCGTGCCCAGCCGTGTGCATGACGGCCAGTTCTTCGCGCTGCCGCAGAGCCCGCAGCTGTTCAAGCAGCTGCTGATGGTGGCGGGCTTCGACCGCTACTACCAGATCGTCAAGTGCTTCCGCGACGAAGACCTGCGTGCCGACCGCCAGCCGGAATTCACCCAGATCGACTGTGAGACCACCTTCCTGAACGAGCAGGAAATCCGCGACATCTTCGAAGCCATGATCCGGCACGTGTTCAAGGCCTCGATCGATGTGGACCTGCCGGCCAAGTTCCCGGTCATGAGCTACGACGACGCCATGTTCTATTACGGCAGCGACAAGCCCGACATGCGCGTGAAGATGAAGTTCACCGAACTGACCGACGTGATGAAGGACGTCGAGTTCAAGGTGTTCGCCGGCGCCGCCAACATGGAAGGCGGCCGCGTGGTGGGCCTGCGCGTGCCCGGCGGCGCGGAAATGACCCGCAGCGAGATCGACGCCTACACCGAGTTCGTGAAGATCTACCAGGCCAAGGGTCTGGCCTACATCAAGGTTAACGATCTGGCGGCCGGCCGCGACGGCCTGCAAAGCCCGATCATCAAGAACATCCATGACACGGCGCTCAAGGCGATCCTAGAGCGCACCGGTGCACAGAACGGCGACCTGATCTTCTTCGGCGCCGACAAGGCCAAGGTGGTGAACGACGCCATCGGCGCGCTACGCGTGAAGATCGGCCACAGCGAGTTCGGCAAGGCGCGCGGTCTGTCGCAGGGCGAATGGGAGATTCTCTGGGTCGTGGACTTCCCGATGTTCGAGTTCGACGAGGACAACCAGCGTTGGGTGGCCTGCCACCATCCGTTCACGAGCCCGAAGGACGAGCACGTGGACTGGCTGGAGACCAACCCGGGCGCATGCAAGGCCAAGGCCTATGACATGGTGCTCAACGGCATCGAGCTCGGTGGCGGCAGTGTCCGTATCCACCGCGAAGAGGTGCAGAGCAAGGTGTTCCGTGCCATGAAGATCGGTGCCGAAGAGGCACGCCTGAAGTTCGGCTTCCTGCTCGACGCCCTGCAGTACGGCGCCCCGCCGCATGGCGGCATCGCCATCGGTCTGGACCGATTCGTGATGCTGATGACCGGCGCCGACTCGATCCGCGACGTGATTGCCTTCCCGAAGACCCAACGCGCGCAGTGTCTGCTGACGCAGGCGCCCAGCCCGGTGGACGAGAAGCAGCTGAGAGAGCTCCATATCAAGCTCCGCAACCCGATCAACACGAGCCCGAACGTTCCCTGACACGCACTTGGCAGTACAAAGAGGGCACGGAGTTCCGTGCCCTCTTTGCTTTGGAGCTTGCCATGCCGCTGTCGATGACCGATGACCTGATCGAGGCCCACATCCGCGCAGCGCGCGACCGTGGGGATTTCGACAACCTGCCGGGGGCAGGCAAGCCCCTTGATCTGGAAGAGGACGCGCACCTGCCCGCCGAGCTGCGCATGGCCTATCGCGTGCTCAAGAATGCGGGCTATCTGCCGGATGAGCTTCAGCAGATCAACGAGCTTGCGGATCTGGAGCGCGAGGTCTTTGGCGATATGGAGGGCGCAGATCGGCGCGCGGCGCTCAAGTTGCGCCTGCTCTCCGAGGCGATGCGCGGCGACGGGCTCGCCCTGCAGCAGTACCGCGCGCAGCTCATGGCCCAGCTTTCGACGCGACGCCGGCTTCAGCCCTGAACACACGGCGCCAGATGCGGCACCGGCAATCTCTCTGTGTTCAATAGGGAAAGCACTCAGGGTTTGCGCGAGCGGAGTTCCCCTAGCTCGGCTGTAATCCCTGGTGTTGAAGGGGAGTAGCTCCAAACACGCTGTGGTCGTCAGTACGGTCGGCTTGGCGCCTGACCCGGTCACAGCGGCGTCTCAATAGAACCCTTGCGAGAGGACACGGCACAAACCGTGAGGTCGCAAGCGGTCCAGTGGCGGCAGCAGCCGCCCGAAGTCCCTGACGTGGGCGAGACCTTCAATGCGCGATTGTTGATCGCGTTGCTCATCCACATCTACATCCAAAAGACATCAGGGAAGCTCAAGCCATGACCCAGATCGGGAGTCCTTTGCTTTGGGGCGTGTTCACGGTTCTCGTGATCATCGCGCTCATCGTCGATTTCGTTGCGCTCAAGAACCAGGGTCCGCACCGCGTGACCTTTCGCGAGGCCGTCATCTGGTCGGTGATCTGGGTTGCGCTGTCCTTCGCGTTCAATGCCGGCCTGTGGTTCTACCTGGACGGCACCGTGGGCCGTGAAGTGGCCAACACCAAGTCGATGGAGTTCCTGACGGGCTACCTGATCGAGAAGTCGCTCGCGGTGGACAACCTGTTTGTCTTCCTGATGATCTTCACCTACTTCGCGGTGCCGCAGGAGTTCCAGAAGCGCGCGCTGACCATCGGCATCATCGCGGCCATCGTGCTGCGCACGGTGATGATCCTGATCGGCGCCATCCTGATCGAGAAGTTCCACTGGATCCTGTACTTCTTTGGCGCCTTCCTGGTCTACACCGGCTGGAAGATGTGGAGCCACGGGGGCGACGAGGAAGAGTCCCTGGACGACAACCCGCTGCTCAAGTTCTTCAAGCGCTTCATCAAGGTGAGCGACAAGTACGACGGCGAGAAATTCTTCACGATGCAGAACGGCGTGCGCGTGGCCACACCGATGCTGCTGGTGATCCTGATGATCGGCGTGATCGACGTGGTGTTCGCCGTCGACAGCATTCCGGCCATCTTCGCCATCACGACCGACCCCTTCATCGTGCTGACCTCCAACATCTTCGCGATCCTCGGCCTGCGCGCCATGTTCTTCATGCTGGCCGAGCTGGCCAACCGCTTCTCGCTGCTGCAGTACGGCCTGGCCATCATCCTGGTGTTCATTGGCGTGAAGATGCTGCTGATCGACATCTACAAGATCCCGGTGGTGGTTTCGCTGGGGGTCGTGGCCACGATCCTGACGGTCACCATGTGGCTGTCCTGGAAGCGCAGCGAACAGGAAAAGAAACCCGCCAACCCGAGCTGATCCAGCTCACCGGCAGAACCTGCATCGGGCGCGCAAGCGCCCGATGTGCTTTTGGGGTCCGAACAGGAAGCGTGCGCCTGCCAGCGCGAGCCCCCGGCACCACCTGTTTCGCTTGTCTGGTGCGGTTTTTCAGCCGTTTTGGTCTGGAGACCCGCTCCCAGAGCCAATCTTCAATGTCGGATCGGGGCTACGGTGCGGCTGGGTCGCATCGACGCAGGCAGCACGCTGGCGCACAATGCAGTCATGTTCGTCGTCGCAACCTTCAACACGCTGAATCTGGCGCTGCCGCACACCGCGTTCTACGACAACGCGCAGCCCTACAGTGTTGAGGAGTACGGCCAGCGGCGCGACTGGATCGGCGCGCAGCTCGATGCGCTGGGTGCGCATGTCGTGGCTGTGCAGGAGGTGTTCCATCTGCGTGCCTTGCGCGAAGCCGTCGGCGCCAGCCGCTGGATGAAGGACGCGCAGATCATCGCCCCGGGCATCCCGGAGGACCACGCCAGCGCCACGTCCGAGGCGCCGCTCAAGCCGCGCCTTGCACTGCTGTCCCGGCTGCCGGTGATCGAGTCGACGCTGCACGAGCAGATTGCGCCGGAAGACCGCGTCGCGCCACCCGGCATGGCGGCGCCGGAGCGCTTTTCGCGTCCCGTGCTCGAGGCGCTGATCGCCGGCCCCGCCGGACCGATCCGCGTCATCACCGTGCATCTGAAGAGCAAGCGCCCGGCGCTGCTCGCGGAGGAACGCGAGAGTGATCCCGCGCATCATGCCCGCGGCATGGCGCGCAGCCTGGCCATCCGAGCCAGCGAGGCCCTCGCCCTGCGGCAGATCATCATCCAGCGCCTGTGGCGCACACGCGAGCCGCTGGTGGTGCTGGGGGACTTCAATGATCTGGTGACCTCGCCCACCACCGTGCTGGTGGCCGCCACCCGCTTCATGCGGGGCGACGAGTCCCAGCGCGACTGCATGCTGTTCGATGCCTTCGACCTGCAGAAGATGCGCCAGCTGCCCTTTGCCGGCGTGCAGCGCCGCGACACGAGCTTCACGCACATGCACGAACAGGTGCCCGAAACCATCGACCACATCCTGGTCAGCGAGGAGTTCGCGCCCTTCTCGAAAAACGCGGTCGGCTGGGTGCATCGCGTCGACTACTTCAACGACCATCTGGGCCTGCGCCGCCGCGGCGAGCGCGAGGCCCGCGTCTACAGCGACCATGGCCAGGTCGTGGCCACGCTGCACTTCCACGGAGCGGCGCCCGCTGCAAGCGAGCCCCTGTCTATCCCCACCACCCCGCCGAATGCATGAATGCGGCATGAACACGGCATGAGTCGCGAAGAGATCACCCTTGCAGTACGTCTGGACAAATGGCTCTGGGCAGCCCGCTTCTTCAAGACCCGCGCGCTGGCCCAGGAGGCCATCGAGCGCGGGCGCGTGAAGGTCAACGACGCGGTGGCCAAGCCGAGCCGCGACATCCGCGGCGGCGAGATGATGCAGATCGTCGTCGGCGAACTGACCTGGGAGGTTGAAGTGCTTGGCGTGAACGACCAGCGCCGTCCGGCCAGTGAGGCGCGACTGCTCTACCGCGAGACGCCCGAGGGCGCTGCGCGCCGCATGACGCAGATCGAGCAGCGCCGCCTGGCGCCTGAACCGTCCTTCGAGCTGCAGGGCCGTCCGACCAAGAAGGATCGCCGTCTGCTACAACGCTGGCGAGGAGATTAGGGCCTGTTGACACTGCTTATGCGAGGTACGTTGTGAGTCAAAATAGTCATGCGCAAGGCGCACTGCGCAGGCAGGGCCGATCCCTGCCGAGCAAGGGCAACGCCGCGCCTGGCCATTTTGGCCACACCCCTACGGGAACCGGCTGCTGGGGCCGGCATGCAGGGTTGCACCCCTTGCGTGTATCGACTCAGTGGGGTCAATGCGGCGCTGCGGTGCTCGCCTTGCCTGCCAGCCCCAGCATTCAGTTCGCACCCGCATAAACAGTATTAACAGGCCCTACGCCATGCGCCAGTTCCTGATTGACGCGAAGCGCATCAGCGACCTGCTCGATGCCCAGGATGCGGAGCGTGAGCGCCGCGCCGCAGAATCCGCTGCAGAGCGGCACTTCGCCGATACCCAACCGATTCTTACGGGCAACCAGTTCGCTCGTCGGTTTGCCGAAGGCGCTGCGCGGCCCGTGATTCGGCCGCTCGGACTCGCTCCCGCATTCCCCGTGCTTCGCGCTGCTGCCCCCTTCACCCTCGGGGTCACGGCCGCCCTGGTCAACGCCGGGCGGCGCGGCCGTCTTGCGGCAGCCTTCGAGTTTGAAGGCCAGACGGCGGCGCACGCCCTGCCACTGGCCGCACGTCTGAAGGGCCGCGC
Source organism: Burkholderiales bacterium (assembly GCA_027484405.1). GTDB lineage: Bacteria > Pseudomonadota > Gammaproteobacteria > Burkholderiales > Burkholderiaceae_C > Piscinibacterium. Next base: position 20,988 of record JAIXTA010000181.1, read on the forward strand.
GCTGGCCCTGCTGATGCTCCTGGCTGCACAGCTGGGCGTGGGCCTCGGTGCCTACGGCTCGGGCGGCGTCGTGTTCAGCCTCGGGTTGCTCTTGATCGGTGCGGCAGGCACCGGCACCGTCTGGCTCATGCTCCAGGTCCTGCACAGCAACGCGGCTGGCACGCGGTTGGGCGGACAGCATGTCCACCATGCCGGCACCTTTGTCGCTGCCCTGCGCGCACATGGCAGCGTGCTCGCGGGCGTGGTGCTCCTGTGCTGGGTGCAGATCCTCTGGCTGGGCGCGGTGCCAGGCTGGAAACCCATGTGGATCCCGACGGGCATCGCCCTCGCAATCTGGCTCACGACCCTGCCCATCGGCCACGCGGCCGTGCATCAATTCCGCTGGAGCGGGCTGGCCCTGGGCCGCACAGGCTTTTCCGTGGAGCCCGGCACCCGCGAGTACTACCAGGTCTGGGCCATGGCCCTGCCCGCAGGGTTGATCGCCGCGCTGATCGGCTGGCAGATTGCCGCCGTGCTGGCACCGGACCTCTCGCCCACCGGCGGCCTGCGCGGCTTCAGTGCCCAGATGGACTTCGCGCTGGGCAAGCCGTTGTGGTTTGCACTGTGGTCCACGGGGACGCTGCTTGTGCTCTGGCCGCTGTCATGGTGGCTGTACCGAAGCCTGGTTGCCCCCGTTCTGGAGACACTGAGCCTGCAGGCCCTGCTCGGCACGATGGTGGTGGGGACCCACCCGGTGCATCTTCGCGCCGGCCGCGCCGAGCTGCTGCGAGAGGCGGCATTCTGCGGTGCGATCACCTTGTTCAGCCTGGGGCTGCTGGCCGACTGGGCACGCACGCGCATGGCGCAGTTCATGCTCAAGCGGATCGAGCTTGAGGTGATCGACGGCTTCAGCTGGGACGAGCTCGATCCGGCCACGCCCGTGCGCCGCGTGGGTATCGCCTGGTAGCTGCCGCGGGGGCCGAGCAGGATGCAGGATGGCGGACCGGCGCTCGGTGGCGTCCGCCTAAACTGGCACCATGACCCCTTACCTGGACCACCTCAGATCCGCTCACGCCCACACCAATAGCCTGCTCTGCGTCGGCCTCGATCCCGATGCACAGCGCTACCCTGCTTCACTCGCCAGCGACCCCGACCGGGTGTTCCTGTTCTGTCGCGAGATCGTGGATGCCACAGCGCCCTACTGCGCTGCCTTCAAGCCCCAGATTGCCTACTTTGCTGCGCAACGCGCCGAAGGCGCACTCGAGCGCCTGTGCGGCCATATCCGCAGCAGGCACCCGAGGCATGCACTCGTGCTGGATGCCAAGCGCGGCGACATCGGCGCCACTGCCAAGCAATACGCCATCGAAGCCTACGAGCGTTATCAGGCGCACGCCGTCACCGTGAACCCGTACATGGGCAGCGATTCGATCGAGCCCTACCTCGATTCGCCTGCGCATGGTGTCTACCTGCTGTGCCGGACCAGCAACGCGGGCGGCAGTGACCTGCAGTTCCTCGATGTCGGGCAGGACAAGCTGTTCGAGCGGGTGGCGCAGAAGGCCGCTGCCGACTGGAACCGCAACGGCCAGGTGGGCCTCGTGGTCGGGGCCACATTCCCGGCCGAGCTCGCACGGGTTCGCGCCCTCGCACCTGCCTTGCCTTTACTGGTGCCAGGCATCGGCGCGCAGGGTGGTGACATCGAGGCCACGGTGAAGGCCGGCCGAAGTGCCGATGGCACCGGCATGCTGATCAACTCATCGCGCGCCATCCTCTACGCCAGCAGCGCAGCAGACTTCGCCGACGCCGCAGCCCGTGCAGCCAAGCACACTCACGAAGCAATCAACAGGGCACGCGCCGCATGAGTGCCGCCTTCCACATCCGCGCAGCCACGCCGGCCGATGTGCCGCGCGTGATGGCCCTGATCCGCGCCCTGGCCGAGTACGAGAAGCTCTCGCACATGGTCGTGGCCGATGAAGCCACCCTGCACGAGCATCTGTTCGGTGCGCGCCCCTATGTCGAAGTGGTGATGGCCTGTGAAGGCACGGGCACCCGGCACCCGGTGCCCTACGTGCTC
>JAIXTA010000135.1 GCA_027484405.1 Burkholderiales bacterium
CAGCGCGTGACCGACATGATCGGTGAGATCACGGCGTCCACCACCGAACAGGCCTCCGGCATCGGCCAGGTCAATCAGGCCGTGGGCCAGCTGGATCAGATGACCCAGCAGAACGCAGCGCTCGTGGAACAGAGTGCCGCGGCGGCCGAGAGCCTCAAGGACCAGGCGCAGCGTCTGGCCCAGTCGGTCAGCGTGTTCCAGCTCGCACGGGTATGAGCATGACGCTAGGCGACCTGCGCCGCTTGGCATGACTTCGGGGTGCTGCGCACCCCTTCAATGACGCGCTGCGCGGCAGGAAAGCCAAAGGGCGCCGGGGTTTCCCGGCGCCCTTTGGCCATTCATCGCCCGCCGGTCCAGGCGGGCATCATCACGCTGCGCAGCGGCGAGGTCATCGAAGCGCAAAGCGCGAAGTCATCCCACGCAAGATCATCCACGAATATCGATCACCTTCACCCGCACCTTGCGCTCACGGTTGTCGCGCTTCACGGTCAGTTCGACCTGATTGCCGATGCCAGCGCGGTCCAGCTCGGCCACGAACGTGGAGAGGGTCTCGACCGGCTTGCCGTTCACGGCGGTGATCACGTCGCCCAGGGTGTTGTTGCGGCCCAGGCCCTGCAGGCCGGCCTCGGCGGCGGGCGTGCCTCGGCCGACCTCGGCAATCACCACGCCGCTGATGTTGTTGCGTGCAACGATGTCCGGGCGCACCGGTGTGAAGCCGATGCCCGGCAGCGGTGCACGGCCCTTGACGATCAGCACGGGCACGATGCGGTTGACCAAGTCCACCGGGATGGCAAAGCCCACGCCGGAGGACGAGCCGCTGGCCGAGCGGATCGCGGTGTTCACACCGATCAGGCGCCCGGCGGAGTCCAGCAGCGGGCCGCCGGAGTTGCCCGGGTTGATCGCGGCGTCGGTCTGAATGACGCCGAACACTTCGCGGAAATTGGCGGTGGGCAATTCGCGGTCCAGGGCGCTGACGATGCCGGTGGTCAGGGTGCGCTGCAGACCGAAGGGGTTGCCGATCGCAATCACACTCTGGCCGACCTTGAGGTCCTTGCTGGTGCCGATGGGAATCGGCCGGATGCCGTTGGGCACGCGGTTGAGCTTGACCACGGCCAGGTCATATTCCGGCGCGGTGCCGACGATGGTGGCTTCGATCGGTTGGCCGGAATCGAGCCGCACCAGCACGCGGCCCCGGCGCGGGTCCAGCGCCACGGACTCGACCACGTGGTAGTTGGTGACCACATGGCCTGTGTTGTCCCACACAAAGCCGGACCCGGCGCCCTGGGCCACCTCGGCGCGGAAGAAGCCGACCGGTTGCAGCGCCTCGGTGGTGATGTAGGCCACGCTCGGCGCCGACGTTTCGAACAGGTTCACCATGGATTGTTCGGCCGGCAGCAGTGCGCCGCGCGGCGCCACCTCGCGCGGCGCCGGGGTGGCGTCGCGCGTGGCCAGCTGCGCAACGCCCACACCCGCCAGGGAGAGCAGTGCGGCGGCCACCAGACTCAGGCGAGACATCTTGAGAAGGTTCATGAGAAGGCGAATGGGCAATGCCGGGCGGGCTGCCCGGCTCGCCAGAGAGATCGCGGCGCGTACCGAAAGTTTCAAGATCCAGCTGGCTGAGCCAGGTCGTCAGGCGCTATTCAGAGTGCAATTTCGGCCATGTTTCTTTGGCAGGTGCACCAGGTCAAGACGATCTATGGATGAGCGGAAAGTGGCATTTCCGCCCATAAAAATCAGTTGAAAACGGACATTTATGCCTTCTTCCCGCGCGCAGACACCACGATGCCCGCCACGATCAGGGCAAAGGCCAGCCCGTGGTACAGGCGCGGCAGTTCACCCAGTAGCGCGGCCGAGAGCACCGCGGCAAACAGCGGGGTCAGGTTGCCGAAGAAGGCCGTGATCGCCGGGCCCACCGAGGCCACGCCCAGCCCCCAGCAGCGGTAGGCAATCAGGCTCGGGCCGATCGCAATGAACAGCAGCAGCACCGGCACCCAGGGCGTCCATTGGATGTCTTCGCCTGAGACCGCCAGCTCCGTGCCGGCCGACAGCACGCACCAGCCCAGGCCGAACATCGTCTGCACCCACAGGAACTGCGCCCAGTCCCAGTTGGGGCGGGCCGCGCCCTGCATGTGGGCCGGCGGGCGGGCCAACAGCCAGCTGTAGAAGCCCCAGCTGATGATGGCGGCCAGCATGAGCAGGTCACCCACGACGAAGCTGATGGACAGCAGCCGGTCCAGCTCGCCGCGGCTGATCACCAGCACCACCCCGGCCAGCGAAAGCGCCGCGCCGATCAGGTCTTCCTTGCGCGGCTGCACCTTGTAGAACACCGCGCCAATCGCCAGCATCCAGACCGGCGAACTGGCGGCGATCAGCGTGACGTTCAGCGGCGTGGAGGTGTGCAAGGCCAGATACTGCAGCGCGTTGTAGCTGCCCATGCCGAGCAGGCCGAGGATGCTCAGATGCTGCCAGCGATCGCGGATGAGCTGGGGCTGACGCAGCACCGGCCAGGCCAGCGGCAGCAGCAGCAGCGCCACGACCGTCCAGCGCAGCAGGTTCAGCAGCACCGGTGGCACGACACCCACCGCCATGCGGCCGACCACGGCATTGGCCGCCCACATGAGCGGCGGCAGCGTGAGCAGGAAGGCGACGCGCAGCGTCAGCGAGCTGTTCATGGGCCGCGTTCAGTGCAGACGGCGGCCGAAACGCGGCGCGCTGCGCAGCATCGGTGCTTCGGCAAAGGGCTTGACGCCCAGCGCGGTGTAGACGGCGGCGGGCGCGATCACGGCATCGCCCTTGACCACCAGGCTCACACGGCGAATGTCGCTGATGTTCTGCAGCGGATTGCCGTCCACCAGGATCAGGTCGGCCAGCATGCCCGGCGCGATTCGACCCACGCGATCGTCCGTGAAGGTGTAGCGCGCGCCGTTGCGCGTGGCGATCTGCAGGGCCTCCGCGGCCGGGATGCCGATCTCGACATACTGCTCCAGCTCGCGGTGCACCGTGAAGCCGCCCACGTCGTCGCTGCCGGCCACCAGCGGCACACCGGCCTGGTGCAGCTTGAGCGTGAAGGCGCGGACCTTGGCCCAGCTCTGCGCAAAGCGCTCGGCGTTCTTGTCGTTCACATCCATGGAGTTGGTGAGCCAATAGCGGCGTACCGGCACGGGCACGTTGTCGGCCACTTGCTTGAACACCGGATTGGGCTGGCCGGTGCGCTGCAGGAACATGTATTCGAAGGCCGAGAGCGTCGGGTCCACCACCACCTTGCGGTCCACCAGCAGCTGGATGAAATCGCGCACGGCGGGGCTGTCCAGGTCGATGTCGCGCGCGGCATCGCCCAGCAGGTAGAAGCGCAGCAGGGTGCGGGTGTCATCCGTGTCCTTGACCAGGAAGTGCAGCATCACCTGATTGATGTGCTGGATCTCGTCGTAGCCCGCCAGCACGGCGTCGCCCGCGCGCATGAACGCAGGAATGTGTCCGCCTACACGCATGCCCTTGGCGTGGGCGTGCGCTGCCACTGGCGCCACCCACTCGGGCTTGAAGCTGTTGTAGATCTTGATCTGCCTGAAGCCGCGCTCGGCATACCAGTCCACCGCCGCCTTGGCCGAGGCCACGTCCTTGACGCGGATGCCATTACTCGCGGCAAAGGGGCTCTCGCCCTCGATGAAGCCGGTGGCCACCACGCGCGGGCCGAGGGTCTCGCCGCGCTCGATGCGGCCCTTGAGTTCGGCCAGGTAGGCGTTGTCGTTGCCCATGTCGCGTGCGGTGGTGATGCCGCCGGCCAGCTGCAGCAGCGCATCCCAGTCATCCACGTGGCTGTGCATGTCGAACAGGCCGGGCAGCAGGGTGCGGCCGCTGCCGTCCACGATCTGCATGCCGGGTTCCGGTGGTGCGCTGCCGGCGGGTGTGACCGAGACAATCCTGCCACCCGCCACGCGCACATCGCTGGGCTCGCTCATCTGACCGCTGGCGCTGTCGAACACACGGACCGCGCTGAACATCAGGCGCTCGGGCCGCTGCGTCAGCTCCTTGGCCAGGCGCGCAAGCATGGCGCGCTCGGCCTGTTTCTGCACGGCCAGCAGCGGCTCGGCGCTCTTGTGCCAACCCTCGCGGATGATCGCGAAGCTCGGTTCCACCACGGCAAACAGGCGCACGGACGGGCGCTGGCGCGGCTGCGCCGTGGCGACAGATCGGTCCATCCACACAAAGCTGGGTGAGAAGCCCATCCCGCGCATTGCATAGAGCGTCACGGTGCGCTGCGCCCGCCCGCTGTCACTTCGAACCGTGCGAGTGGCCAGCGCCTCGATGCCCAGCGTGCCTGCGGGCAGCGCGGGCACTGCCTTGGGGTTGGGCGCGCGCAGGAGCTGCGCGGCAATCAGTGCCTGGGTGGCCGGGCTGTGCTCGACGGGCAGATACACCGCCTCGCGTGCAGCAGGAGCCTCACCCTGATCGGTCGCAGACTTCCAGGCCGCTCGCGCCGGCGTACCCGGCCGGCGGTCAAAGCGCTCCTCGATCGGCGCGCCAAAGGTGGACTTGCCGCGAACGGACCAGTGCTGCCAAGCGCCATGCGCATCGAGCTGGATCGTCTCCACCATGTCCGGCCCGCGGCCGTTCTCGCGGTAGCTGTAGTCGATGCGAATGGTGCCGTTGGCGGTCTGCCGAACGAGCTGATGCCCTGCGGTACGGCCCTGGAACTGGACGGTATAGCGCTGCGGCGCAAAGGCCTGCGCCTCGGTCTGCGGCGCGTTCTGGGCCGCGCTCTGGGCCTGCGCGGGCTGCTGTGCCGCCAGCAAGACGGTACCTAGCGCAGCGAGGCCTGCAGCACGCACCAGGCGCATCAAGCCGCTGCCCGCGCGTTGCGCTGCGCCCGGTGCATGAAATGGATGATGCATGCTGGCCCGCCTCCCTGTCCGACCCGCCCCGTGTCCGAGATGGACCGGGATTCTGGCGAGGGATGTTATCGGCCCCCTGGCGGGTGACCGATGCGTGCGGGCGGGCAGTACGCGCGCCGCTGCGGCCTGCCCCTTAGCGATACACGCCGCAGAGCAGCGCGTGCCCACCCACCGGCATGACGAAGCTCATCTTGCCGCGCACTTCGCCGGTTTCGGGGTGCATGAAGTCGTATTCGATCCAGCCGGCGCCCCGTTCGGCCGCGTCTTGCACCTTGGCCAGCAGCTCCGCGCCGCGGGTGCCGCGCACATCGCGCATGGAGGTGCCGAGCATCTCGGGCTTGCCGCCGAACACCCGGTAGATGCCCTGGGCATCGACCCCGGCGATGTAGAGATCGCGGTCGATGTACTCACCCTGCGGGTCATTGAACTCGGCAAACGCGGCGCCCACGCCGATCTCCTGCACGCGATTCACGGCCCGTTCGACCATCGCGCGCGCCTCATCGGCCGTACCCTGGCGCAGCTGGAAGGTCTGGACCGAGCTGTGCAGCATGTCCGCGCGGTCGCGCAGGCGGCGTGAGGTCTGCAGGCTCTGTTCAACCATCTGCGCGTTGCGCTGCGTGATCTGGTCCAGATCGCGTACCGCTGCAGAGATCTGCGTCAGGCTGCTGCTCTGGGCGCTGGATGCCGAGGAGATCTCGGACACCTGTCCGGTGACCTGCCGAAAGCGCGACAGCACGTCGGACAGTGCATCGCGCACCTGTTCGACACGCAGGGCACCATCGGCCACCTGCTCGCCGCTGGTGGAGATGAGCCCCTTGATCTCGCGGGCGGCGTCAGTGCAGCGCTTGGCCAGGCTGCGGACCTCGGTGGCCACCACGGCAAAGCCGCGGCCGGCTTCGCCTGCGCGCGCTGCTTCCACGGCGGCATTCAGCGCAAGAATGTTCGTCTGAAAGGCAATGCCGTCGATCACGTCGACGATGTCGGCCATCTGCCGCGAACTGGCACGGATGCGCTCGAAGCTTCGCACGGCCGTCTGCACCGCCACCTCACCGCGGTCTGCGGCTTCGGTCGCCTGAGCTGCCTGATCACTGACGCTGTGCGCCACCTCGGCATTGCGTTCTACCGTGCGCGTCAGCTCCATGATGCTCGCGGTTGTCTGTTCGAGGCTGGCAGCCTGTTCCTCCGTGCGCGCGGCCAGTTCGTCGTTGTTCTTGGCGAGGCGTTCGCCCGATTGCTGAACGAGCGTCGCCGCGCTGCGGATGTCGGCCACCATGCCCGAGAGCTTGCCCGCGGTGCCGTCCACGCCGCGCGCCACGTCCGCCAGCTCGTCGCGGCCGCGTGTGTCCATGCGCGCGCTGAGTCGGCCCGCGCCCACTTCACCCAAAACCTTCACCAGATGCCGGACCGACAGCACGGTCTGCAGGCTGAAGCAGGCCAGAAGATAGATCAGGGCCAGGATGGCCAGCAGGCTTGCACCCGCCTTGATGACTGCTTCGCGAATCAGGCGTGTCTCGCGCTCGGCCAGCTGGCCGGCCAGCAGTTCCAGCATCTTGCGGTCCATGGTCACGGCGGCCTGTACGGCCTCGGTCCCCTTGCTGAAGTACCACTGCGGACTTTCAGCGGGGCCCTCGCCCCGGCTCACTGCCCGTGCCAGGTCCAGCAGCGCCTTGTTGGCCTGGATCGCCTGCTGCAGTTCCGGGGGGAGAGCGATGCGCTGGCGCTGCAGCGCGCCCAGGTTCACCTCGACGCGGTTCTGCGCCTGCTCCAGCGCGGCGATCCGCGCGAACAGCATGCCGGGCGGCACGGTGGACGCATCACGTGCCGTTGCTGCCAGGGTGGCCCGAAGGGTGCCGCTCGCCTCGATCCAAGGGATCAGCAGATCGACGCTTGTTCGCATCACAAAGAATGTGGCTGCTTCGGGGTCCAGCCACAGCCCGGAATCTTCTGCGATCAGGAAGTTCAGGCGCCGCAAGGACTCCACGTGTGCCGTGTGCAGCGCAAAGCTGGCCGATGCGGCGTCGGGCACCTTGCCTTGGGCGATGTCTTTCAGTGCCGGCTTCAGCTCGGTCCAGGCGCGCCGGGTTTCCAGGCCGCCGCGCTGCGTCAGCTGCCCATCCAACGCGTCGATGGCGGCCGCGAGGTCGGTACGGATCTTCGGCAGTGCCTCCGCGGCCTGCGGATCGCCCCCCTTGGCCAGATTCACCTGACCACGGTGCGTCTGGATGTTCAGGATGACGGGGCGCAGCTTGGCGATCTGCAGCGCGCCCTCGGCTTCCGCCCGGGTGGCCAGGACATCGGCACGCAGGTTCAGCGTGTCGTGAACGAGCAGGCCCAGCAGGGGCAGCACGGTGCACGCAGAAACGATGAACAGCTTGACCCGAATGGTCATGCGCTCCATCAGCAGGACGCCGGGGCGCCAGAGACTCGAAAGCAGGGCTTGCATCATGCACTCCATGCGGAGTGCTACGTCCGCGTCGCAGTCCTGGTGGCCGAATTGCTGTCCAAGACAAACTGAATCTTGGCGTGCGGGTTTCAGTTCAAGCCGATGGAAAAGGATCGGAAATGTCAGCGACATCTGGAAATTGCGCGCAAATCACGCGAGGCCGATCTCGGACTCGATACCGCTCCGATGCGCCGAACAGGCGGTGTACGTAGCGCCTTTTCTGAGGCACCCCAGCGGCGGCAGGCGGCTAGCGTGCACCCATGCCCGATCTGCTGCCCCGTCTGGAGCGCGCGCACAGCGCGAGCTCCGGCCCCATCATCATGGACATCGAAGCCAGTGGCTTCGGTGCGGGCAGCTATCCGATCGAGATCGGCATCGTCCTGGCCGATGGCAGCAGTGCGAGCTGGTTGATCCGCCCGGAGTCAGCTTGGACTCGCTGGGACGCCACGGCCCAGGCAGTGCATGGCATTTCGCGCGAGCAGCTCGCCACCGAGGGCTGGCCCGCACGCGTGGTGGCCGGTGAGCTGAACCGACGCCTGGCCGGGCAAACCGTGTTCACGGATGGTTGGGCACACGACTACGCGTGGCTGGCCATCCTGTTCGACGCGGCCGATCTGGTACCCCGATTCCGGCTGGAGCATCTGCGCCAATTGCTCAGCGATGAGCAGGCGGGTCTTTGGTCGGATTGCTATGCGAAGACCGTGCAAGGCGCGGCGCACCAAGAGCGCTGTCATCGTGCCGACGCAGACGCCCGTCTGATCCAGACGGCGTGGCGCAAGCTCCAGACCGAGGGCGCCGCGCGCAACTAGCCGCACGCGCCCGCGTTCTGCACCCTGAGTTCCTGAGAGTACGCCACACGTCCCGCGCTGCCCTGCAGATCACAGTGCTCGCGGACCTCGCCCTCGCCATCCCTCAGGCCTGGCACAACGCTGCCCTCTGCAAAGGGCCGAGCGCTCCGGCCAGCCCCGCTTTGATGACAGCCTGCATCGGTGCCTTGGGCTGGGCCGGATATCGGCTCGATCCGCATGCTCGTCAGATGCTCCGCAGGTCAGCCCGGGTTGTGCACAGGTTCGACACGGAAGTGAGACACCACACCCACCAGCGCCTCGGCCTGCTCCTTGAGTGCCTCGGCTGCCGCAGCGGTCTGTTCGACCAGGGCGGCGTTCTGCTGCGTCATCGCGTCCAGCTGCGTGATGGCCGAACCGACTTGTCGGACCCCTTGGCTTTGCTGGCTGGCTGCTGTCGAGATTTCACCGAGCAGTGTGCTGATGACCGTGACCCCGTCAACGACCCGGTTCATCTTCACACCAGCCGTGTTGACGACGTCAGTGCCTGAGCGCACCTTGCCTACCGTGTCGTCGATCAGGCCGCGAATCTCGCGGGCCGCGTCTGCCGACCGCTTGGCCAGGGTACGGACCTCGGCGGCCACGACTGCAAAGCCGCGTCCGTGCTCGCCCGCACGTGCCGCTTCGATCGAGGCGTTCAGGGCCAGGATGTTGGTCTGAAAGGCGATGCTGTCGATGACCGCAGTGATCTCGCCGACCTTGGCCGAGGCGCTGTTGATCTGTGCCATGGTGTCGACGGCCTTCGCAATCACCACGCCGCCCTCTCGCGCTGCACCCGAGTTCTGAACGGCCAGATCTGCGGCGGTGCTGGTGTGCTGTGTGGTGCTGGCCAAGGTGGTACCGATTTGCTCGACCGATGATGCGGTCTGCTGGATCTCCGAAGCTGCGGCCTCAGTGCGGCTGGACAGATCCATCGAGCCCGTGGCGATTTCCACGCTGGCGTTGGAGATCGCGTCCGAGGCCTGGCGGACCTCGCGTACCACGTCTCGCAGTGACACCCGCATGGCCTGGACGGCATGGAGCAGGTCGGCTGCCTCGTCGCGACCCCATGGCGTGATGGACCCTGTCAGGTCACCGCGACCCACCTGCTGGAGGTGATGCGCGACCTCGCGCAGCCCGCCCGACATCACACGCGAGTAGCAATACATCAGGTAGCTGGCTAGCACGAGGCACGCCAGTACAGCGCTGGCGCGCACGGCGAGATCCGTTTGAAGTCGGACGATGCGCTTGTCCAGCAGGTTGTCGAGCACTGGCAGAGCCTTGTCGAACACGCCAAAGTAGGCATCGATCGCCTTGGCGCCATCGCGGTAGACCTCGTGCGCTTCAATCGCCTCCGAGGTCATTTTCGCGACGTCCGCACCTTGCTGGAACTTCATGGCGACCTCGAAGCCGGACAGGTCGATCGACTTCGCCAGGGCCGGATTGGCCTCCTTGGCGCGCCCGAAGTAGGTGCGCGCGTTTTCGATGCCCGCTGCTGTCTGGGCGCTCCAGATGGCATAGCGTCGGTATTGGTCCGGGCTCTCCAGCCCGCCCTTTGCGAGCGCGAAGGTGCCCCAGCCCCAGAGCTGCCCGAGCTGCTCAGCAGCACCCGGCATTTCGAGAAACAGCGCGTTGATCATGTACAGCGTGTCGAGATCCGGATCGAGCACCAGATTCGACTCGTCGCTGATGCCGCGAAGCACCTTGAGAGCCGCGTCGGTCACCGGCCCAAATACGGTGCGCCCCTTGTCGTCCACACCGTTGCTGGACTTTTCGGTCGCGGACCAGGCGGTGCGCATGGCGTCAAAGCGGCCGCGCAGGTTCAGCGGATCGCCGCTGCGCTGAAGGTGCTTGTCAAAGTCGCCAAGCGCTGTGTCTACGTTGGCGCGGGCGCGCTTGTAGTCTGCCTGGCTGTCGAAACCGCCCAGCCCCGCGCGCGTGGCATTTCGAACATGGATGACACCCTTGAGAACGGGGACGAAGTAGCGCATTGCCGAGACGCCTTCGCGTTCCTTCTGTGAGAAGCTCACCTGCGCATACATGTTGCTCAGATACGCAGCACCGAGGATGACTGCAGGTAGCAGCAGTGCAATCCCGATGAGCACGGCCTTGGTGCGAAAGCGAAGTTGCCTGAAGAGGCGGATGCCAGGCCCCCAGATGCCGTGATATCTGAAGGTTTCGGCAGAGAGGACCGAGAGATTGCTGGCCATGGAGACGCTCCGAATTGCTTGGGG
>JAIXTA010000111.1 GCA_027484405.1 Burkholderiales bacterium
CCTGACCGAGACCTGCGCCGCCATCGAGATGGCCAAGCGCGCCGGCTATACCGCTGTCATCAGCCACCGCTCCGGCGAAACCGAGGACTCAACGATCGCCGACATCGCGGTGGGCACCAACGCCGGCCAGATCAAGACCGGCTCCATGAGCCGCAGCGACCGCATGGCCAAGTACAACCAGCTGCTGCGCATCGAGGAAGACCTGGGCGACGTGGCGCTGTACCCGGGCCGCGACGCCTTCTACAACCTGCGCTGAGCACGCCTCTGGCCTTGCGCTGAATGAACCGCAGTCGAATCATCACCGTGGCACTGCTGGCAGCCGTCGTGCTGCTGCAGTGGCCGGTGTGGTTCGGCAAAGGTGGCTGGTTCAAGGTCTGGGAGCGCGAGGGTGAGCTGGCCAAGCGCGAGGAAGGCAATGCAGAGCGCCGGCTGCGCAACGCAGCCATCGAGGCGGATGTGCGCGACCTTCAGACCGGCACCGGCGCCATCGAGGAACGTGCCCGGCAGGAGCTGGGCATGGTGCGCCAGGGCGAGGTGTACGTGCAGATTCTCGAAGGCGCCACACCGATTCCGGCAGTCAAGCCGCCGCCGTCACCCCCGGGCAAGGCGCAGGGCCTACCTGCGGCTGGCAACCCACCTGCCGCACGATGATGCGAGAGGTGGGGCGTCCTGCCCACGAGTCCTCGACTTCCCCGTGGCTTGGCGGATTTCGAGTCGTGCTTGGCGCCCGCCCGCAAGCCGACCTACTGACTGAAGCCCGTGCCCGCGCTCTTGGCCGGGACGCCTTGGTTGGCCGCGGGCAGTGCCGGGGCCGTCAGACTGAACTGTAGCGAGGCCCGCTGATCGACGGCGTCGCCCATGACGCGGTTCTTGCCGGCGGCCTTGGCGCGCGCGAGCATCTCCTCACAGCGGCGCAACACCTGCTCCAGCGGATCGTCCTGTGCGCAGATGCGAAAGCCCGCCGACAGCGTGATCGGCGCGGGAAGCTCCGAGAAGGCAATCGGGCGGCTTACGCGCTCGATCACGGCCTGCGCCCGATCGGGAATCATGCGCGCGATGATGATGAACTGCTCGCCCTCGAAGCGGGCAAGAAAGTCGCCCTCCCGGAGGCGTTCACTGAGTGACACGCCCGCATGCTTGATCACGCGGTCGCCGAAGTTGTGGCCATGCGCGATGTTGATGCGCTTGAAGTTGTCCATGTCCACGATGGCCACAACGAGTGCCGTCCCCGGCAGGTGATCACGGCGGTCGGAGAGCTCGTTCTGCAGCTTGCGCAGTGCGCTGCGGCGGTTGGGCAGTTCCGTCAGTTCGTCATAGCTACCGTCGGCGCGGAGCTGATCGCGCCGCCGCTTGAGGTCGGACACGATGCTGTCGACCTCGCGTGCCAGCAAGCCCACCTCGTCGTGATAGTGACGCGGCAGCGGGATGTGTTCGCCAAAGGTGACGAAGCGCTGCAGGGTATTGGCGGTGGCCAGGATGAGCCGAAGCATGCTTTGCACGGCCCAAAGCCCGATGCCGATGGCCAATAGAGAACCCAGACCAGCCGTCATCGCCAGCCCCAGCGGGCTGATGCTCGGCCAGACGAGCAAGACCAGCCAGACGAGGGCGGCCGGGATCGCGCAGACGGTCAGGACGAGCAGGAAGGCCTTGCCCTGAAAGCCGGATACGAGATTGATTCGGACCAAGAAGTCGTACAGGCCTGACATCTGTTCCCCTGACCTGGCACTTCGCTGCGTGGCGGAGCGCATTTGCCCCCTCCAGTGGGGTGTTGACGATTTTGAAACACTAATCCAACGGCCGGCAAGCCCATCCGGCAATGAGTAGGGTGTTTCGAGCGCAAACGCCACAGTCTGGCGTTTGCGCTTTTCGCATGTCTTGCGCGCACCACCTGGGGGTGTGGGCAGGCAGGCCGCCGGGGGTGTGCGGCGCAGCCCCCTAGTGCAGGGCGCTGCCCGGCGCGGCGTCTGGGCCGCCGCGCACAGCCATTGCGGCGTCCACAGCGTCGAACTCGTAGCGGGTGTCGCAGTACTCGCAGTTCACGCTGACCTTGCCCTGCTCGGCCAGGATGGACTCGATCTCTGCGCTGCCGAGCATGCGCAGCACGCCAGCCACCTTCTCGCGCGAGCAACTGCACGAAAAGCGCACGGGCTGCTCCGCCTTCACGTCGAGCGGTTCCTCCCAGAACAGGCGGCGCACGACCTCCTGCGCCGGCAGGCCAAGCAGCTCCTCGCGCTTGATGGTGGCCGCGAGGTGTCGAGCGCGGTCCCAGGCGTCGGTATCCGTCACTTCCTTGCCGCCTTCGGCGGGCATGCGCTGCACCAGCAAGCCAGCGGCGCAATCTTCGTTGGCGGCCAGGTGCACGAGCGTGGGCAACTGCTCGCTGCTGGCGAAGTAGTAGTCCAGACTTTCCGCCAGGGTGCTGCCGACCAGCGGCACGAAGCCGGTGTAGGGCTGCTGGCCTGGCAGCCTGTCCTTGGGGTCAAGCACGATCACGAAGCGCCCCCGACCCTGCGTGTTGACGAGGTCTCGGAAGCTCGCCTGATCACCGATCTCGGCGTCTGCATGGAGCTTGATGGCTGCACGCACACCGAAGCCGGCGGCACACTCCACCACGGCCAGCCGCACCGGGCCGTCCCCCTGGATTTGCAGCACCAGCGAGCCGTTGAACTTCAGCGTCGCTGCAAGCAGGGTGCTGGCTGCGACCAGTTCGCCGAGCATGGCATTGACCGGTGGCGGCAGGTTGCGGTGCTGGTTGAGTGTGCGCCAGGTGTCGGTGAGTGACACCGCCTCGATGCGCACCGCGCCATCACCCATGAGGAACTTCAGGACCTGGTCACTCATGGGCGCCGTCCAGTCGGGTCAGGCCGGTCTTGAAGCGCTTGGCGCGCGCCACGTAGTTGGCGGCATTGCCGTGCATCCTGGCGATGTCGAGCTCGCTCAGGGTACGCACAGCCTTGGCCGGCGCGCCGATGATCAGCGAGCCATCCGGAAATTCCTTGCCCTCGGTGACGAGCGCACCCGCGCCCACCAGGCAGTTGCGGCCGATCTTTGCGCCGTTGAGCACCACCGCCTGGATGCCGATCAGGCTGCCTTCGCCCACGGTGCAGCCGTGCAGCATGGCCTGGTGGCCGATGGTCACGTTCGCCCCCACGCTCAGCGGAAAGCCCGGGTCGGTGTGCAGCACCGCACCTTCCTGCACATTGCTGCCGGCGCCGATGTCGATCAGTTCGTTGTCGCCACGGATGACGGCACCCGACCAGATCGAACTCTCTGCCTGCAGGCGGACCTTGCCGATCACGGTGGCGTTGTCGAACACGAAGGCGCTATCGGCAATGTCGGGCCGATGCTCCTCGAACTGGTAGATGGGCATGGGGGGAGGATCTCTGGGTTGAAGCGGGCCGCAGGGCCTGCCGGGTGAGGCCGGATGGCCGATTTTAGGCAGTGGGCCTGCGGCCGCCCGGCGCTATGTTGCGTGCCTGCCGCTGTACCGCAGCACCGCGCGAACCCCTGAGCAAACCACCGAGCCCGCCATGAGCAAGGAAAGTTACGACGCCGTTCCCTATCCCACGGGGTCCATCCAGTACACCCAGCCCGAACGATTGGCCGGTGCACTGGCCTGGGCCGGCTGGGCCGCGCCGCCGCTTGAACGTGCCCGTGTGCTGGAGATCGGCTGCGCCACGGGCGGCAACCTCGTACCGCTGGCCGTGCGCCACCCGGACTGGGACTGCGTCGGCGTCGACTATTCGCCCGTGCAGATCCAGGCCGCCAGCGCGCTGGCGCAGCAGATGGGCGTGGGAAATGTGCGCTTCGTGGCGGCCAGCGTCGAGGAGATCACGCCGGATTGGGGGCAGTTCGACTACATCCTCACGCACGGCGTGTACTCCTGGGTGCCGGAGCCGGTGCAGGCCGCCATCCTGCGCGTGAGTGCGGAGAACCTGGCGCCGCAGGGCGTGGCCTACATCAGCTTCAATACGCTGCCCGGCTGGCACTGGCGCGGCGTGATCCGCGACTTCCTGCTGCAGTTCACCCCGCCGGCGCTGGCCGGTGCCGCCAAGGTGGCCCATGCCCTGAAGCTGCTGCAGAACCTGCAGGCGGCCACGCCCGAAGACTCACCCATGGGCCGCCTGCTCAAGCGCGAGGTACCGGGCCTGCTCAAGGCCCACCCGAGCTACATCCTTCACGAGTTCTACGAGAGCGACAACCGGCCGCTGCATGTGGCCGAATTCATGCGCCGCGCCCGGGCCGCCGGCCTGCAGCGCGCGGCGGATGTGGCCGAGCCGGACGTGGACGGCCTGCTGCTGAGCGATGCGCAGGTGGCTTTGATGCAGACTGTGGTTGGGGCCGACGTGCCTGCAGCGGCTGGGCAGGGCGCAGACCACACCGCCGCGGCCCTGCAGATGCGCGACTACCTTCAGGGCGAATCCTTTCACCGCGCGCTGCTCGTGCACGCCGGGCGCCAGCCCGAGCGGGCGCGCGCCGCGCGCCTGCGTGATCGCCTCGAAGGCCTGGGGCTAGCCGGCCAGTTCATGCCACACCCCAACCCCAAGGCGCCGCCGGGTGCGCTGCTCTGCCGGCTGTCCGACCATGCCCTGGCGGCGCCGACGGTCGCGCAGCGCCCGGTCATCGAGGCCCTGCAGGCCGCCTGGCCGGGCGCCATTGCGGTCGACGCGCTGCTTGCGCCCGGCCCGGACGAGGCCGAGCGCGAGACCTATCTGCGCGCGCTGATTGCCGACGGCGCGGTCCGCGTGCTGGGTGCGCCGGCTGCCTTGCGCGGCAACCCCGGTGCGCCGCAGCCGCAGATCGACCGCTGCTGCCGCCTCCAGCTGGCCGCCGGGCTCGACACCGTGACCACCCTGGCGCACGAAACCTTCCGGCCCGATGCCATGCAGGTCCAGATCATGCGGCTGGCCGACGGCACGCGCAGCGCCACGCAGTTGGCCCAGGCGCTGAAGGCCTGGGCCACGCAGCACCCCGAGCAGCTGGTGGACAGCGCCGGGCGGCGCATTGATGCGCAGGCCCTGCGGCCGCACCTACCGCAGCTGGTCACCGACTTCCTGGCCGGCCCGGCGCAGGAGGCGGGGCTGCTGGCGCCAGCCTAGGCGCGGGGCCAGCGGGCAGGGCGTGGCTGGCAGGGCGAGGGCGGTGGTGTCGCCTAGACTTTCGCCCATGTCTGAAGCCCCCATCACCGCACACGTCGCGGGCGCGTCAAGCGCCGAGCTGCGTGCCACTGCATTGCTGGCGCTCGCCATCGTCGACCCCGCCGAGAAGTTGGCGGCGGTGCAGGCGCTCGATGCCGCCTTTGCTGCCACCGGTGCACTCGACACGACCGTGCTGCTCACGCCCGGCGCGCCCTTGCCCGGGCGGCCCGCGCGGCCGCTGCTGGTGCATCCGGCGCGGGTGCCGCGACGTTCGCCCAACACGGTGGCCGGCCGGGCGGCCCTGCTGCACGCGCTGGCGCACATCGAGTTCAACGCCATCAACCTGGCGCTGGACGCCCTCTGGCGCTTCCCGGGCCTGCCGTCCGCCTTCTACAGCGACTGGCTGAAGGTGGCGCGCGAGGAGGCGCTGCATTTCGGCCTGCTGGCCGAGCATCTGCGCACGTTGGGCGCGAGCTACGGCGACTTCGAGGCGCACGACGGCCTGTGGACCATGGCGCAGAAGACCGCCGGCGATCCGCTGGCGCGCATGGCGCTTGTGCCGCGCCTGCTGGAGGCGCGCGGGCTGGATGCCTCGCCGCCGATCCGCGCCAAGCTGGCCGCCGCCGGCGATGCGCGCGCGGTGGAGATCCTGGATGTGATCATGCGCGACGAGGTCGGGCATGTGGAGATCGGCAACCGCTGGTACCGGCATCTCTGCGCCCAGGCCGGCCGGGAGCCGGTGGCCACGTTCTGGGCGCTGCTCGATGAGTACGGCACCCCGGCGCCCAAGGGGCCGTTCAACCTGCCGGCGCGCCGTGCGGCGGGCTTTACCGCCGCCGAGCTGGAGGCGCTCGAGCTGCACGCCCAGGCGCTGTGATGCACGTCGCCCGCTGCGCACGCGGCGTGACATGCACTGATCTTTTTGGCCCCCTCAATCTGGCCAAGACCCGCTTGCCACAAGCGGAAACTGGCTGATCGTGATATTCAACGATTTTTTGAAAATCAGGGTATGGAGTCAATGCTTTTCAAATGAATGTTGAAAATCAAACGGGCCTGGGGATCACTCCACAGGCCCGTTCTGACACGGCTCGGCGCCCTGGCCGAGCTTGGCGTGTGCCGCGCTACGAGCGGCCGAAGATGATGCGCTCGCGTGCCAGCAGGGTCTTCTGCAGGGCCATGAAGATGACTGCGGTGGCCAGGGCGACGAGCGCCGGCAGGGCCAGGTCCGTCGCGCCGAGGGCCTCGCCGCGCACCACGCGCTCCATCGTGAACTGCTGCGCCAGGCCCGGCACGAACAGCTGCCAGAGCTGGTCCTTCTGCTTGATGAACAGGCTCGTGATCGGCAGGAAGTTGAAGATCAGCATGAAGTAGCTGGCGTAGGTCTGTGCCTCCTTGAAGCTGCGCCCGAAGGTCGAGACCAGCATCAGCCCGGCGGCAATGAAGCCGGCGAAGGGGATCAGGATGCCGATCAGCATGAGCACCTGCGGGCCGGAGAGCTGCATGATCGAGGCCAGTGCCTCGCTGCGGATCAGCTGTGTGGAGACCCACATCCCGACCACCGTCAGCAGCACCACCGCACAGCCGTAGATCGTGACGGTGAGCCACTTGCCCGCCACGATGGCGCTGCGCTCGCCCGGCGTCGTCAGCAGGGGCTCCAGAGAGCCGCGTTCACGTTCGCCGGCGGTCACGTCGATGGCCACGCTCAACATGCCGCCGATGCAGGCCAAAAGGGCCACCCAGGGCACGATGAACAGGATCTGCGCGCCCTTGGCCTGTGCCGTGGCCATGTCGACGCGCTCCAGATCGACGGCCTGCAGCACGCCGGGCGATATGCCCAGGGCGATCAGGCGCTGGCCGCCCACCTCCCGGTTGTAGCCGCGCACCGCTTCGGTGGCGATGCTGATGGACGGCCCGGCGCCGGTCCGGGTCGACTCGAACACCACCTCGATGGGTGCCTTCTCGCCGTGCAGCAGCTTCTCGGCAAACTTCGGGCCGGGGCGGATGACCGCGCGCTGGAAGTCGCCGCTGCGAATCTTGGCCTCGTAGTCGGCCGGCGGCTCCTTGATCGTGAGCCCTTGGCGCTGCAGGAAGTTCATCAGCCCTGGCATCTGGTCGCTGCCGACCACATAGACCTCGCGCTTTTCGGCGTCACGCTCGATGCTGCCGATGAACTCGCCCATCAGGAACAGCGACAGCGGCCCCGACAGGATGGAGACCGTGAGCACGGTCATGATGGTGCGGCGGTCACGCAGGCTGTCGATCAGCTCCTTGCGCAGCACCGCGGCGAAGAATTTCGAGAGACTCATGCCTGCGCTCCCTGTGCAATGTGTTCCTGGTACTGATCAGGGAAGGCCAGCTTGAGGAAGGCTTCTTCCATGTCGGCGGCGTTCGCGCGCTGCTGCAGTTCGGTCACCGTGCCCTGGGCCACGGTGGTACCCGCGCTGATGATCACGACCTCGTCGGCCAGCGCCGCCACCTCCTGCATGATGTGGGTGGACAGCAGGATGCACTTGCCCGATGAGCGCAGGTTCTTCAACAGCTCGCGCAGCAGGCGGATGGTCATGATGTCCAGGCCGTTGGTGGGCTCGTCGAGGATCAGGTTGGGCGGGTCATGGATCAGGGCGCGGGCCAGCGCCACCTTCATGCGCTCGCCCTGCGAGAAGCCCTCGGTGCGGCGGTCGATGATCGACTGCAGGCCGAGCTGATGCACCAGCACCTCCAGGCGCTGCTCGATGGCGGCGGCCGTCATGCCCTGCAGCTCGCCGAAGTAGCGCACGTTCTCGCGCGCGGTGAGCCGCGTGTAGAGCCCGCGGGCGTCAGAGAGCACGCCCAGGCGGGCGCGCACCTTGACCGCTTCGCGGTGTGCGTCCACCCCATCGACCAGTGCCCGGCCTGCCGAGGGTTCCACCAGCGTGCAGAGCATGCGCATGGTGGTCGTCTTGCCGGCGCCATTGGGTCCGAGCAGGGCGGTGATCAGGCCGTCGCGCGCCACGAAGCTTGCGCTGCTGACCGCCTGCACGGTCTTGGCCTGCTTGCCCTTGCCGGTGGTGAAACTCTTGGAGAGATCCTTGGATTCGATCATTGGGCGCTCCGGGCTTGAATGCTGGCTGTCTTGGCGGGTTCGGCAACGGGCCGCTGCGGCGGCTCGTAGAAACTGGGGCGCGGCAGCTTGGCCAGGCAGGCGCTGTCGAGCTTTTCCTTGCCCTCGGTCTTCACGAAGGTCTCGATTAGCTTGCTCGCGCAGGGTTGGCCGCTGACGATGTGGCCGATGTAGGGCGCGACCAGATGCTGCGCGTTGCTGAACCATCCCGCCACCTTGTTGCCCTCGGCCGGCGGCGTCACGGGATCGAGTCCGCCGGACAGGATCAAGGTGGGCCGATCGTGCTTGACGGGTGCGTAGTAGGCGGGGGGGATCGGTGCCTGCGGAAAGCCCTTGCACATGCCCCGGTACTGCTCGACGAAGGTGGTGCCAAACCGCGTCTTGGCGGCCTGGGCGATGTTCGCGTCGTTCAGCTGCGGCAGGTCCTCTGCGCAGACCACCGCCAGATGCATGCCCATCGACATGCCTTCGTCGCTACCGCCTGACAGCGCGCTGGACAGCGCCAGCAAGGGGTCGCCGTCGCCCGATGCAGCGCGTGCGACCGCCTGCGGCAGCACGGCACTCAGGCCGGGCGCGTACAGCGGCGTGCGCAGTGCCGAGGCGACCGCACTGCGCGGCACCGCGTAGCTCCGCTTCTGGCTGGTGTAGGGGTCCGTCAGTGCGAGGGTGCTGGTGGGCTGGGTGAACAGGGCCTCGATGCGCTGCGCAAAATCCGGATAGCGCCTGGCGCAGGCGGCATCCTTGGCGCAGGCCTCGAGCAGATTGCTGATGGTGGCGTCGCCATCGCGTGCAATCGACACGGGTAGGGGCATGTCGGCCGGCGCGACGCCGTCCAGCAGCAGGGTGCGCACGCGCTGCGGGAACTGCCGGGTGTACTCGATCGCCGCCCGTGTGCCGTAGCTGCCGCCCCAGAGGTTGATGCGCTCGGCGCCCAGCTTGGCGCGGATGGCATCGAAGTCCTGCACCGCAATGTGTGTGGCGTATCCCGCCAGGTCATTCTTGGCGGCAAGCCGTTCCTGGCAGCGGTTGATGAGCGAGATCTGCGCCTGAGGGTCCAGGCTCTTCTCCATGTCGGCGTACAGCTCGCGCATCGGACACTCCAGGCCATTGGACAGACCCGTGCCGCGCTGGTCGATGAAGATCAGGTCGCGCTTGCGGTTCAGCGCACTGAACACCTTGCTCATCGGCGCGGCAATCTTCAGCCCGGACTGCCCCGGGCCGCCTGCCAGCAGCACGATCGGATCAGGCTCCTTGTAGCGGGCCTGCGCAGGCAGCACTGCGAACTGGACCTCGATCTCCCGGCTGCCAGGGTTGGCCGGGTTCTCCTTGACCTTGACGCTGCCGCAGCGCACCTCCTGTTCGAGGTCGGGCAGCCGGCAGGCGGTCGTGGCGGCCAGCAGCGGATCTGTTTGCTGCGGCCCCTTGCAGCCGGCGAGCACTGCCAGACCCATCAGGCTGGCGCCGAGCAGGCCGAGCGGGCGCAGGGCTGTGCGCCGTCCGCGGCGCGGAGATGTGAGTTTCATGCCGAGCTCCCTGGAGTTGGGGTGCGCCCGGTCATGCCGGGCTGCGTTGGCCGCGACTGTAACCACCCAGGCTGCAGGCTGCGACCGGCGATGTGGCGAACAGCCGGGCTTGCGCGATCAATGCACGAAACGCGACCGCGAATGGCGTGCCGGGCGGCCGTCTGACCTGTATGGGGTGATTCCGGATGGCCGAGCGCAGGGCAGCAACACACACTTCGTGCCGTCTGCATCAATGCGAGCCTCTGCCATGAAACGCCGTCACCTCCTGCTTGCCGGAACCTCTGTCCTGCTGCTGCCGCGCGCCATGGCGCACCATGGCTGGGGCAGCTTCGACGAAAGTCAGCCGATCTATCTGGAGGGTGTGGTCAGGCAGGTGACCTGGACCAACCCGCATGCCACGCTGGTCATCGACATGCCCGCCTCAGCCGCCCTGCCTGCCGATCTGGGCAGTCGCAAGCTGCCTGCGCAGGAGCGCCCGGTCGATGCGGCCGGCATCCTGGCCAAGACCCGCGCGGCGGCCAAGCGTGGCGAATGGACGGTGGAGCTCGCGCCGCTGAACCGCATGCAGGCCTGGCAGGTGCCGGAGACGAAGGTAGGCGAGCGCGTGGCCCTGATCGGCTACACCTACGCCAATGAACAAGGCCCGCAAAGATTGCGGGCCGAGTATCTGTTTGCCGGGGGGCAGATCTACGGATTGCGGTCCTTGCCGCAGCGGGGCTGATCCACAGGCCGCGCCGCACGGCGCAGCCTGCGGCCACCGCTCAGTATTCCGACATCGTCTGCGGGTTGAGCGTGTCCTGCGTGACCGCGCTGGTGGGCTGGAACAGCGAAGGGTGGCGCTTCTGGGCGGGGCGGGCGGCATCGCCGGGGCGCACCATGCGCTTGACGTTGCCTTTCACCTCAGCGCCCTTCCAGAGCACGATTTCGCCGAAGCGGACCTTGCCGCTGATCTGTGCCGTGGCGTAGACGGTGAGCTTGCCGCGGACAATCAGGTCGCCATCAAAGCGCCCGCGAATCTCCGCATTCATGCATTTGGCCTCGCCGCGCGCGCTGCCCTTGCGGCCGACCACTAGATGCCGCACCTTCATGTCGCCCTCCAGGTCACCGTCGATCTGGGCCGTGCCGCATTCGAGCCGATCGGCCAGCTTGATATGGATATCGGTGCCCAGGCTGAAGCTGCTGTGCAGCGCCGCACTGGTGTCAGAAGCTGCGGCGCGCGGCGCCTGGTCAGGTGTGGGGACCGGTTGCGTCTCGTGAGCGGCGCGCGTCGGTGTCAGCAGTTTGTTCAGCAGTTCCATGACATCCCCAGGGATCGTTCTTTTCGGGCTCCAGATACTCGTTCAGCTTAGGCCGAACTGAGCGGCGTGTGCGAGTAAGCAATGCGTGTGCCATGACGTCACAATCGCGAAGCCGCAGTCTGCGCGCGTTCAAGCCACTTTGCCCGCAATCCGGTGCAACAGCTCGTAACAGGACTGACATCGTTCGTCGGCGGGCAGGTGCCGATTGCGACGACGCGCGGCATTCCGGGTCTGCACTCGCGCCGAGCGGACAGGTCGGCACGACGGTAGGCCGGGTGCACCGGCCCGCCCATAATCCAGCGGGTGGCGTGCCCTGAGGCTGCCAGCGGACGCATCGCAACCCCGGTCCGGCGCACGCCGGGCAAAGCCTTTCAAACTCCTCGTCTCGGAACGCCTTGAGCTCGTCGACACCAGTGAACGCCGCCGTGCGTGCCCAGCAGGCCCACTACCTCAGCGGCCTCGTGCTCGCGGCAGTGGGTGCCATCTGTTTTTCCGGCAAGGCGATCGTCGCGAAGCTGCTGTATCGCGAGGGGCTGGATGCGGTCTCGGTCATCGCCCTGCGGATGCTGGTCGCCCTGCCGTTCTTCATGGTCATGGCCTGGTGGTCGATGCGGCCCGCCGCACAGCCCCCCAGCCTCACGCGTGCCGACTGGCTCAAGCTGGCCGGGCTGGGGCTCATCGGCTACTACGTGTCCAGCTTCCTTGACTTCCTGGGCCTGCAGTACATCAGCGCCGGCCTCGAGCGATTGATCCTGTTCCTCACGCCATCCATCGTGCTGCTCATGAGCGTGGCCCTGCTCAAGCGGCGAGTGACCGGGCGAGAGTGGACGTCGCTGGGCGTGGCCTACGCCGGCATCGTGCTGGTGTTCTGGCATGACGTGCACCTGGGCGGTGCGCTGGTCTGGTTGGGCGCCGGTCTCGTGTTTGCCAGCGCAACGACCTACGCGATCTACCTGCTGGGCAGCGGCGAGCTGGTCAAGCGCCTGGGCAGCCAGCGCTTGGTGGCGCTGGCCATGATCGTGGCCAGCGGCGCCTGCATCGCCCAGTACGGCGTGCTGCGCCCGATGGCGAGCCTGTTCGCGCAGACGCCCACGGTCTGGGTGCTTTCGGCAGTCAATGGCACGCTGTGCACGGTCGTGCCAGTGCTCATGACCATGATGGCGGTCGAGCGCATCGGCGCTGGCAATGCGTCGCAGGCGGGCATGATCGGCCCGGTGTCCACGCTGTTCCTGGGCTTCTGGCTGCTCGCAGAGCCGATTACGCTGCTGCAATTGGCGGGCACGGCCCTGGTGCTGGCCGGCATGTTCATCCTCTCGCTGAAGAAATCCGTCCAAGGAGACTCCTGATATGGCATCCGTGATCACCAAGGCTGTGCGCATTCATGGCACCGGCGGCGTGGACCAGCTGCGCTACGAAGACGTCGAGATCGGCGATCCCGGCCCGGGTCAGGTGCGCATCCGGAATACCGCGATCGGCCTGAACTTCATAGACATCTACTTCCGTACCGGCGTCTATCCCGCACCCAGCCTGCCGCTGACGCTGGGCTTCGAGGCAGCAGGCGTGGTGGACGCTGTGGGCGAGGGTGTGGCGCACGTGAAAGTGGGCGACCGGGTGGCGTACTGCCAGGGTCCGCACGGGGCGTATGCGGGCTACAAGCTGCATCCGGCCAGCCAGGTGCTCAAGCTGCCCAAGTTCATCAGCGACGAGCAGGCGGCCGCGTCCATGCTCAAGGGTCTGACGGTCCAGTATCTGTTCCGCCAGACCTATCGCCTCCAGGGTGGGGAGACGATCCTGTTCCACGCCGCCGCCGGCGGCGTCGGGCTGATCGCCTGCCAGTGGGCGAAAGCACTGAAGGTCAAGTTGATCGGCACCGTATCCAGCGAAGAGAAAGCTGCCATTGCCAAGGCGCATGGTGCCTGGGCGACCATCAACAGCAAGACCGAGAACATTGCCGAGCGCGTTGCGGCGCTGACGCAGGGCGCGAAGTGCCCCGTGGTCTATGACAGCGTGGGCAAGGACACCTGGATGGCGAGCCTCGACAGCGTGCAGACGCGTGGCCTGGTTGTGAGCTATGGCAATGCCAGCGGTCCGGTCGATGGCGTGAACCTGGGCATTCTTGCGGCCAAGGGCTCGCTGTTCGTCACCCGCCCGACGCTCGGGACGCACGTCAACACCCTTGAGAAGCTGCAAACCGCCGCCGACGAACTCTTCGCCATGGTCAAGGCCAGGAAGATCAAGCTCGAGGTGGCGAGCACCTATGCCTTGGCGGACGTCGCAAAGGCCCATGCGCAGCTTGAAGGCCGCGCGACGACCGGCGCGACCGTGCTGCTGCCCTGATGAGCGGTTGCCGGATCTGCATTTGAACTGCGACCGCAGACGGCGGTCTTCGTCCTCAGACTTCAGGATCTCTTCGGCTGCAGCAATACGCAGCCGGGTCGTTATCTGGGGCATGATTCGGCTTGGGCCATAAACGTCAACAACTGTCAGCCGCGCCCAGTTCTCGCGGCCCGCCTCCTCATCCGTGTCCGACAAACTCTCCGTCATCCGGGAATCGCTTGCCAACGCCTGCAAGATTGCAGCGATGGAATTCGTCAGGCTCCCGGACCCGACGCCGGAAGCCGAGGATGCGGTCATGCAGGCCATGCGCAGCGTGGCCAGGCAATCGACCGACGCCCCGAAGCTGTACTGGGCGGCTGAGGAGCGTCTGAAGACCGAGTACCCCGCGCGCCTGCAGACGCGCATGGCCATGGCCTGCGAGATGCTGCTCAATCGCGCACAGCGCAAGCTCGTGCCCTTGACCGCGGCGCAGATGGAACTGCTGGCCGATGACGAGCTCGATCGGCGTCTGGCCGTCACGGATTTCTCGCGGCGCCTGAGCGCGGTCAATGACGCGGCGATCGACCTGATCAACTACCGCATCAAGCGCTTCCTGCGCTCGGCCAGCCTGGGCACCGTGGAGATCCAGGCGCCGGAGAATCCGTTCGGCCCTTCCCTCATTCTGGACACGCTGGCACGCTTCTGGGACGAGTGCGCCGCGCCGCTCGGCGGCTCACCCACGCTGCTGCGCCACTACGGCGAGCATCTGATCCCGTGCCTGCAGTCCTGCTACGCCAAGCTCAATGTCTACCTGGAGTCAGTGCATCCGCTGGAGACGGTTGCGCCACCGCCCGCAGAGCAGGGATCGATCCGCCTTGGCTTGCTGGCACCTGTGGAGCTGGTGCTGCCGCCGCCGCCCCCGCCTCCCCCGCCGCCCGCAGATGCGCTGGCCAGTCTGACGGCTGGCCCGGATCCCGAACTGCAGCGCGCCATCAAGGCGCATGCGCCCAATCGGCCGGCCCCTCGATTCGGCTTGCCGCCTGCGGGGGAGAGTCGTTCTTCGAGCTTCCCGACGCTCGAGCTGGCGGTGGACGAGCCCCCCGCGCCGGCGCCCGGGCGTGTCGCTCTGGGGGGAGAATCCGGTGGTCCATTCATCAGCAGCCGCAGCGGACCGGCCACGCTGTGGACGCTGCTGTGCCGCAGCCCGGATGCCGCGCGTTTGTCGGGAGACGACTCGGACGTGCTGCAGCTGCTTTCGAACAACCTGGAGCTGCTGATCAAGGACAAGCGTCTGCTCCCGGCCATCCAGGCCAGCATCCAGGCCTTGAAGCAGCCGCTGCTGAAGTACGCCCTCGGTAAGCGCTCGTTCTTCACATCGTCTGCAGACCCGGTGCGTTCCGCGCTGACCCACCTGACGACCTTGAGCACCAATCGGTCGATGGACGCGGTGCAGTTCGGCCAGTTGACCGCCAGCCTGATCGAGCGTGCGACGCGCGCCGCGGGTGGCGAGGTCGTTGCCGCACGGGAGCCTGCCCCCGCGGCTGCCCCTGTCGTCCCTGCTCCGGTGCCTGCCGCTGCGGCGGCGCCGGCCTCGCCCATCGAGGCCGCAGCCGATGCGGCGGGCCGCATCGCCCAGGAAGATCGCGAGGCGCGCAAGCGTGTCGCCTTGGCCGTGGCCCGTGCCCATATCGAGAAGGTGACGGTGGACAAGCCCCTGCCGCCGTTCGTGAGGCAGATGATCGACACCCAATGGGTCAAGGTGCTGGCCGCGGCGGACATGAAGCGCCCGGCCGACGACACGCGCTGGAACGATGCAGCGCGCACCCTGGACACCCTGATCTGGAGTCTGCGAGCACCCGGCAGCACGGTCTTTGCGAAGTCGCTCAAGTCCGAGATGCACAGCCTGCTCAAGGGCCTCAACGCCGGGTTCGACCGTGCGGGTTGGCAGGGCGACGCGCGCAGCGATTTTCTGGTCGAGCTGGCGCGCCTGCACTTCGTGGCCCTGCAGGGTGCGACTGACGCCGCAGCGGCCGATCCTGTCCATGACCTGCCGCCGGCCGCGCGCGGCACCGCCGCCCAGACCCCAGCTGCTGCAGCATCCGTTGCGGCTGAGCCCTCTGCGCAGACATCGGCGCCATCGCCTGTGTCAATCGCCAGCACGCTCGAGTCGGTTGCCGTCAATACCGGGGTCCAGGTCAGTGATGGTGCGGGGGGCTGGGCGCCCTGGCGCGTGACCTGGATCAGCCCGATGCGCAAGCGCTTCGTCATCGGCAATCCACAGGCGGGCACGTCCCGCACGCTGACCGACGCCGAGCTCGGCGAAGAGCTCGCCTCAGGCCGCATTCGGCTCGATTGAGCTGCGCTGCGTCTGCATGGCGCCGCGTGTTGCGGCGATGGGGTCGCCAGCGCAGCGCTGAGGTCCTACCATGCCCGAGCCGCCACGGCAGATCGCAATCGGGAGGAGCCATGAACACCGTTCGGACGCAAGTTGGAATGCTTGTCGGCAGCATGCTTGCCGCGTACCTGGTCGCAGCGCCCGCCCAGGCGCAGATGAAGGCCGGTCTCTGGGAGAGCCGAGTCATCCGGCAGACACTCAATGGCGAGGACATGAGCGCCAAGATGGCCGACGGCCAGAAGCGCATGCAGGAGGCGATGGCCAAGATGTCGCCCGAGCAGCGCAAGCAGATGGAACAGATGATGGGCAAGCAGGGCGTGCAGATGGGTGCGCCGGGCGCGGCGCGCTTCTGCGTCAGCGCTGCCATGGCCGCGCGCCAGGAGCCGCTGCCCGATCCGGACAAGCAGTGCAAGAACGAAAAGTTCGTGCGTAGCGGCAGCACGGTGGAGTTCGAGTTCGTCTGCACCCGGCCCGACGGGACGATGCGCGGCAAGGGGCGCACCAGCTTTTCGGGCGATACCTCGCGCACCGAGATGAACATGACCGGGCAGCGTGCCGGCAAGCCCGTGACCATGGTGATGGAGTCGGAGTCGCGCTACCTCGGGGCCGACTGCGGCGGCTTGAAGCCGATCGACGAGACCCTGCGCAAGTAGCGCGACGCTGGCGCGGCCGGCGCACTGCCCAGCAGTGCATGTCAGGAATCAGGTTTTTCAGCAATTCGGCCAAGATCCGCTTGGCACAAGCGGGAAGCGGCTGATTCGATCTTCAACTGAAGCAAGAAAATGGGCCCTCGAGCGGGGCCCTTTTCTTGTTTTGTTTGAAAATCAAACGAACTCGATTGGCTGCAATCGAGCGCGTTCTGGGCACGCCCGGGTCGTACCGAGCGGGTCGGGGCCCGCTCAGGCGGCGGCCTGGGCCGCCTGCTGGTGGTACTCGGTCACGCGCAACACCTCGTTCTTGCTGCCCAGCACCACGCTGACGCGCTCATGCAGCTTGTGTGGCTGCAGGCCGAGGATGCGCTCCAGGCCGTTGGTGGCAGCGCCGCCGGCCTGCTCGACGATGAAGCCCATCGGATTGGCCTCGTACATCAGGCGCAGCTTGCCCGGCTTCTCGGGCTCACGGGCGTCCCAGGGGTACATGAAGACGCCGCCGCGGTTCAGGATGCGGTGCACCTCGGCCACCATGCTGGCCACCCAGCGCATGTTGAAGTCCTTGCCACGCACGCCGGTCTTGCCGGCCTCGCACTCTTCCACGTAGCGGCGCACCGGCGCAGCCCAGTGCCGGCGGTTGCTCATGTTGATGGCAAATTCCTTGGTGTCCTCGGGGATCTTCACGTCGCTGAGCGTGCGTACCCAGGAGCCGAGCTCACGGTCCAGCGTGAAGATGTCCACGCCGTTGCCCACGGTCAGCACCAGCTGGGTCTGCGGGCCGTAGATGGCGTAGCCGGCGGCCACCTGGGCCGTGCCCGGCTGCAGGAAGTCGTCTTCTTCGACCGGGCGCAGGTTGGTGGTGTCCGATGGCGCCCTGAGCACCGAAAAGATGGTGCCGATGGAGACGTTGACGTCGATGTTCGAGGAGCCGTCCAGCGGATCGAACAGCAGCAGATACTCGCCCTTGGGGTAGCGGTTCGGGATCTTGTGGATGGTCTCCATTTCCTCGGAGGCCATGGCGGCCAGGTGGCCGCCCCATTCATTGGCTTCGGTCAGCAGTTCGTTGGCGATGACGTCCAGCTTCTTCTGCGCCTCGCCCTGCACGTTGTCGCTGCCGGCTTCGCCCAGGATGTCGCCCAGGGCGCCCTTGCCGACCGAGACGGCAATGCGCTTGCAGGCACGGGCCACCACCTCGATGAGCAGGCGCAGCTCGGCGGGAATGGTGCCGTTGGCGCGCTGCTCCTCGATCAGGTGCTGGGTGAGGGTGGTTCGCTTTTGCATCGAGAGTGCCTCAGATGGAGAGAGATTTGCCGATCACCTCGGCCGTGGGCTTGGACAGGCCCTTGAGACCGGCCACACGCTTGAGTGCGGCTTCGGCCTGCACACGCAGCGTCGGCGTGAGCTTGCGCCAGCGGTCCATCAAGCGTGCCATGCGGGCAGCAATCTCGGGGTTGATGCGGTCCAGCTTCTCAATGGTGTCGGCCCAGAAGGCATAGCCGCTGCCGTCGGCCGCGTGGAAGCCCGCCGGGTTGGCCATGGCGAAGCCGAACACGAGTGCGCGCATGCGGTTCGGGTTCTTGAGCGTGAAGGCCTTGTGGCGCGCGAGCTTGAGCACATCCTTGCTGCGCGTGTGGCGGGCGCTGGCCTGCAGGCGGAACCACTTGTCGATGACCAGGGCGTTGTCCTCGTAGCGCTTGTAGAAGTCGGCCAGGGGCTTGTCGGCCGCCTCGGGCACGATGTTCACCAGTGCGGCCAGTGCACCGAGTCGCGCGGTCATGTTGTCGGCGTTCTTGTACTGCGCCAGTGCGGCCTTCACGGCCGCGGCATCGCCACTGTCCAGCCAGTAGGCCAGCACCATGTTGGTCAGTGTCCGGCGTCCGGCGCTCACGGGGTCGGGCGAATAGGCTCGGGCCTTGCCGCCGGTGAGCGCGGCGTAGGCGCGTGCCAGGTCCTTCCTCAAGGCCGCGGCGATGTGCTTGATCAGGAACACGCGAGCCGTGCGCACGGCGGTGGCATCGAGTTCGTCCATCTGCTCGCCGATCATCACTTCAGGCGGCAGCATCAGCAGCTCGGTCTTGAAGGCAGCGTCTAGGCGGTCATCGGCCAGGATCCTGCCGAAGAGCTCGGGCAGCAGGCCATCGGCCTCCAGGGGCTGGCCGGCAGCGGCGCGCTGCGTGAGCTTGAGCAGGCGACGCATGCCCAGGCGCTGCATGGCTTCGGCGCGGTTGAAGGCGTCGCTGTCGTGCGCCACCTGGAAGGCGAGCTGCTCGTCGCTGGCGTCCCAGCGCAGGGTGACCGGTGCGGAGAAGCCGCGCAGCAGGCTGGGCATCGGGGCGTGCGGCACGTTCACAAAGGTGAAGCGCTGCTCGGCCTCGCGGAAGTCGAGCACCAGCGTGGTGGCCTGGGCGTGCTTGTCGGCCGTGCTCTGGCCGGCGAGCTGAAGCGGCATATCCTGGCCGTCCGGGCCGATCAGGCCGACCGCAAACGGAATGTGGAAGGGCAGCTTCTCGGGCGCGCCGGGCAGGGTTTCCACCCCCACCTTGGCGCAGTGCTGCCTGAGCGTGAGTGTGTAGGTGTGGGCGGCGGCGTCGTACGTACCGCTCGCCTCCACCACCGGGGTGCCCGCCTGCGAGTACCAGCGGCGGAACTGCGTCAGGTCCACGCCGCTGGCGTCCTGCATGGCAGCGGTGAAGTCGTCGCAGGTCACCGCCTGGCCGTCATGGCGGGCAAAGTACAGGTCCATGCCCTTGCGGAACTTCTCCTCGCCCAGCAGGGTGTGCTGCATGCGGATGACCTCGCTGCCCTTCTCGTACACCGTGGCGGTGTAGAAGTTGGCGATGTCCTGGAAGCTGTCCGGGCGGATCGGGTGCGCCATGGGGCCGGCGTCTTCGACGAACTGGCTGGCGCGCAGGTCCATCACATTGCCGATGCGCAGCACGGCGCGGGCGCTGGCTGCGGCGCGCGCGTCGCCCTTGGCGGCCAGCACGGCCTGGGCGGCCATGTCGGCGGAGAATTCCTGGTCGCGGAAGACGGTCAGGCCTTCCTTGAGCGTGAGCTGGAACCAGTCGCGGCAAGTGACGCGGTTGCCGGTCCAGTTGTGGAAATACTCGTGGCCGACCACGGCCTCCACGCGGGCGAAGTCGTCGTCGGTCTGGGTGTCCTTGTGGGCCAGCACGGCGCTGGTGTTGAAGATGTTCAGGCCCTTGTTCTCCATGGCGCCCATGTTGAAGTCGCTCACCGCGACGATCATGAAGCGCTCGAGATCAAGCTCCAGGCCGAAGCGCTGCTCGTCCCAGCGGATGCTCGCCTTCAGGCTGTCCATGGCCCACTGGGCCCGCTTGAGGTCCTGCTTTTCCACATAGACCTGCAGCAGCTTCTTCTTGCCCGATGCTGTCTTGATGCTGTCTTCCAGCACGGCCAGCTTGCCGGCCACCAGCGCAAACAGGTAGCTGGGCTTGGGGAAGGGGTCTTCCCACTTGGCATAGTGGCGGCCGCCCGGCAGCTTGCCCGACTCGATCAGGTTGCCGTTGGACAGCAGCACCGGGTGCGCCTTGCGGTCGGCGCGCAGCATCACGGTGTAGCGGGCCATCACGTCCGGGCGGTCCGGGAACCAGGTGATGCGGCGGAAGCCCTCAGCCTCGCACTGGGTGAAGAAGTTGCCGCGGCTCTCATACAGGCCCATCAGGCTGCTGTTTTTGGCCGGCGCGAGTTTGGTGAGCACGCGCACGGTCGCTTCATCCGGCATGTCGGCGATGCTGAGGTCCTCGCCCTCGATCTTGAAATCGCGGCCTTCCTTCAGGCGCTTGCCGTTGACCTCGATCCACACCAGCGGGCACTCCCGGCCGTGCAGCACCAGGGCCGCGGTTCGGGCCTGCGGGTTGCGGCGCACCGTGAACTGGGTGGCCACCAGGGTCTTCCTGGCGTCGAGATCGAACCCCATCTCCACGGTGTCCACCAGAAAGGCGGGCGGCGTGTAGTCCTTGCGGTAGATGGTGACGGGCGTGTCGGTTCGCATGAAAATCCTTGAAAGGTTCTGCACCGGAGCGCGGCCTACACTGAAGCTTGTGGCTTGAGCGTGGCCCGGGCCGGGCCGGCCGGAGGGTTGAATTCGGAGGCAGCCGCGGATTGTAGGTCTGCGCCCTGCGGACGGTGGCTGGTTGATGGCCCGTTAAGGCGGCTTCAGGCCCAGCGCATCTGTCGCAACCCGCGCTGGGAACTGGCGGCCCTCGGACACAGTCGCACAGACCTGATCCGAGCGCAGCGCCCGGCGCAAGCCATGCCGGTGCAGCCGGCGGCCCCGGCATGGATCCTCAACAAGGAGTTGCCAAGCATGAATCCGAGTCTCCAACCCTTTGTACGCATGCAGACCTTGCTGCGCCTGCTGGGCGTGGCATTGCTCGTGCTGGGACTTTCGGCCTGTGCCAGCGCGCCGCCCAAGGTGCGCAGCGACGTCACCGCCTTCCACAACTGGCCCGAGAAGCTGCCCGCCAGTACCTACAGCTTCAAGCTCCCGGCCGACACGGACGCGGCCAGCATCGAGGTCCAGAACTATCAGAACCTGATTGCCGACCAGCTCGCGCGCTACGGCATCGACAAGCGCACGGACGCGGGCGGCGGCCTGCGCGTGAGCTTCTCCACCCAGGTGGGCTCGCGCGAGGTGAAGGTGCGCGAACCGGTGGACCCGTTTCTCTACGGCGGCTATTACCGGCCTTGGGGCTGGGGCCCGTACTGGGGGCCCTGGGGCATTCCGGAGCGCCAGTACAACGTCGAAGTGTTCGTACGCACGCTCAAGCTGAACATCGATGACGCCGCAGGCAAGCGGCTGTTCGAGACCACGGTGGTCAGCCAGGGGCGGATCCGCGAGCTCTCGGCCGTCATGCCGGCCATGATCGCCGCCGCATTCGAAGGCTTCCCGGGCGAATCGGGCAAGACGCGCGTGGTTGAAATCCCGCTGGAGCAGCCCTTGGCCGCTGCGCCGAGCACCAGCAAGCGCTGAACCCCACAGATTGGCTGCATCCGCACGATCGCTCGATCTCTTCTGCCGCGTCATCGACAACCTCGGTGACGCTGGCGTTTGCCTGCGGCTGGCGCGGCGCATGGCCGGGGGCTTTGCTTGGACCGTGCGCATCTTCATCGATGCGCCGGAGGTCATCAACCCACTGGTACCGATCGGCGTGACCGGCGTGCAGGTGCTGCCCTGGGCGGCGGCCGAACAGGCCGAAACGCAGCCGGCTGACGTCGTGATCGAGGCCTTTGCCTGCGAGCTGCCGGCGGCATACCGGGCCCGGATGGCCGCGCGCGAGCCTGCACCACGCTGGCTCAATCTGGAGTATTTCTCCTGCGAAGACTGGGTGGCTGGCAGCCATGGCCTGCCGTCCCTGCAGCCCGACGGTCTGGCCAAGCATTTCTGGATTCCGGGGTTGCGTGCCGGCAGCGCGGGGGTGACCGTGCTGCCCCATGCCGCTGTGTCAGGTCCCGGGCCCCGCCAGCACGATGAACCTTTGCGCGGCCTGCTGTTCTGCTACCCCGATGCGCCCTGGCCGGACTGGCTGGCGCAGGCCGGGGCAGGCAGCCGCGCGATCTCGCTCTGGGTGCCGGCTGCGGGGCATGGCCTGCGGGTGGCTGGCACCGGCGCGGTGAGCGTGAGCCTTGCGCCGCTGATGGACCAGGCGCAGTTCGATGCGCGGCTGGCCGTGCTGGATTTCGCCTTCGTGCGCGGCGAGGACAGCGTGGTGCAAGCCATCGTCAGCGGCGTGCCCTTCATCTGGAACATCTACGCACAGGCCGATGGCGCCCACGAACCCAAGCTGGCTGCGCTGCTGGCCTGGTGGTGCGCCGGCTTGCACCGCGACGCAGCGGCAGTGATGCAGCAGGTGCATCGCGCCTGGAACAGCCCGCGCTGGCCCGCGCCGGAAGAGGGCGCCGCCAGCCTCTGGCAGCGCTATCTGGATGTGCTGCCCCTGCTGGCCGAACACGCCCGCCGTGTGGCGGCCCGGCTGCGTGCCGAGCCCGATCTGGGCGCCCGGTTGGCCGCCTGGGTAGGCCCGAGCCAGCCGAACGGCTAAACTCTCGGGTTTTGCGGATGGCGCCGGGCACGGCTTCGATGTGCCGGGAATCATCTGCCTGCAACAGGCGCACAGCACACTGGTCAGCACAGGCGAGCCCGGTGATTCCCAAGCGCCGCCCCACCCGAAGGCCCATCACATCATGAAAATCGCACAGGAACTGCGCGCCGGCAACGTCATCATGGTCGGCAAGGATCCGCTGGTCGTCCTCAAGACCGAATACAACAAGTCCGGCCGCAACGCCGCGGTCGTGAAGATGAAGCTCAAGAACCTGCTCACGGGTTCGGGCACCGAGACCGTCTACAAGGCCGACGAAAAGTTCGACGTGCTGATGCTCGACCGCAAGGAAGTGACCTACAGCTACTTTGCCGACCCGATGTATGTCTGGATGGACGCCGACTACAACCAGTACGAGATCGAAGCCGAGATGATGGGCGACGCCCTGAACTACCTCGACGAAGGCATGCCCGCTGAAGTCGTGTTCTACGAGGGCAAGGCGATCTCCGTGGAACTGCCCACGGCGCTGGTGCGCGAAGTGGAATACACCGAGCCGGCCGTGAAGGGCGACACCTCGGGCAAGGTGATGAAGCCGGCCCGCATCAAGCCGACCAACTACGAGATCCAGGTTCCAGCCTTCGTGGAAATCGGCGACAAGATCGAAATCGACACGCGCACTGCCGAGTACCGCAACCGCGTGAAGTGATGCGCCGCGGCCCTGCGGCCGCCCGCAGCCAGGACAAGCCGGCTGACCCGACAGGGTGCAGCCGGTTTTTCTTTTGGGGCCACTGCCGCCGGGGCGTCAGCGGTGAACCGCGGGCTGACGCCCCGACTGCAGGGGCTGGACGTCCATTTGGTGCGGCTCTTCAGGCCAAAATGGCTGGAAAGCCGCATCAGACAAGCGAGAAGCACCCCAGGCGCGGCCGATTCGGGCCTCAACCGGAATTCCGCAAGCCCGCCGCCACGCCGTTGATGGTGAGGTGGATGCCGCGCTTGATCCGTTCATCGGTCGCGCCCTCGCGGTGGCGGCTGATGAGTTCGACCTGCAGGTGGTTCAGCGGGTCCAGATACGCGAAGCGGTTGCGGATGCTGCGTGCCAGAAGCGGGTTGCCGGCCAGCAGGCCCGTGGCGCCGGTGGTGGCGATGAGCCCGTCCACGGTGGCCTGCCAGGCGGTCTTGATGGTGGCGAGGATGTCCTGGCTGCCGGGCACGGCGCGGGCGAGCTCGAAGTAGCGCTCGCCCACGGCCAGATCGGTCTTGGCCAGCAGCATGTCCATGTTCGACAGCAGGTTGCGGAAGAACGGGAAGCTCGCGGCCATGGCCCGCAGCTGCTCGCGGCCGGCGGCGTCCTCCAGCGCATAGGCGCCGGCAAAGCCGTACCAGCCGGGCAGCATGATGCGCGCCTGGCCCCATGAGAAGCCCCAGGGGATGGCGCGCAGGTCTTCGATGCGGCGGTTGGCCTTGCGCGAGGCCGGGCGCGAGCCGATGTTGAGTTCCGCAATCTCGGCAATCGGCGTGGCGGCAAAGAAGGTGTCGGCAAAGGTCGGCGTGTCGTACACAAGTGCGCGGTAGCTCTGGCGCGCGTTCTCGCTCATGCGCTCCAGCTGCGCGTGCCAGGTGTCCAGCTGTGCCTGCTGCGCGGGCTCGGGCTGGAAGGTGGCCTCCAGCACGGCGGCCACGAGCGCTTCCAGGTTGCGGCGGCCGATCTCGGGGTTGCTGAACTTGCTGGCGATGATCTCGCCCTGTTCGGTCAGGCGCAGGCGCCCCTGTACCGTGCCGGCCGGCTGGGCGAGGATGGCCTCATAGCTCGGGCCGCCGCCGCGGCCCACGGTGCCGCCGCGGCCGTGGAACAGGCGCAGCTTCACGCCGCGCTGCTTGAACAGGGCCACCAGTGCGCGGCTGGCCTTGTAGAGCTCCCAGTTGCTGGTGAGAAAGCCGCCGTCCTTGTTGCTGTCCGAATACCCGAGCATGACCTCGCGCACGTTGCTGGCGTTGGCCACGGCGGGGAGGTCCAGATCCAGGAACTCACGCATGATGTCCGGCGCGGCGCGCAGGTCCTCGATCGTCTCGAACAGCGGCACCACCTGCAGGCTCATGGCTTGGCGGCTGTACAGGCCGGCCTCCTTCATCAGCACAAGCAGCTCCAGCAGATCGCTGACCGCCTCGGTGTGGCTGATGATGGCGTTTTCCACAGCGCGCTCGCCGAAGGTGGCGCGGGCCTTGGCAATCGCGTGGAAGATGGCGAGTTCCTTCTCGCTTTCTTCCGAGTACCTGGCAAAGCTGTTGTAGAGCAGGCGCGGGCTGGCTAGCTCGCGCACGAGCACGGCGCGCTTGCCGGCCTCGTCCAGCGCGCTGTAGTTGGCCTCCACACCGGAGGTGGCCAGCAGCTCGGCCACCACGCGCTCGTGCACATCGGAGTTCTGGCGCACGTCGAGCGTGGCCATGTGAAAGCCGAAGACCTTGATGGCGTGCTGCACCAGGCTCAGGCGCTGGTCGGCAATGCGGCCGGCGTGGTGGCGGCGCAGGGACTGCTCGACCACCGCGAGTTCGGCGGCAAATTCCTCGGCGTTGCGGTAGGGCTGGGCCTCGCCCACGGCGTGCCGGATCGGGGCGTTGCCCACCAGCGTCTGCATCGTGGCGGCCAGACGGGCATAGATGCCGATCAACGCCCGGCGATAGGGCTCGTCCTGACGGTGGGCGGAGGGGTCGGGCGAGCGGGCGGCCAGGGCCTGCAGCGCGTCACTCGCGCCCACGAGCATCAGGCTCATGGAGAGTTCGGCACCGAGCTGGTGGATCTGCTCGGCATACCAGGTGAGCACCATCTCCGCGTTCTTGCGGCAGGCCAGGGCCACTGTGTCGGCATTCACGAAGGGGTTGCCGTCGCGGTCGCCGCCGATCCAGCTGCCCATGCGCAGCAGGCGGCTGTATTTTTCGTTGTTCACGGGCAGAGGCGCACCCAGCAGTTCCTCGCACAGGCGCGAAATCTCGCGATACAGGCGCGGGATCTCCGGCAGGAAGGTGATGGCAAAGAAGCTGCGCGCGTTCTCGATCTCGTCGGGCACGGTGAGCTTCTGGCGGCGCAGCATGCGCGTCTGCCAGAGGGTGAGCACCTCGGCCATCAGGCCGTCTTCCAGCTCCCGGCGTTCGTCCTGCGACAGCGGCGTGTCGCGCTTCTCCAGCAGCGCGGCAATCTGGCGCTGTGCATCCAGGATGCTCTTGCGCTGCACCTCGGTGGGGTGGGCGGTCAGCACCGGCACCACATCGAGTTCGGCCAGCGCATCCAGAATCTGCGTCTTGCGCACGCCGGCTTCGAGCAGCTTGGTGATGGCATGGCGCATGGTGCCGGCCTTGGGGGCCGAGCCTGCCGCCGCATGGGCGCGGAAGCGCCGGTTGTGGTGCCGGTCCTCGGCAATGTTGGCCAAGAGCGAGAAATAGCTGAAGGCGCGCACCACGCTGATGGTCTCGTCGCGCGACAGGCCGTCGAGCAGGGCGGTCAGCTGTTCACGCGCCGGCGTGCTGGCCGCCTTGCGGTACTCCACGGCCAGGCTGCGGATGCGCTCGATCAGTTCGAAGCGCTCGGCGCCTTCCTGCTCGCGAATCGCGTCGCCCAGCAGGCGGCCGAGCAGACGGATGTCCTCGCGCAGCGGCGCATCCTTGTCGGTATCCAGACTGGCGGCTTCGGTCAGTTGCGGGACGTGGGCGATCGTGGCGTTCATGCGCGGGCTCGGGCAGGGGGGCGGGACGGAACGGATCGTGCCAGGCACGACAGGCAATGCCCCGCCGGCGAGATCTGCGAAAGGAGCTGCGCAAAACTACATTTCGCCGTATCGGGTGCGTAGCAATACTACACTGCACTGCAGCATTTCTCGAACAATGGTGTCGAAAAAGTCGATGGGTGGCAAGCAAGCGGGCAGGGAATCGTCAGGCTTGCGGGGCGTCGTCAGGCGCGTCATGCGCAGAACGCAGCACCCGCGGCGCCCCATTTTGATCAGCGCAAGCAGGGCTTGATCGGCGCCGGCTTGGGGTTGCCCCTATCCTTGCTGCTTTGTTGCTTCCCGCACATCGCACCCGCCGCCCCTACATGCCCACCACTGTCAGCCCCAAGCGCCTCGTCATTGCCACCCGTGAAAGCCGCCTTGCCCTCTGGCAGGCCGAACACATCGCGGCCCGCCTCAAGGCGCTCTATCCGGACTGCGAGGTGCGCCTGCAGCCCATGACCACCCGGGGCGACAACATCCTAGACCGCACCCTGTCGGCCGTGGGCGGCAAGGGCCTGTTCATCAAGGAGCTGGAGGTCGCGTTGCTCGAAGGCCGGGCCGATCTGGCCGTGCACTCCCTGAAAGACGTGCCCATGGAGCTGGAACCGGAGTTCAAGCTCACCGCCATCACCGAACGCGAAGACCCGCGCGACGCGCTGGTGGGCGCCGACGATCTGGCCAGCCTGCCTGCCGGCAGCGTGGTCGGCACCAGCAGCCTGCGCCGCCAGGCCTGGATTCTCTCCAAGTACCCGCAGCTGAGAATCGAAAGCCTGCGCGGCAACCTCGACACGCGCCTGGCCAAGCTGGATCGCGGCCAGTACAGCTGCATCGTGCTGGCCGCCGCCGGCCTCAAGCGCCTGGGCTACACCGATCGCATTCGCCACATCATGAACCCCGAGGACATGCTGCCCGCCGCCGGCCAGGGCGCGCTGGGCATTGAGTGCCTGGCCAGCCGCATGGACGTGCAGGCCGCACTCGCTGCGTTGGCGGACGCAAAGACCACGGCCTGCGTGCTGGCCGAGCGGGCGGTGTCGCGCACCCTGGGAGGCTCGTGCTCGATGCCCCTTGCGGCCCACGCCATCCAGACGGACGATGGTCTGCTGCATCTGCGCGCCTGGGTTGGCGCCACCGACGGCAGCGAGCAGCGCGCCCAGACGGCCGTGCAGCAGCCGGGCGAAAGCCCCGAGGCGCTGGGCCAGCGGGTGGGCCGCGCGCTGATCGACGCCGGCGCGCTGGCGCTGGTGGCCCCCGCCGCACCCGAAGCCTGAGCACGCACGCCGCCATGAGCGTGCGCGTGCTGCTCAACACCCGGCCGCAACTCGACGGCAGCGACGCCGGTGAGGGCATGGCGCCCGAACCAGTGCGGACGAGCCAGGCGCTGCTTCTGGACCGCCTGCCGGGGGGGCCCTATGAGCGCGTGATCGACTGCCCGCTCAACGGCATTCACCCCGCCACGCCCGACGAGCTGGACGACGCCGTGGCGCACATCAACCGCGCCCATGTGCTGGTGCTGGTGAGCCCCAACGCCACGCAGAGCTATGCGCAGCTCGCGGCGTCTGGCCGCATTGCGCGTGCGCCGGCACACATTGCCGTCATGGGGCCGGCCAGCGGTGCGCGCCTGCAGATGGAGGACGTGCGCCGCAACGCGGCGCAAGCGCCCAGTCGCCTGCTGGTGTCGTCCTCGCAGGACGCACTGGGCCTGCTGCCCGAGCTGCTCGATCTGAGCCGCGACGGGGCGCTGATCGTCATCGGCCGGGCCCAGACCGGCAAGGATGCCCTGCCCGATGCGCTGCACCAACAGGGCCGCAGCGTGCATTGCGTGGTGCTCTACCACCGCGATGCCCTGAGCTGGCCGCCCGAACTGCGCATGCAGGTGGAGACGGCGCTGCGCGGCGGGCAGGCGGCGGTGTTGTTCACCACGGCGGCGGCGCCGGCCGAATTCGTGCAGCGTCTGCCTCTGGAGCTCCATCAAATGCTGCCCACGGTCGATGCGATCTGCACCCACCCGAACGTGCTGCGCGCCGCCCAGGCTCAGGGTTTTGCCGGGGCGGTGCTCGTCTGAGCGCGCTCCGGTGCGCGCAGTGGCAGCAGGCCCGGCTTGACGCAGAATCCACACCGCCTGGCCGTCCCGCCCGTCCGGCGCAGCGTGGCGCTGCAATCCCTCCTTAGAATGCGGCCGGTGAGCCCCGCCCATGTCTGACCCCGACCGCACCGATCTCGACCTTGCATCGCCCGCTCCGCCCGCGGCGGCCGCCTCTGCGGCTGCGAGCGCTGCGGCGAGCGCTGCCACGCCACGCAGTTCGCTGTTCGCCCTCTGGGCCGTGACGGTGATTGCGCTGGGCGTGGCGCTGTTCACCTTCTTCACGCGCGGCCAGGAGGTGCAGCGCGTGGCCGAGGTGTCGGCCCAGCGCATGGCCGAGGCCCAGGCCGCTGCCAAGGAAGCCCAGGCCGCCGCCCGCGCCGCCCAGGACAACACCCGCGACGCGCTGGGCAAGCTCAGCGTGCTCGAAACCCGGCTGGCCGAAAGCCAGAACCAGCAGGTGGCGCTCGAGCGGCTGTATGAAGAGCTCTCGCGCAACCGCGACGAATTTGTGCTGATCGAAGTCGAGCGCATGGTCGAGCTGGCCGCGCAGCAGTTGCAGGTGGCCGGCAACATCACCGGCGCCCTGGCGGCGCTGCAGACCGCCGACGCCCGCCTCGCACGCGCCGACAAGCCGCAGTACGGCAACATCCGCAAGGTGCTGGCGCGCGACATCGAGCGCCTGAAGGCCCAGCCCGCCACCGACCTGACCGGGCTGGCCATTCGCCTGGATGCCCTGTCCGAGCAGGTCGAGCAGCTGCCGCTGCTGTCAGAGCCGCGCCCCGTGCCCGAAGCGCGCAAGGCCGCCGCGCCCGGCAGCAGCTGGTGGGACCGCTTGTCGGCTGACATTGCGCGCGAGTTCACCGACTTGGTCAGCATCCGCAAGCTGGCCGGCAATGAGGTGCTGCTCATGACGCCCGACCAGGCCCGCCTGTACCGCGACACC
The DNA here is from genome assembly GCA_027484405.1 of Burkholderiales bacterium. Lineage (GTDB taxonomy): Bacteria > Pseudomonadota > Gammaproteobacteria > Burkholderiales > Burkholderiaceae_C > Piscinibacterium. Next base: position 29,267 of record JAIXTA010000111.1, read on the forward strand.
CTGCGCCTGAAGCTGGCCAATGCGCGCCTGGCACTGATGGCGCGCAACCAGCAGCTGCTGCGCTCGGACCTCGCCCGCATCGACGTGGCGGTGAGCCGCAGCGCCGATCCGCGCAGCAAGGTCACGCAAAGCTTTCTGGCCAGCCTGCGCACCGTGGGCAATGCCACCGTGGCGATCGAGCCGCCAAGCCTGAACGAGACGCTCTCGGCGATTGCCAACGTGCGCGCGGCGCGCAACTGAATGTGATCGCGGCCTCTGAATGAAGCGCGTCATCTGGTTCCTGTTCCTCGCCGTGCTGGCCGCGCTGCTGGCCATTGCCGCGCGCCGTGCCGAGGGCAATGTCGCCATCCTGATTCCGCCGTATCGGATCGACCTCTCGCTCAATGCGGCCGTGCTGATCCTGCTGGGCACCTTCATTGCGGGCTATGTGCTGCTGGGCGTGGCCAATGCCGCCCGCCGTCTGCCGGAGCAGGCCCGCGCATACCGCGCCCGCCGCCGGCTGGAAGGCGCATCGGCGAGCCTGGCCGCGGCCGTGCGCGCCATGATGGAAGGCCGCTGGTCGCGCGCAGTGACCCTGGCCGCCAACGCCGCCGAGCAGCCGGAAACCGCCGGTGCCGCCAGCCTGATTGCCGCCCGCGCCAGCGCCCAGTTGGGCGAGACCGACCGCACCGCCCGCTGGCTGGCCCGCGCCGGCGAGACCCCGGACATGCAGGCCGCCATTGATGTGCTGCAGGCCGAAATTGCGCTGGAGGCGCGCGAGCCGCAGAAGGCGCTGGAAGCCATCGAGCGGGTGCAGGCGCGCGGCGCTCGGCATGTGCACACCCTGCGCCTGAAGCTGCGCGCCGCCGTGGCCCTGCAGCACTGGGAAGACGTGCTGCGCCTGGCGCGCCAGCTGGAAAAGCACAAGGCCCTGCACCCCCTGGCCGCCGCCAAGACCAAGGCCGATGCCTACGAGGCCCTGTTCCAGCGCCTTCAGGGCGATGCCTACGGCGTGAATGCGCTCTGGCAGCAGGTACCCGCCGGCGAGCGCAAGGACCCGGCCGTGGCCCTGGCCGCCGCCCTGGCCTTTGATGCCGCAGACCTCGGCCTGCAGTCGCGCATGGTGCTCGAAGGCGCGCTGGCCTACAGCTGGGACGAGCGCCTGCTCGCCGCCTACGGCACCGGCCGGGAAAACAGCTTGGCCGCCCGCATTGCCCAGGCCGAAGCCTGGCTGGAGCGCCGCCCCACCGACGGCGCACTGCTCGTCACCCTGGGCCGCCTGTGCCTGCGCGAGCAGCTCTGGGGCAAGGCGCGCCAGTATCTGGAGCGCAGCCTGGCCTACCGCAACCTGCCCGACACCCACGCGCTGCTCGGCCAACTCGCCGAACAATCCGGCGACCGCGAGGCGGCGTTCACCCACTTCCAGCGCGCGGCCAAGCTCTGAGCGGCTGCGCCGGGCATTGCGCGGCGCTCGTGGATGCGCTGGCGGAACTTCCCAAAAGCTTTTCCGCTTGTCCAGAGCCATTCTTCAGCCACTTTGGTCTGGAGAGGCGCACCAAATGGTCTTCTACGATTCTGACTAAGCGCTGATGCGGGTTTTCAGGCCAAAGTGGCTGGAACGCCGCACCAGACAAGCGGAAAGCCTGCTCGGAGCTAACGCGTTTGGGTGCCGCGCTACTGGCTGGGCTTTGAGCCAAAACGGCGCTCTACCCATTCCCGGATTGCGGCCGAATGAACGATCCGAACATCCTGCCTTAGCGCGTAGCCGAAGCTGAACTGGACAAAGCCACCGACGCCTGCAGCGCCAAGCGCCCAGAAGGAAAACCAAGGGTCAGCACCGAGTGCGATCGCTGCGACAAGAAAAAAGAAGTACGAATACGGGATCATGCCGATCCACCAGCACAGCCCATAGAAGCGGCGTTCGGCAGTGGAAAGCGAGTCCTGCGCCATAGGCTTGCAGCGGACGCTCAGCGAATCCGCATCCCCGGCGTCACACCCGCATGCGGCTCGAGCAGGAACACGCCGGGCGCGGTCTTCTCATCGGCATGGCTAGCGGCGAGCACCATGCCTTCGCTCAC
>JAIXTA010000183.1 GCA_027484405.1 Burkholderiales bacterium
ACGCGACGCGAAGACGGCTCGAACAACGCCCCGGCCCATGGCCTCGCCGCCCTGGGGCTGCGCGAGGAACGCGCATGCGTCCGCCTCTGAAGGCCGAATCTGATGGATACTGAATCGGCCATATGGCAGTATCGCGCTTTGGGTGCGCGATACTGACCATTTAGTGATCCGAATCAATTAGGCCGAAAACGATCTAAAGAGCGTTCACCCGGCGCTCAGGCCATCCAGCTCACGGCGCCTTCTTCTGCGGTGAGCGCATTGGCGCGGCTCACGGCGAAGAGTTCGCGGCCGCAGCCCCAGCTGTTGGCCTCCAGGTCCGGCGTTTCGGCGCTGCGTTGCGCCCACTCGGCGGCGTCCACCAGGGCCTGCAGTTCGCCGGTATGGCCGTTCACGCGGACCACATCGCCGTCATGCAGAAGGCGCAGCGGGCCGCCCACCAGCGCCTCGGGGGAGACATGGATAGCCGCCGGCACCTTGCCGGACGCGCCGGACATGCGCCCGTCAGTCACGAGTGCAACCTTGAAGCCGCGGTCCTGCAGCACGGCCAGCGGCGGGGTGAGCTTGTGCAGTTCCGGCATGCCGTTGGCGCGCGGGCCCTGGTAGCGCACCACCACGACCACATCGCGGTCCAGCTCGCCGGCCTTGAAGGCGGCCTGCATCTCGGCCTGGTCATGGAAGATGCGGCAGGGCGCCTCGACCACGCGGTGCTCGGGCTTCACGGCGCTGGCCTTGAAGATGGCGCGGCCCAGATTGCCCTGCATAAGCTTCATGCCGCCGTCCGGCGCAAAGGCCGTGGCCACGGGGCGGACGATGGTGTCGTCCAGCGACTGGGCCGGCGCCGGTTTCCAGGCCAGGGCGCCGCCTTCCAGAGTCGGCTCCTGGGCATAGGCGCGCAGGCTGGTCTTCGCCACGGTCTTCACATCTTCGTGCAGCAGGCCGGCGTCCAGCAGTTCGCGGATCACGAAGCCCAGACCGCCCGCCGCGTGGAAGTGGTTCACATCCGCCTTGCCGTTGGGGTAGATGCGGCACATGCTCGGCACCACGGCCGACAGCTCGGAGAAATCCGTCCAGTCGATGATCACGCCGGCTGCGCGCGCGATCGCCACTAAGTGAATGGTGTGGTTGGTCGCGCCGCCCGTGGCCAGCAGGCCGACGATGCCGTTCACGATGGCGCGCTCGTCGATCACATGGCCGATCGGGGTGTAGTCGCCCGCGAGCTTGGTCAGACCCACGGCGCGGCGCGCGGCCTCGGCCGTGAGTGCGTCGCGCAGGCCGGTGCCCGGGTTGATGAAGGCGCTGCCCGGCAGATGCAGGCCCATGATCTCCATGAGCATCTGGTTGCTGTTGGCGGTGCCGTAGAAGGTGCAGGTGCCAGCGCCGTGATAGGCCTGGGCCTCGGCTTCGAGCAGCTCCTCGCGGCCGACCTTGCCCTCGGCGTAGAGCTGGCGCACCTTGGCCTTCTCGTCATTGGACAGGCCCGAGGTCATCCGCCCGGCCGGCACGAAGATCGTCGGGATGTGGCCGAAGGTGAGGGCGCCGATCAGCAGGCCCGGCACGATCTTGTCGCACACGCCCAACATCAGTGCGGCATCGAAGACGTCGTGCGACAGCGCCACCGCCGTGGCCTGCGCGATCACGTCGCGCGACCACAGCGAGAGTTCCATGCCGGCCGTGCCTTGCGTGACGCCGTCGCACATGGCCGGCACGCCGCCCGCAAACTGGGCCGTGGCGCCCACTTCACGCACCGCGCGCTTGATGATCTCGGGGAAGTGCTGCAGCGGCTGGTGCGCCGAGAGCATGTCGTTGTAGGCCGAGACGATGGCCACGTTTGGCGCGCGCTGCTCGCGCAGGATCAGCTTGTCGTTGGCGGGCGCCGCGGCAAAGGCGTGGGCCAGGTTGGCGCAGGACTGGCGGGCGCGCTTGGCGCCATCCACGCGTTGTGCCTCCAGCCGCTTCAGATAGAGGCCACGGCTGTTGCGGCTGCGTTCGATGATGCGTTGCGTGACCTGGGCGAGCGTGGCATTGACCGGCATGGTGTCCTCTTCGACGGCATCGGGCGCGTGGGCGCGGTAGCGATACGTAAGCAAACTACATTTTTGCACGGGCGCAGCCAATCAGCGAACCAACGTCCCTGCACGCTGTGGGGATGAGTGGAATTGCCGTGAACACTCTACGATCGGCAAATTGCAAACGTTTGCGTTCATGCTGCGCTTGATTCTGAACAGTCTCTGATCGCGTTTACATCAAGCTGTAGTTTTGCTACCTTGCCAGTGTTGCGTAGTGCGGCGTGCGTTGGCGTGCGTGCTGCGCGTTCCGAATCGGGATGTCTGCCCGGGAGGTCAGGACCGCGTCTGGTCCTGGGGGCGGACACCCGCGCCGGTGGCCGTGCGCTTGCACGCTGCGGCGTCACACAAGAAAGGTTCTGTTCGTGTCCCACACGCATTCCGCGGATCTGGTGTTCTTCGGCGGCACCGGCGACCTCGCCATGCGCAAGCTCATTCCGGCGATCTACGCCGCATCGCGCGGTGGCAAGTCCATGGACGATGTACGCGTCATCGGCTGCGCCCGCCAGAGCCTGTCCACCGAGCAGTACCACGCCCTGCTGACCGAGCAGGTGCCGCAGTTCCTGGGCGACAGCTTCGATGCCGCCGCCTGGGCCGCGCTGCTGGCGCGGGTGAGCTATGTGACGGTGGATGCCGGCAAGCCCGAGGACTTCGCGCGCCTGGGCGAGGCTATGCATCCGGACGTGAACCGCGCCCGGGTCTATTACCTGGCCACCACGCCCACCCTGTTCACGCCCATCTGCCAGAACCTCGCCGCCGCCGGGCTGGTGACGCCGGCCTCGCGCGTGGTGCTCGAAAAGCCGCTGGGCCGTGACCTCGCGTCCTCGCGCACCATCAATGACGCCGTGGGCGCGATCTTCGCCGAGCACCAGATCTATCGCATCGACCACTACCTGGGTAAGGAAACGGTGCAGAACCTGCTCGCACTGCGCTTCGGCAATGCCATGTTCGAGCCCCTGTGGTCGCGGGCCTGGATCCGCGACGTGCAGATCACCATTGCCGAGCAGGTGGGCGTGGGCGGCCGCGGGGACTTCTATGACAACACCGGCGCCCTGCGCGACATGGTGCAGAACCACCTGCTGCAGCTGCTCTGCATCGTGGCCATGGAGCCGCCGGCCACGATCGACGCCGACGCCGTACGCGACGAGAAGGTGCAGGTGCTGCGCGCGCTCAAGCCCTACACCCTGGCCGAGGTGCAGAGCCACACGGTGCGCGGCCAGTACCGCGCAGGTGCCGTGGCGGCCAAGCCGGTGCCCGGCTACCAGGACGAAGAAGGCATTGCGCCCGGTTCGCGCACCGAAACCTTTGTGGCCCTGAAGGCGGAGCTTGCCAACTGGCGCTGGGCCGGCGTGCCCTTCTATCTGCGCACCGGCAAGCGCATGGAGCAGCGCCTGGCGGAGATCGTCATCAACTTCAAGCAGGTGCCGCACTCGATCTTCGAGTCCTCGGTCGGTGCGCCCGAGAACAACCGCATGATCATCCGCCTGCAGCCCGATGAAGGCCTGACCCTGCAGCTGCAGGCCAAGACCCCCGGCGAAGGCATGAAGCTGCAGGAGATCTCGCTGAACCTGAACTTTGCGGACACAGCCAAGGCCCGTCGCCAGGAAGCCTACGAGCGCCTGCTGATCGAGGTCATCCAGGGCCGGCTGACGCTGTTCGTGCGCCGTGACGAGCAGGAGGCCGCGTGGAAGTGGGTCGAACCCATCATGGCCGGCTGGGATGCCTCGCCCGAGCCACCGAAGCCCTACAACGCCGGCACCTGGGGGCCAGCGGCCTCCGCCGCCCTGGTGGGTCGCGACGGCAGCACCTGGCCCGAAGAATCCTGAACGGGAGCCGCGTGCATGGCCCTCAATGAATCCGGCACGGCCCTGCTGCCGCGCATCGAACGCTTCAAGAGCGTGCAGGCCCTGGCCGACGCCGTGGCCGGCCGCGTCGCTGGTGCAGTGATGCAGGGCGTTCAGGCCCGCGGCGCGGCCCAGCTTGTTTTCTCCGGCGGCAGCACGCCCGAGGTGTTTCTGCCCCAGGTGGCCAGCCTCGACCTGCCCTGGGAGAAGGTCACGGTCATGCTGGCCGACGAGCGCTGGGTGGATGAAGATCATCCGGCATCCAATGCCGCCATGCTCAGGCGCACCCTGCTGTCGCATGAGGGGCCGAGCCGCGCGCGATTTGTGCCGTTGAAGAACCACGCCCCTTCGGCCGGTGCGGGTGTGGGGGCCCTGCGCGCGGGCCTGCCGTCCAGCCTGCACCGGCACGATCTCGTGCTGCTGGGCATGGGCAACGACGCGCACTTCGCCTCGCTGTTTCCGGGCACGCCTGGACTGGCGGCACTGCTCGACCTGGCCAACACCGACCGTCTGGCCGCCATCCCGGCCCCCACCACGGCAGCACCGGCCATCGAGCGCATTTCGATGACCTATGCCGAACTGATGCACGCGCGCAGCGTGGCCCTGGTGATCCAGGGCCAGACCAAGCTCACCGTGCTCGAAAATGCCCTGCGCGGTGCGGACCCGATCGCCACGCCCGCAGCCGCACTGCAGGACGTGGACGTGCTCTGGTGCCCCTGAGCCGGCGCTCGCCTTCGCTGCTTCATTCTTCCTACGCATGAGCGTTCATCTTCCGCAGCAGCTTGAGCCGGGCCGCCACGAGCCCTTCGGCAGTCTGGCCCGCGACGGCGGTGTCAACTTCGCGGTCTTCAGCCAGCACGCCCAGCGCATGGAGCTGTGCGTATTCGATGCCGATGGCGTGCGCGAGCTGCGGCGCTACCCCATGTTCGGCCCGCACGACAGCATGTGGCACGGCTTCCTGCCCGGTGTGGGGCCCGGGCTGGTGTACGGCTTTCGTGCCCACGGACCCTACGAGCCCTGGAACGGCCACCGCTTCAACCCCAACAAGCTGCTGCTCGACCCCTATGCGCAGGAAATCGTCGGCCACTTCACCTGGCGCGCCGAGCACCATGGCTATGAGCTGGGTCATCCGGACGGGCCGCGCTCCTTCGATCTGCGCGACAACGCCCTGCATGCCCTGAAGGCTCGCGTGCCCGAGCCCGCTTCGGCCGCCGCCAGCCCACGCCTGAACGCACCGCGTATCCCGCTGAGCGAACTGGTGCTCTACGAGATGCATGTCAAGGGCTTCTCGATGCAACGCGAGGATGTGCCCAAGCCCCTGCGCGGTACCTACGCCGGGCTGGCGCATCCGGTCTCGGTGGCGCACCTCAAGCGCATGGGCGTGAATGCGGTGTCCCTCCTGCCGGTGCAGTACCACATCGACGAGCCCGGTCTGGCCGATCGCGGCCTGACCAACTACTGGGGCTACAACACGCTCGGTTTCTTTGCGCCGGACCCGCGTCTGGCCCGGGAGCGGCACGACCCGGCGGCCGTGAATACGGAATTCCGCAGCATGGTGGCCGCACTGCATGCCGCGGGCATCGAGGTCATTCTGGATGTGGTCTACAACCACACGCCCGAGGGCAACGAATACGGTCCGACCCTGTCCTTCCGCGGCCTGGATAACGCCAGCTGGTACCGCCTGACGCCGGACGACCGCAGCCGCTGCGAGAACCTCACCGGTTGCGGCAACACGGTCAATGTGGCGCATCCCTTCGTCACGCAGTTCGTGCTCGATTCCCTGCGCTACTGGGTGCAGGTCATGGGCGTGGATGGCTTCCGCTTCGATCTCGCACCGGTGCTGGGCCGCACGCGCCACGGCTACGACGCCAACGCCGCCTTCTTCACCGCCATGCGCCAGGACCCGGTGCTGTCCCAGGTGCATCTGATTGCCGAGCCCTGGGACGCCGGCTACGACGGCTATCAGCTCGGTCACTTCCCCGGCCGCTTCATGGAATGGAACGACAAGTTCCGCGACACGGTGCGGCGCTACTGGCTCAACCGCGAAGTCAGCCGGGGCGAATTCGCGCGGCGTTTCACGGCCTCCAGCGACGTATTCCATCACGGCACGCGCCTGCCCACGGCCTCGATCAATTTCCTGTCGGTGCACGACGGCTACACCCTGGCCGACCTCACCAGCTACAGCCGCAAGCACAACGAGGCCAACGGCGAGAACAACCGGGACGGCCGCGACGGCGAGCCCGCGGCGAATCTCGGCGCCGAGGGCCCGAGCGACGATGCCGCCATCCGCGCGCAGCGCCGCCGGGTGCGTGCCGCCATGCTGGCCACCCTGTTGCTCGCCCAGGGCACGCCCATGCTGCTGGCTGGCGACGAGGTGGCCAACAGCCAGGGCGGCAACAACAACGCCTACTGCCAGGACAACCCCACCGGTTGGATCGACTGGCAGGCGCAGACCGATGAAGACCTCTGCGCGCTGATCCATGCGCTCACGACACTGCGCCGGCAGCACGCCGCGCTGCGCCACGAGCGCTGGTTCTGCGGCGAGGATGTGGTGCTGCCCGAGCGCAGCGTGCAGTGGTTCGCGCCATCCGGCCGGGCGATGCAGCCGCACGACTGGCACGAGCACGGCCAGCATGCCTTTGCCTGCCGCATCCAGTCGCGCGCCGACGCGCAGACGCCGCCCGGGCAGTGGCTGATTGTCTTCAACCCCGAGACCGCTGCGCTGCCCTTCACCCTGCCGCCCGGCCAGTGGCGCGTGGTGCTCGATTCGGCCAACGATATCCAGCCGGGCTTTGCGCCACCGGCGCCCGGCCCCGTGTCGATCCCGGCCCAGGCCGTGGTGCTGCTGCAGGCCTAGACCCGCACACGTTCGCAACCTGTTTCGCTTCAACTCAAGGCTTCACGCATCATGAACCTGAACCAGCGCCGCTCCGGCGTCCTGCTGCACATCACCTCGCTGCCCGGGCCGCATGGCATCGGCGACTTCGGCCCGGCGGCCTTCAAGTTTGTGGACTGGATGGCCAGTGCCGGCCAGACCGTCTGGCAGACCCTGCCGATGATGCCGATCGGCCCCTGCGACTCGCCCTACATGAGCGTGTCGGCCTTTGCCGGCAGCCCGCTGATGGTGGCCTTCGAGCCGCTGATCGAAAAGGGCTGGCTGGCGCAGCCGGCCTTGCCCGAGGGCGGCTTTGACGCCGCACGCGTCGATTACGGCCGCGTGGTGCCCTGGCGCATGGCGCAGCTGCGCGCGGCGTGGGCCGGCTTCAAGGCCAAGGCCTCGGCAGCCGACAAGAGCGCGCTGGATGCGTGGGCCAAGCGCGAAGCTGGCTGGCTGGAGGACTACGCCCTGCTCATGGCCCTGGAGGGCCAATACGGCGCCGAGGGCAACTACTGCTGGTGGCAGTGGCCCGCAGACCTGCGCGCCCGCAAGCCCAAGGCCCTGGCCGCCGCGCGCACCGAACATGCCGACGAAATCGGCTTCTGGACCTTCGTGCAGTGGTGCTGGGATGCGCAATGGGCCGCAATCAAGGCCTATGCCAACAGCAAGGGCATTGCCATCATGGGCGACCTGCCGATCTTCATCGCGCACCACAGCGCCGACTGCTGGTCGCGCCCCGATCTGTACTACCTGGACGACCACTACCAGCCCACCGTGGTGGCGGGGGTGCCGCCGGACGGCTTTGCGCCGGACGGGCAGCGTTGGGGCAATCCGCTGTACCGCTGGGACCGCATGGCGGCCGAGGACTACGCCTGGTGGACCCAGCGCATCCGCCGCGCCATGAGCCAGGCCGACGTCTTCCGGATCGACCACTTCCGCGGTTTTGCCGGCTACTACGAGATCCCGGCCAGCTGCCCCACGGCGCGCGAGGGCCAGTGGGTGCCCGGGCCGGGCAAGGCCCTGTTTGCCGCTATCGAGCGGGCGCTGGGCAAGCTGCCGATCGTGGCCGAGGACCTCGGGCTCATCACCGAGGACGTGACCGAGCTGCGTGATCACTTCGGGTTCCCCGGCATGAAGATCCTGCAGTTCGGCTTCGGTGCCGACGGTGCGCACGAGTTCATGCCGCAGAACTACACGCCCAACTGCATCGTCTACACCGGCACGCACGACAACGACACCGCCCGCGGCTGGTGGGACGCCGCCCCGCATCACGAGCGCGCCTTCTGCGGTGCCTACCTGGCCTGCAACGAGCACGACGTGCACTGGGCCATGATCCGCGCGGCCAGCAACTCCGTGGCCAACATGGCCATCTTCCCGCTGCAGGACGTGCTCGGCCTGGGCAACGCGGGCCGGATGAACCTGCCGGGGTCGACCACGGGCAACTGGCAGTGGCGCTTCACCTGGGAGCAGCTGGGAAGCGAGCCGGCGCGCGTGCTGGGCCTGATTGCCGGCGGCAGCGGCCGCGCGCCCTTTGCATTGGTGAAGAAGGCGCTGGGCTTGTAGGCCACTGCACCGGGCAGAATGAAAAAGGGGCGCGATTCAATCGCGCCCTTTTTCATGGTCTTTGCCGATCAGGCGTCGTCTGACCGGCCGCCTGCAGCATTGAACAGCGCAATGTCGCGCGTGTTCTTCTGGATGGCGACTGCGGCGAACAAGGCCAGCAGGAAGCCCATGGCGTAGAAGCCCTTCTCGGTGCTGTTCAGGCTGGCATTCCAGAGGCCTACGCCCAGCAGGCCGATCGACAGGATCAGCGAGAACCAGCAGAGGCCGAAATAAATGCCGGTGACCGGAATGCCTTCCAGGCGGTCACGCACTGATTTTTGCAGCGACACCGCCGAGAACAGGCCGTACATCAGCACCGTGAAGTAGTAGCCCTTCTCATTGAGCTGCATGTTCGAGTTCCACAGGCCGACCATGTAGGTCGCGGCGCCCACAACCAGTGCGAGCCAGGAGGCGCCGACAAAGGCGGCGGTGGGGCGTTGCAGGACAGGTTTCATACGGATTTCATCTCCCTCGCCGCTTGGGTGCAGGCGCCGCCGAAGTGTATTGACGCTGCGCTGTGCTTCACGTGAGGACTCGCCACAATGCGTTGCGGGTTGCCCCGGAGTGCGCCCTGCATGCCATGCGGGGCAGGCCAGACGCGAGCACCGTGGGTGCGCAGATCGATCACTCGATCTTGAAGCCGTTCTCGCGGATGAGCTTGCCCCAGCGCTCGCGCTCGGCTTTCACATAGGCCGTCATCTGCTCCGGGGTGCCGGGCAGGGCTTCGAGTGACAGGGTGTGGAAGCGCGCTTTCACCAGGGTCGTGTCCAGCGCGGCCTGCAAGGCCTTGTGCAGCTGCGCCACGGTCTCCTTGGGCGTGCTGCTGGGCACGACCAGCCCCTGCCAGGCATAGGCCTCGTAGCCCTTCACGCCCTGCTCGATGAGGGTGGGTACATCCGGGAAATTCTTCAGGCGCTGGGCGCTGGCCACGCCGATGGCGCGCAGCCGCCCGGCAATTACGTGCTGCTGCACGCTGGCGGTGTCCATGAGACCCATCTTGATCTGGCCGCCCAGGAGATCCTGCACGGCTGGCGCGGCGCCGCGGTAGGGCACGTGCGTCAGCTTCAAACCGGTCATCTGCCTGAGCAGCTCGGTGGACAGATGATGCGGGCTGCCCAGGCCGGCGGAGGCGTAGTTCACGCCCTGCGGCTGCGCCCGGGCCCAGGCGGCGAATTCCATCCAGTTCCTGGCGGGTACGTCGTTGGAGACCACCAGCAGCATCGGAAAGCGCGCGAGCAGGCCCACGGGGGTGAAGTCGCGGTCCGGGTCGTAGGGCAGCTTGGCAAACAGGCTGGGGTTGGCTGCGAGCGTGGCGAAGTCGGCGGTGAAGATGATGTTGCCGATGTCCTTGCTCCTGGCTACGTAATCCGCCGCGATGTTGGTGGCGGCGCCCGGGCGGTTGTTGATGATGACGGGTCGCTTGAGCATCTGCGCCATGGGCTCGGCCAGGGTGCGCGCCACCATGTCCGAGCCGCCCCCGGCCGGATAGCCCACCACCCACTCGATCGGCCGGTCCTGCGCGCCGGCGGGGCCGATCAAACCGGTCAGCACGGCCGCAGCGCCCAGGTGCAGCAGGGTGCGCAGCGTGTTGCGACGAAGCGTCTGGATCATCGCCGGTCTCCTTGCAAGAATATTTGGCCGAAATCGAATGATATTTGTGGATTCTTATGCCACTTGTCGCTTGTCGGTCGGACTTCTTGGGCGTATTGAATCATCAATGAATCATGGCCGAAAGTGAAGTTCGTGGGTCGGGCGACTGGGCTGTGCCATGCCGCCCGGCATCACGGCAGATCGTCCCGGCGGGCGCTGCAGTGTGCTCGCGTCGGCGCCGGCCGTCGAGCGCGTCGCTGGACTCGCTGCCACACCCGCCACGCATGGGCATGCGCCCCGCAGCCGCGGCAGCAGCGCAGGGGCGCAGCTGCAGGCCGGCTACTGGCTGCTGAGCAGGCTCACCGAGCGCGGCGGCAGGCTCAGGGTCAGGGTGCCGGCGGCGTCGGTGCGGATCTCGGCGCCCGGGGCAGGGTAGGCGTAACTCAGGCGCAGGCCACCCGCCGAGGCCCTGAAGGTGAGCGTGGCCGTGCGGTCGGCGTAGTTCACGGCCACCAGGCTGCGCTGGCTGCCCATGCTGCGCGCCCAGCCGATGGCCTGGGCGTTGTGCTGCACCTCGTCGAGCTTGCCTGAGCGCAATGTCGCATCGGCATTGCGCAGGGCGACCAGACGCCGGTAGAAGTTCAGCATCGAGTTCGAATCGGCCAGCTGGTCGTTCACGTTCGCCGCCGCCACATTGCCTGCCAGCGCGCGGAAGGGCTTGCCCGTGGTGAAGCCGGCGGTGGCGGGGTTGGCGGTCCAGCTCATGGGGCCGCGCAGGGGCACGTCGCCGCACGAGGGCTTGCCGTCCTCACCGGGCTTGCTGTCGGCCGGGCAGGACGTGCCGGCCATGCCGATCTCTTCGCCGTAATAGATGAAGGGCGTGCCGGGCCCCAGCAGATAGGTGGCTGCGGCCAGCCGGTAGCCCACCACGTCGGCGCCCAGCTGGTCAGTCACGCGGCGGCCGGCAAAGATGTCGTGGTTGTGCAGGAAGGTTGCCATGTTGGGGCTGACCTTGGGCAGGTAGTCGGCGATGCCCTGGATGGCCTCCGCACGGGTTTTTCCCTTGTCCTTGCCGTCGGCGCTCGGTGCGCGGTCGCCCTTGACGGCATGGATGATGTCGTACTGCAGGCCGAAGGCGAAGCTCGAGCCGCACACGGCATCCGCCGCCCATTCCTCCGGCTTGGCCGTGGCCTCGCAGACCACGTAGCGGCGCGGGTAGGTCTTGATCAGGTCCTGAAAGCGCTTGGTGAGTGCGCGGCTTTCCGGCTGGTCGTTCCAGTCCTTGGCGTTGTTCTCGATCAGGTGCGGCGTGGCATCGAGCCGGTAGCCGGCCAGCCCGCGCGCCAGCCAGAACTTCAGCGCCTCCTCGTGGTACTTCACCACGGCCGGGTTGCGCATGTTGAAGTCGGGCATGTGCTGGCCGAAGGTGCCGAAGTAGAAGCCGCGCGCATCGGCCGGTGGCTTGGGCAGGTCCTTGGGGTGGCCGGTGAAGGCCCAGCTCTCGGGCACGTTGCGGTACCAGGGGTTCTTGTCCCAGATCCACCAGCCTTCGGGCATGGGGCCGTCGTTGAAGACATACCAGTCGCGGTAGGGGCTCCTGGCGTCGCTGCGCGCCGAGACGAAGAAGGGGTGCTCGGCGGCCGAGTGGTTGATCACGTAGTCCATGATGATGCCGATACCGCGCTTGGCGGCCTCGCGCACCAGTTCATCGAAGTCGGCCAGGGTGCCGTAGGCCGGGTCGACGGCCAGATAGTCCTTGGTGGCGTAGCCGTGGTCGCCGTCGGCATTGGTCTGGATCGGCATCAGCCAGATGCCGCGCACGCCCAGGGCCTGCAGGTAGTCCAGGCTTTGGGTCACGCCCTTGAGGTCGCCCACGCCGTCGCCGTTGCTGTCGCGCCAGGCGCGCACAAAGATCTCGATGAAGGCGCCCTGGTGCCAATCCGCGGGCAGCTGCGCCACGGGATCGGCCGGTTTGCCGGCGGGCGCAGAGGCAGCGGGCGGCGCGTTCGCGGGGCCCGCGCAGCTGGCGATTGTGAGGCTCAAGCTCAGGGCTACGCCGGCCGAGGCCAGTGCGCGCTGCAGGGGGCATGCCTTGGGGGACAGAAGGGTCATGGCGGGCTCGATTCCGCGTGTGGACACGCGATGTAATTGGATTACGGCGTTGCAACGCGGCCGATGACACGGCGGGTCGGTGCAACGCATAAATGGAAAGTGCAAGTTTGTTGAGGCAAATCGGCTGCCGGCACTGCTAGCATCCGCCGCACTCGATGTCTCCTCGACGTAGTTTTACTACCTAATCGACGAGTCGACCTAGCACTTTGAAGCCGGGTGCTGCGCTTCGGCGTGGATGCCCTTTCAGGACATGTCCATGATGCGTATCTCTTCGCTCGCCTGCGGCGTCCTCGCTGCGTTGCTGCCCCTGACTGCCGCGTTGGCCCAGACCGCCGCCGCGCCCCTGCCGCCGGTGGACTGCAACTTTGCCGGCCACCAGCAGGTGCTCGCCGCCTCACCCGCCGACGCGCCCAAGCTCGCGCGCGAGGCCTACTGGCTCAACGGCTTTCTGCTGCAGTGGCCGGGCATCAAGCCGATGGCTGGTACGCAGTTCCGGCTGCTGAGCTCGGCGCGCGGTGCTGTGGTGGCCCGCACGGGCGGTGTGCCCGAGGGCGTGGACAGCAGCATCGAGCTCAGCCCGCGCAGCCAGCGCCTGCCGGCCGGAGTAAGTGAGCGCTTCAAGTGGATCGGTGCCGGACCGGTGCTGGAGGTGAAACCCGCCGACCGCAGCCGCATCAAGCCGCTGCTGCGCGGCCAGGTCGTGCTGGCGGCACTCGACGCCGAGGGCAAGGTGCTCGCTGCCACGCTCACGCAGACGCCGGGCGCGCTGGATGCCCTGTATTCCCAGGCCGAGCGCGTGCCCGACCTCGGCGCCAATCTGCGCGAAGGCGCCACCCAGTTCAAGCTCTGGGCGCCCACGGCCCAAGCGGTCAGCGTGTGCCTGTATGACACCGGCAGCGGCAGCGCCCGTTCCGTGCACCCCATGCGCATGGATCTGCCCACTGGCGTGTGGACGTCACGCCTGCCCGCCAACCACAGCGGCCGCTACTTCCGCTACGCCGTGGATGTGATGGTCGATGGCGTGGGTCTGGTGCGCAATCACGTCACGGACCCCTACGCGCTGTCTTTCACTACGGATTCCCTGCGCGCCTACATCTCCGATCTGGACGACGCGAAGCTCAAGCCCGCCGGCTGGGACAGCACGCCGCGCCCGAACAAGGTGCGCAACCCCACCGACATGGTGATCTACGAGCTGCATGTGCGCGACTTCTCCATCACGGACGCCACGGTGCCCGAGAAGCTGCGCGGTACCTTCGCCGCCTTCGGCCAGACGCAGAGCGCGGGCATGAAGCACCTGGCGGCCCTGTCGCAGGCCGGGCTGACCGATGTGCACCTGCTGCCCGTGTTCGACATTGCGAGCATCCCGGAGAAGGGCTGCGTGAATCCTGTGATTCCCGCCGCCGGGCCGGGCAGCGAGTTGCAGCAGGCCGCCGTGGAGGCGGTGTCCGGCAAGGACTGCTTCAACTGGGGCTACGACCCCTTCAACTTCACCGCCCCCGAGGGCAGCTACAGCACCGATGCAGCCGACGGCGCGCGCCGCATCATCGAGTTTCGCGAAATGGTGCAGGCCCTGCATCGCATCGGCCTGCGCGTGGGCATGGACGTGGTCTACAACCACACGCCGGCCTCGGGTCAGAGCGACAGGTCCGTGCTGGACCGCATCGTGCCCGGCTACTACCAGCGCCTGAATGCCAAGGGGGCGGTGGAGCAGAGCACCTGCTGCGAGAACACCGCTACCGAGCACATGATGATGGCCAAGCTCATGATCGAGTCCGCTGTCGTCTGGGCGCGCGACTACAAGATCGACAGCTTTCGCTTCGACCTCATGGGCCACCAGCCGCGCGCCGCCATGGAGCAGCTGCAGCGCGCTGTGAACCGCGCCACCGGCCGCAACATCAACCTCATCGGCGAGGGCTGGAACTTCGGCGAGATCGAGAACGGCCGGCGCTTTGTTCAGGCCAGCCAGCTGTCCCTGAACGGCAGCGGCATCGGCACCTTTTCTGACCGCGCGCGCGACGCCGCCCGCGGTGGCGGCTGCTGCGACAGTGGCGAGGCGCTGCTGCGCCAGGGCTGGATCAACGGTCTGGTGTACGCGCCCAACGAAACGGCGCAGCGTGCCCCCTTCCCGGACACCGAGCTGATGGCCGCGGCCGATCTGATCCGCGTGGGCCTGGCGGGCTCGCTGCGCGGCTACCGCATGACCACGGCCGACGGCGTCGAGCTGAAGCTCGAAGAAATTCCCTACGGCAACCAGCCGGCCGGCTACGCCAGCCAGCCCGGCGAGGTCGTGAACTACGTCGAGAACCACGACAACCACACCCTCTTCGACATCAACGCCCTGAAGCTGCCGGCCGACACGCCGCGCGACGAGCGGGCGCGGGTGCAGATCATCGGCGCGGCCATCACGGCCTTCAGCCAGGGCATTGCGTACTTCCATGCCGGCGTGGAGACCCTGCGCTCCAAGAGCCTGGACAAGAACAGCTATGACAGCGGCGACTGGTTCAACCGCATCGACTGGACCCTGACCGACAACCATTTCGGCACCGGTCTGCCGCCCAAGCGCGACAACGGCCACAGCTGGGCGGTCTACAAGCCGGTGCTCGAGAACCCCCTGATCAAGCCCACGGCCGCCGAGATCGCGTGGACGAATCGTGCCTTCGCCGACCTGCTCAAGATCCGCGCCAGCAGCGCATTGTTCCGGCTGCCCACGGCCCAGGCGGTGAGTGAACGCTTGCGCCTGCTCAATACCGGCCCCACCCAGAACCCCGTACTGTTGGCGGGCCATCTGAACGGTGAGGGGCTGGCCGACGCCGGCTTCAAGCAGGTGCTGTATGTGATCAATGCCGCGCGTGACGCACAGTCCCTGGAGTTGCCGACGGATCTGCGCGGCGCCTGGCAGCTGCACCCGGTGCATCGGGCCGCAGGCGCCGATGGGCGCGTGGCCACGGAGGCTCGGGCCAGCGCGGATGGTGCCGCCCTGGCCATTCCCGGTCGCAGCGCGGTGGTGTTTGTGCGGCCTTGAGGGCAAGGCGGGCTGACGGTAAGTGTTCGGCTGTAGCAGGACTACATGGACAAGGCCGCAACCTGTCGAAGCGGTCCGGTATCCATCTCGCAAAGCAGGCGTGGAAGGATGCCGTTTCAGCGTCTCATGTGCTTGTTGCACCTATGTAGTTTTGCTACCATTTCACGAGATGGGAGGACGATGATGTTGCACAAAACGCGCCACGCAGCCTCCCCGATGCGCACGCTTCACGAGCGCGCGCCCAGCACGACGAGGGGGGAGGACCCATGTTGAACCCGACGATCGCCCGGGCCGGTGCGACGCTGCCGCGGCCGCAGGCCCGCGCGTCGCTGACGCCCCCTCGCTGCCCGCCCTGCGCGGGGCGCACCGCCCAGCGGGCGCAAGACGCTTCTCTTCCGGAGCGTCCGTAATTGGCGGCGCAACTCATGAGTCTGACAACGCTTCCCTGGCTGGTGGCCGACATTGGCGGCACCAATGCGCGCTTCGGCTGGGTGGACACGCCGGGCGCCGCCGTGGCCCATGTGCGCAGCCTCTCGGTGGCCGAGCATGCCCAGCCGGGCGAAGCGGCTGCGGCCTACCTGCGCGAGCTCGCGGCCAGCATGGGCGCCCGCTGGCGCGCGCCGCGCCACGCCGCTTTTGCAGTGGCCTCGCCGATCACCGGTGACCGCGTCGCCTTCACCAACAGCCCCTGGCAGTTCTCGCGCAGCGCCCTGCAGGCCTCGCTCGGGCTGGACAGCCTGTCGGTGGTCAATGACTTCGAGGCGCTGGCCTTGGCGCTGCCGCAGCTCACGCCCAGCCAGCTGATCGCGCGCGGCCCACTGCCCAGCAACGACGGCCCGATGGCCGTGGTCGGCCCTGGCACGGGCCTGGGCGTGGCGGGCCTGATCCGCCATGCCGGCCAATGGGTGGCGATCCCGGGCGAGGGCGGCCACGCCACGCTGGCCGCCGGCAATGACTTCGAGGCCGCCGTGATTGCCGCGGCGCGCCGCAAGTTCGAGCACGTGTCGGCCGAGCGCCTGCTCTCCGGCATCGGCCTGCCGGTGCTGCATGCGGCCGTGGCGCAGGTCATGCAGGGCGAGGCGCCAGCCACGGCGCTGGCCACCGAGGACATCGTCGCGCGCGGCCTGGCCGGCAGCGATCCGGTCTGCGCCAGGACCCTCGACACCTTCTGCGCGCTGCTCGGCAGCTTTGCCGGCAATGTGGCGCTCACGCTCGGCGCCCGCAGCGGCGTGTACATCGCCGGCGGCATCGTGCCCCGGCTGGGCGAGCGCTTCTTCGCCTCGGCCTTCCGCGAGCGCTTCGAGGCCAAGGGCCGCTACCGCGATTACCTGCGCGCCGTACCGGTGGCCGTGGTGGCCGAGACCCACGTGGCGCTGGCGGGTGCCGCAGCCGTGATCGCCGGCCAGCAGGGCTGAGGCAGCAGGTCGACCCGGCTACGGTGCGCCGCAGGACCTGCCTGCGTGAGCAATTCCGGCCATCCCATTCCGTCGATTTCGGTCAAATGCCGACAAACCCGCTTGCCGCTTGTGCTGCGCCGGTCTTGGGTTGTTTGGGAGGTCTGAACCATCGGATTCAGCCAGCTTGTTCAGTTGTTTTCGGCCAAATTGAGCTTGATCCGGGCCTGGACGCGGGCCTGGCGCAAGTGCCGCGCACGGGCCGCCCGGTCCGCGCGCCCTCAGCCCACCTGCGCCGCCCGCCGGGCGCGGCGCCGCGCGGCATGGGCCAGCGGCACCCAGGCGCGGCTGCGCCAGCGCGCCCACATGATCAGGCCGCGCACCCACTCGTCGGCCGCATAGGCCAGCCACACGCCGACCAAACCCCAGCCCAGCGGCTGCAGCAGGCCGTCGGCACCCGCTGTGGGGGCTGCGCCCAGCCACCAGCTGGCGCCGGCCAGCACGATGACCATGGACGCTGCGCCCGCGGCGAACGGGAACTTCACATCGCCCACGCCACGCAGGGCGTTGATGACCACCAGATTGAAGCTGCGGCCCAGCTCCAGCAGCACCGAGATGGCCAGCAGCTTCACCGCCAGCGCGATGATGGCCTCGTCCTGCGTGAACAGGCGCATCAGCCAGGGGGCGAGCAGGGCGGCGCTGCCTGCAATCAGCGCCGAGAGCACCAGCGCGCGCGCCAGCGCCCGACGCACCAGCCGGTCGGCCACGTGCAGGCGCCCGGCGCCGGCCAGATGCCCGACCACGATCTCGGCGGCCAAGCCGATCGACAGGCCGGCCATGAGCGTCAGGTAGTTGATCTGCAGCACATAGGCCTGCGCCGCCAGCCCCTGCGCCCCGAGCTGCCCGGCCACCGCCACGCTCACCATGAAGCACACGCGGTAGAGCACGTTCTCGGCTGCAGCCGGGATGCCGATGCGCAGCACGCCGACGAGGGCCTGCCGACGCTGCTTTTGCGAGATGCGTTGCGGATCAAAAGGGGCATCCACAAGGCGGGATGCGGAGGCGGGTTGGGCACCCGCCGAGCAAGCGCAACGCAGTGGATGCCCCTTTTGGCCGCAACCCTCCGGGAACTGAGCGGCGGGGCCGGCATCCTGCGTTGCACCCCTTGCGCGTATCGACATACGCGCTGCTGGCTGCGCCTTGTCTGCCTGCCCCGGCGGTCCGTTCGCACTCGCAAAAGCGGCGTCGGCAGGCCCTCCCTTCCAGGGCAGGGCCCACCAGTCGCGCCAGCGCGGCCGCAGGTCCAGCGTGCTGCGCCAGACCCACAGGTGCAGCGCCACGCCCAGCACGCGACTGACGAGCAGCGCAATGGCAAAGCCCGTCAGGCCGAGCGCCGGCACCTGCAGTGCGGTGCCCGGCAGCGCCGGTGTGCCGAGCATGAGCACGGCTGCCAGCCCCAAGTGCACCGCATTGACCAGCACGATCACGCGCAGCGCCGCCTGCCCGTGCAGGTGCGCACGCGTCACGCTGGCCAGGGCCGCGTTCCATGCGTCAAGCAGCATGGCAGGCGCCAGCCAGAACAGCAGCGGCAAAGCCAGCGCGAACACGTCCGCGGGGGCATTCATCAGCCGCAGCAGGGGCTGTGCACACACCACGGTGGCCAGCGCAATCAGCAGCCCGGCCCAGGTGCTGGCGCCCAGCGAGGCGCGGGCTACGGCCTGGGCGGCCCGTGAGGCCGGTCCGGCGTCGGTCGTGCCGCCCAGGCTCTGCGCCACGACCACGCTCACGCCTGCGCCAATCACACGAAACAGGATGAACAGCAGCGTCGTCAGATGACCGGTGAGCCCCAGCGCCGCGGCCGAGGTGTCACTCACGCGAGAGGCCAGCAGCGTGGCCGCCAGACCGACGCCCACGCCCAGCAGCAGCTCGGCCAGCAGCGGAAACGCCACAGGGCGAAGCGGCGGCAACGCCTCGGTCTCGGCCCTGTGTCGGCGCGTCGCGGGGTGGGAGGCGGTGGATTGCAAGATGCGTTCGATCGCGTGTCAGTGAGCAGTGGTTTGGGCCGGGTGCCCAGGGGCCGATCGGTGCAGGTCGGTGCGGGTCGGTGCGGAGGGGGCGAGGTCGGGCGTGGGCGCTGCTGCCTGGCCGGGCTGCCGCCGCCCGCCGCGAGGCGCGCAAGCCCGGAGGGTGGGTGCGGCTTGAGTCCGACCGAGCCCGCTGATGGGCGCGCCAAATGTATGAATACTACTGATCCGGCGCGTGCGATCGAGCACGCTCTGCATCACGCACTCTGCGCCCAGCGCGCGGGCCGCCTGGGTGACGCTCGGGTGCGGCAGCCGGCCTGCCACGTCACTGTCCTGCCCTTGCGCTGCATCCCCTGCCGCTCACCCACGCACCAGAAGTTTTGCTACAGGGTCAGGGGCCTAGCCTGCATGCGATTGCACCGCGCTGACGCATGAGCGGCACCGTCCGTGCGCATCGGAATCGCGTGTTCGCCCCAAGTCGGTTCGGCTTTCAAGTGATGTAGTTACGCTACAGATTGCCAAATCGCGCGCGGGCAAAAGCAGCGCAGCAGAAAGAAAACTGAGGAAAAACAAAGGCTTGGCGCGCTTCGATGCTGCAGTGCAAGGTCATTTCTCCTGCGCCCGAACGCCTCAGCATGTCGAATTTATTGACACTGAATCTAGTTTTGCTACAAATCTGCTTATGCCCGGGGAAAACGTGAACAACACGCGGGCAACAACATTCTCAGGCTGGCGCTCCCGGGGGGAGGCAGTGCGGGGAACACGTGAGGAGACATCGATGAAGCGTAGTAAGAGCCAGCGCCAAGAGGGCAACCTCGGCGTCCAGGCAGAGCGTTCGCGCCTTGCCATCCAGCCGGCCGCAGTCAGCGTCACCGTGCTGATGCTTGCCCTGGGCGGTGCAGCATTCGCCCAGCAGGCCCCGGCTGCCCCAGCAGCGCCGCAGGCCCAGACGGAGGCCGAGAAGGCCGCCGCCGAAAAGGCTGCAGCCGAGAAGAAAAAGAAGGAAGAGGAAGCCAAGAAGGTCGATACCGTCACCGTGACCGGTATCCGCCGCGCCATCGAGGCCGCCATCACTATCAAGAAGGACAGCGACTCCGTCGTGGAAGCGATCTCGGCCGAAGACGTGGGCAAGCTGCCCGACGTGTCGATCGCCGAATCGATCGCCCGCCTGCCCGGTGTGACCTCGCAGCGTATTGGCAACGGTCGTTCGCAGCAGATTTCGATCCGCGGTCTGTCCGGCGACTTCTCCACCGCCCTGCTCAACGGCCGCGAGCAAGTGACCTCGGGCGACAGCCGCGGCGTCGAATTCGACCAGTATCCGGGTGAGTTGCTGGCGAACGTCGTTGTCTACAAGACACCGACCGCGTCCCTGCTGGGTCAGGGTCTGTCCGGCACCATCGATCTGCAGACCGTGCGCCCCCTGAATGCGCCGGGCCGCGCGATCGCGGTGAACTATCGCGATGTCAAGAGCGGCATCGGCCTGGACAAGCAGGGCAACGGCGAGCGATTCACTCTGTCCTACATCGACCAGTTCCTCGACCGCAAGCTGGGCGTTGCGATCGGATTTACGCATTTGAAGGACTCGGGCGCAGAGCGCAACCGCTTCGAAGCCTGGGGTGTCGCAAACGGCGTGGCCGGGCCCGGCGGCTCGGGCAATGCACCCGGTGGCTTCAACTCCTGGGTCGACAAGTCCACGTTCAAGCGCGATGGCGCGATGGCGACTGTCGAGTTCAAGCCCAACAAGATGTTCTCGAGCACGCTCGACATGTTCCATTCGAAGTCGGATGAGCGTTCGCTCTCCCGTGGCTTCCAGGCGCCTGTGGGCTTTTCCAGCGCCGGTGGCTATGACCCGAACGGCACCTTGATTGCCGGCACCCTCGCGGGCGGCACCTGGACCAGCGGCACGTTCGACAACTTCAAGGGTGTGGTTCGCAACGACTCTGTCCAGACTGAAATCACGATCAACTCCTTCGGTTGGAACAACAAGCTGAAGCTCGGCGATTGGGACGTGTCGCTCGACCTGAGCAACGGCAAGGTCAAGCGTCGCGGCGGCATCATTGAGACAACGGCAGGTCTGGCTGGCCCGAGCGCCTCGATCCCGGGCGAAACCATCAGCTGGACGGGGTTCAACGGCTCTGACGTGTCGAGTGCGCGCTTCACGACCAGCCGCAACTACGCAGACCGTGGCCAGGTCGGTCTGACTGATGTGATGGGCTGGGGTGGCGGCGCTTCCCTGCCGCAAGCGGGCTACTCCAAGCGCCCCTTCGTGGACGACAAGATCAGTGCCGTGCGTGGCAGTGCGAAGACGAGTCTGCCCGATGGCTGGTTCTTCAGCACAGCCGAAGTCGGTGCCAATTACACCGACCGCGAGAAGGTCCGTGCCTTCGTTGAAGGTCGCCTGGTCATCCCGGGTGGCAACCCCTATGCATCAGTTGCCGTGCCAGGCAGCGGTGTGGCCAACATTCCGGGTCTCGGCCCCGTTGTGACCTGGGATCCGAGCGGCTCTGTGGGCAGCATCTATCAAGTGGCTGCAAAGCTGGTGCCGGACATCAACCAGAAGGATTGGCGCGTCAACGAAAAAGTGGCCACGGTCTACGGTCGCCTTGACGCAAGCACCCAGCTCTTTGGCATCCCCGTCGAAGGCAACGCCGGTCTGCAGTTTGTGAATACGGACCAGTCGTCCAATGCCTTCTCGACCGACGGTGGCAACTGCCCGAACGACGTCTGCGCACGTCAGCGCGTGACCCAAGGCAAGAAGTACTCGGACGTGCTGCCCAGCGCAAACATCGCCTTTGACCTGGGTGATGACATGCGTCTGCGTGCAGCGGTTGCTCGTGTTCTCGCTCGTCCGAACATGAACGACATGCGTGCCAGCCTGGGCTTCGGCGTGAACAGCACACCGAGCACGGGGGTCCCGCGCATTGAGGGTGGTTCCGGCAACCCGCAGCTCGAGCCGTTCCGCGCCAATGCCTTCGACCTGTCGCTGGAGAAGTACTACGGCAACAAGGGCTACCTGGCTGCGGCGGCGTTCTACAAGGACCTCAACACCTACATCCTGACGACCTCGCGCCAGTTCGACTTTGCGCCATTCATCACCGCCTCAACGCCGTTGCCGCCCTCGGGCTCGACGGTGGGTCTGCTGACCCGCCCCGAAAATGGTTCGGGTGGTTCGATCCAAGGCTACGAACTGGCCGCATCGCTGCCGTTTGCTCTGTTCACGTCCCACCTCGATGGATTTGGCATCCAGGCCAACTACGCCAACACGAAGAGCAAGGTGCAGCTGCCCAGCAGCGGCATCCGTGGCGAGCGCCTTGGCACCAGCGCGATTCCGCTGCCGGGGCTGTCTCGCATGCCGGCAAACATCGCGGGCTACTACGAAAAGAACGGCTTGCAGCTGCGTGTGGCCCGCAACTTCCGTTCGGACTTCGTGGGTGATATCGCAGATGTCTTCGGTGATCGCCGACTCACCTACATCAAGGGCCAGGCTTACACCGATGTCCAGGCGGGCTACGAGTTCCAGCGCGGCTTTGCCAAGGGGCTCTCAGTGCTCTTCCAGGTGCAGAACCTGGGCAAGACTCCGTACGTTCGCTACGAGGGCACACCCTCGAACATCATCGAGCGCACGCAGGGCAGCCAGACCTGGTACCTCGGTATCAACTACAAGCTGTAAGCACCTCGGTGTGAAACAAGCCCTTGTCGGCCCCGTGCCGGCAAGGGCTTTTTTTCTTCAGCGCGGCCGTGACAAACGGGCGTGCTGGTTCAAACTTGCAGGACCGCCGCAGCTCACGCGGCTCAGAGCAGTGCCATGACCCTTCAGTCCCCTCAGTCTCTGCAGAGCATTCGCAACATCGTCATCGTCGGCGGCGGCACCGCCGGCTGGATGGCGGCAGCCGCCTTTGCGAAGCTCTTGCGCGGCGGCTTCGATATCACCCTGGTGGAGTCCGACGAGATCTCCACCGTGGGCGTGGGCGAGGCGACGATCCCGCCGATCCAGAACTACAACAAGGTGCTGGAGATCGACGAGGACGAGTTCGTGCGCGAGACCC
>JAIXTA010000092.1 GCA_027484405.1 Burkholderiales bacterium
ACCATCGGTGACGGAATGTAGGCAAAGTTGAAGCCGTAGCGCCCGATCAGGAAGGCCAGCACGCTGGCGCCCGTGGCGGCCAGCAGGCCGGCGATGGCGCCAATGATGGCGAACTCCCAGCCATGCGTGGCGCGGATCTGGCCGCTGTCGCCGCCAAGGGCGCGCATGACGGCGGCCTCGCGCTTGCGCTCGTCGCGCGTGGCGGTGGTGGCCACAAAGAGCACCACCACGCCGGCGGCCAGCGCAAACAGGAACAGGAATTCCACCGCACGAATGACCTGGTTGAGCACGCCCTGCACCTGGGCAATCACGTTGCGCGTATCCACGATCGTGATGTTGGGAAACACCTTGACAGCTGCCTGGAACTCCCGCGCCTTGGCGTCCGGCACATTGAAGGCCGCAATGAAGCTCTTGGGCTGGTTGCCGAAGGCCGCCGGCGTGCTGACGGCAAAGAAGTTCACCTTGAAGCTGTCCCACTGCACCTTGCGGGTGCTGGTGATCTTCACTTCCACGCGCTCGCCGGCCACATCGAAGGTCAGCCGGTCGCCCAGCTGCAGCTTGAGCGTGTCCATGATGCCGGTTTCCATGCTGGTTTCCATGCTGTCCGGCTTCTGCCAGACACCTTGGGCGATGGAGTTGTAGGACGGTAGATCCGTGGCGTAGCTGGCGTTGAACTCCCGGTCCACGAGGCGCTTGGCACGGTCATCGTCAAAGTTGTCCGGGCCGATCGGCTGGCCGTTGCGCTCGATGAGCCGCGCTCGAATCATGGGCTGCAGGTCCGGCGCGGGCAGGCCAAGGTCGGTGACGAACTTCTTGAAGGACTCCACCTGATCGGGTTGCACGTTGATCACGAAGCGGTTGGGCGCATCGGTGGGCACCGCACGCTGCCAGGCAGCGATGAGATCGCCTCGAATCAATACCAGCAGCGCGATGGCCATCAGGCCGATCGACAGGGCCAGGGTCTGCACCACGACGCCCTGCGGGCGGCGCGCGCAGGCGGCCAGCGCACTGCGCAGGGCAAAGCCCGGGGCCGTGGAGCGAAAGCGCGAGAGCATCAGCGTGGTCCCACGCACGATCAGTGCAAACACCGCGCAGCCCACCGCAAAGCCGCCGGCCACGCCGATGGCGAGCTGCGTGTCCCGCACGGACAGCACCAGCAGCGTGAACACCCCCACGGCGGCCAGCACGTACGCGAGCAGCGTGCCGCGCGCCATGGGCACCACGTCCTTGCGGATGACGGCCAGCGTCGGCACATTGCGCAGCTGCATCACGCGCGGCAGCACCACGCCGGCGGTGAGCACCGCGCCAATCGCCATGCCCACGAGCACGGGGCGCAGAGTCGGCGGGGGCAACTCCACGCCGACCAGCCCGGCCAGCAGCCAGGCCAGCACCCAATGCACGCCCCAGCCGATGGCTGCACCGAGCGCGCAGGACAGCGCGGCCACCACGGCAAACTCGATGGCCAGGGTGCCCATGATCTCGCGCCCGTCCAGGCCGAGCGCGCGGCGGATGGCGATGCCGTTCTGCTGGCGGTTCACGTATTCACGGGCTGCGAGGAACACGGCCACGCTGGCAATCAGCGCCGCCACCAACGCCACCAGGGACAGGAAGCGCTGGGCGCGGTCCAGGGTCTGCTGCATCTCCGGGCGGCCCTGCTGCAGGCTCTCCACCCGCTGGCCGCGCTCCAGCCGCCCTTCCAGCAGGCTTTGCCACTGCGCCACGGCGCGCGGCTGGGCACTGTTGGAGGCGGCAAAGAGCATGCGCCACTGGACGCGGCTGCCGGGTTGAATCAGCTCGCTTCGTTCAAGTTCCGCCTTGTTGAACATCACGCGCGGTGCAAAGGCCGCGAACTGCGCGCCGCGGTCGGGCTCAACCAGAATCGTGCGGGTGATGGGCAGGTCGAGGTTGCCCAGTTGCAGGCGGTCGCCCAGCTTCAGGTTCAGGCTGTTGAGCAGGCCTTCCTCCACCCAGAGTTCGCCGGGCTTGGGGCCGCTGCGCACCTCGGATTGCTTGCCCTGGGCATCCTGCACGGTGAGTGCGCCGCGCAGCGGGTAAGTATCAGTCACGCTCTTGGCAGCCACAAGCACGGAGTTCTCGCTAGCGGCGGCCATGCTCGGAAAGCTGACGGTCTCGGCCGCTGTCAAACCAAAGGTTTGCGCCTGCGCAATCAGCTCGGCCGGCAGTCGGCGGTCGGCGGAGAGCACGAGATCGCCGCCGAGCAGCTGTGCCGCGTCGCGCTTGAGCGCCGCCTCGAAGCGATCGACCAGAAAGCCGACGGACGACACAGCGGCCACCGCGAGGGCCAGGGCAATGATCAGCAGCCGGACTTCGGCCAGGCGCCAGTCTTGGGCAAAGGCCTGCAGGCCTCGGCGAATCGGAGTCATGTTGGGAGAGGAGTGGTATGGGTATGCCGCAAGTCTAGGGCCGCGGCCTGCCCCCGCGCGCCGCTCAGGGCCGCTGTGCGGGCGGAGAAAACCCGAACCAGCCGCCCAGCCGACGCAGAATGGCGCGCACAAAGCGGAACACCTTCGGGATCCACCAGAGGCAGAACAGCACGAACAGCAGCAGCAGCCCGAGGAACGCGAGCGGGTATTGCCAGATCAGCCAGGCACCACCCAGCACGGCCGCGTCCTCCGCAAAAGAGGCGCCCCAGTTGGAGAAGGGCTCCGGGCTGGTATTGATGGCCGCGCGCGTCCCGGCCTTGGCGGCGTGGGTGCCGGCCGCCAGCGTCCCGCCCACGATGGCTGCAGCCAGGGCCCAGGCCGGGTCGAGGTCGGCCATCGCGGCATAGGCCAGCAGCGCGCCGGCCGGCACCCGGATGAAGGTGTGGATCGCGTCCCACAGGCTGTCCACGCCCGGCGTCTTGTCGACCATGAACTCCACCACGGCCATCACACCGCTGGCGCCCAGCACCACCGGATGGGCCAGCAGATGCAGCGCCGGCGGCAGCTGCACCCAGCCGGCAAACTGCAGCAGCCCGGCAATCAGCAGGGCGGCGTAGAGCCGAAACCCGCTGGCCCAGCCCAGCCCGGCAGCCAGCGCAACCGCTTCCGTGATGCCCAGATTCATGGGTCTAGCTTACGTTGCCCGTCCCGGCGCGCCACCCTGAGCTTGCAAATCATGGTTGCAGCGGTGTGACGCTACCCCGAACGGGGCATGCACCAAACGAGCGCAAACCGACCCCTGCCGCTACGCTTGCACCTGCACGGGCCCGCCTGACCACAGACAGCGAGCCCTCCTGTTTTCAAGGGGATCATCATGTCAGTCTTCACACAAAAGCGCGCAGCCGTCGTTTCAGCCCTGTTCGGCGCACTCCTGCTCACTGCCTGCCAGGGCACCATGCCCCAGATGGGTGCGGGTGGCACCACGGCCACCGGTTCGGCCGGCGGCGCAGACGCACAGAATGCCAACAAGCAGCTCGAGAAGTGCGACGAAACCCTCGGTACCGTGGCGCTGGACGAAGACCAGACCGCGCCCTGGTGGATTTCTGCGCGGGATCGCAAGCTCGGCTCCACCGTGCCCCTGCTGCGCCTGATGATCCAGCAGAGCAACTGCTTCGTGATCGTGGAGCGCGGCCGCAGCTTCAACAACCTGGAGCGCGAGCGCAACCTGGCCCGCTCCGGCGAACTGCGTGGCAACAGCTCCATGCAGCAAGGCCAGATGGTGGCCGCGGACTACATCCTCCAGCCGCAGATCGTGTTCTCTGAAAAGGGCACCGGCGGCTTGCGCGGCGGCATCGGAACCGGTGCACTCGGCGCCATCACCGCCATTGCCGGCAGCGTGCGCGCCAACGAGGCCACCACCGTGCTGCTGATGATCGACACCCGCTCCAGCGTGCAGCTGATTGCCGCGCAGGGCAGCGCCAAGAACTACGACTTTGCTGGCATGGGCTTCCTGGGCGGCGGCGCAGGCATTGCCGGCCTGGGCGGCTACAGCAACACGCCCGAAGGCAAGGTGATCACCGCCGCCTTCATGGACAGCTACAACCAGGTGGTCAAGG
The DNA here is from genome assembly GCA_027484405.1 of Burkholderiales bacterium. GTDB lineage: Bacteria > Pseudomonadota > Gammaproteobacteria > Burkholderiales > Burkholderiaceae_C > Piscinibacterium. Next base: position 4,001 of record JAIXTA010000092.1, read on the forward strand.
CCGCGCGCAACTACCGCGCCCAGACCGTCAAGGGTGGCCTGGGTACCGGCGGCCGCCTCGGCGTTCAGGGGGGCAGCACGCCGGCCGGACAGGCCGTGGGCAACCCGCCCCCGAAGAAGTAAGCCACGCTCTGCAGTACGCAGTGAACAAGGCAAGCGAACGGCCGGGCGATCCGGCCGTTTTCTTTGCCAGTCAGAAGACGTAGATTCAGCATTCATGCGGCTCTCCAGACCAAAATGGCTGAAGAACCGCATGGGACAAGCGGAAACACATGCCAGACCGCAACGGGGCTCGCGCTGGCAGGCGCGAGCTC
>JAIXTA010000159.1 GCA_027484405.1 Burkholderiales bacterium
CCGTGAACGAGGCCTTTGCCCGCTTCAAGGCCCTGGCCGACCAGAAGGCCGAGATCTTTGACGAAGACATCCTTGCGTTGGTGGAAGACCAGGACGAGGCGGCCCATGCCGAGGCCTTCGGCTTCGTGCATCTGGAGCATCGTGCGTCCTCCGGCGAGACGCCGCACGCCCACGCCAAGGTGGTCTTCAAGCAATCGGGCAGCGAAGTCACGAGCGAGGCCGCCGGCAACGGCTCGGTGGATGCATCCCTAAAGGCCATCGAAAGCAAGGTGAATAGCGGCGCCGAGATGGTGCTGTATTCAGTGAACGCCATCACCAGCGGGTCTACCGATTCGCAGGGTGAAGTGACGGTGCGCCTCGCCAAAAGCGGGCGCATCGTCAACGGCGTAGGCAGCGATCCGGACATCATCGTGGCCAGTGCCAAGGCCTACCTCAGTGCCCTGAACAAGCTGTACGCCGGGGAGCAGAAGCTCAACCCGCAGATCGAGATCACAGCCAAATAGGTTTCATTTTCGGACAGAAAAAAGCCGATCATTGAAATCCGGCTTTCCGCGCATCAGACAATCGGAAGGCCGGATTCTTGATTTGAAAATTGCGTTGATTTCGGCCAGATAGGGCGGGGTTAGCCTACTTGTTGCCCTCCTTGGGCTCGAACAGCGGGTCCGGCCCCGGATAGAACTCGGTCACCCGCCCGTCCTCGCCAAAGTGCACGTGCATCAGGGAGTTCCAGACTCCGTCCTGGCGGTAGCGGTAGCTCCAGACCAGCGCGCGCTTCTCGGCAAAGCCCACGATGGTGGTCTCCGCCGGGCGGCCGAACGCGGCGCGGACATCCTCCTGGGTCCACTGGCCGATGCGAATCTGCGCAAAGGCCTCATCCGTCAGCGAGTTGTAGACACGTGCAACCTGACCGGCGGCATTGCTCTCGATGACCTGGTTGAACTGGCCGAAGGTGTTGCTGTAGACCGCGCGCTCGCCGCTGCCGGGCAGGGGCACGCGCACCGCAGGTGGGCCACGCTCGGCCAGTGCCTGCGCCATGGGCATTCCGGGTGTGACCGGGCTGGCGCAGCCCGCCAGCAGGCTGAGCGCCGCCAGGACCGGTGCAAGCGTGCGTGCAATTGCGGCGGCTCGCTTGCGTATCATGCGCGGCTTTTCAGTTTCAGGATGCATGTCATGCCCTCCAAGAACCGACCCGTCCTTGCCCTGATGCGTGTGCTGGCCGCGGGTGCCGCAAGCCTGCTGTTTGCCGCTGCCCACGCCCAGGCCGTGGCCCCTTCAGCGGCGCCCGGCGCCGAGCCCATCCGGCTGGCCGTGATCGAGGCCACGTCCGGCAACTTTGCCAACGCCGGCGAGTCGGTACTGCGCAATTTGCGCTTTGCCGTGGAGCGCGTCAATGCGCGCGGCGGCGTCAAGACGGCGCAGGGCATGCGCCCGCTGCTGCTCGCGGCCTATGACAGCAAGGGCCAGGCCGACGAGGCCCTGGTGATGTTCCGTGCCGCCACCGATGACAAGGCGCACTTCGTCCTGCAGGGCAACAGCAGCGCCGTGGCAGCCGCGCTGATCGATGCCACCAACAAGTGGAACGAGCGCAATGCGCAGCAGCGCGTGCTGTTCCTGAACTACTCGGCCGTGGACCCCACGCTCACCAACGAGCGCTGCAGCTTCTGGCATTTCCGCTTCGACGCGCACGCCGACATGCGCATGCACGCCCTGACCGAGGCCCTGCGCGAGGACAAGGGCGTCAAGAAGCTCTATCTGCTCAACCAGGACTACAGCTTCGGCCAGGCCGTGGCCCGCGCGGCGCGCGAGCAGGTCGCTGCGAAGCGACCGGACATTGAGCTGGTGGGCGAGGAACTGCACCCCGTGGGCCGCGTGCGCGACTTCTCGCCCTATGTGACGAAGATCGTGGCCAGCGGCGCCGATGCCGTCATCACCGGCAATTGGGGCACCGATCTGTCTTTGCTCGTGAAGGCCGCAGCCGATGGCGGCTTCAAGGGCAAGTTCTACACCTTCTACGGCAACGCGCTGTCGGCGCCGGCGGCCATCGGCGATGCCGGCGTGGGCAAGGTGCTGGCGGTGGCCGAGTGGCACTACAACGCCGGCGAGCCCGGCGCCGAGGCGATCTACAACGCCTTCCGAGCCCGCTACCCCGCTCCGCGGGACGACTATCTCAACGCCCGCTTCATCACCATGATCGACATGCTGGCCGCTGCAATCGAGCGCGCCGGCAGCCCGGACGCCGTGGCCGTGGCCCGGGCGATGGAGGGCATGCGCTTTGCGGCCAAGCCGCACGATGTCGTGATGCGTGCCGAAGACCACCAGCTGCTCAGCCCGCTGTATGTTTTTCGCATGGCGAAACAGGGTGGGGCGGTCAAGTATGACGTCGAAGGCTCGGGCTACGGTTTCATCACTGAGCGGCGCATCGAGGCGCGGGCCGTGACCCTGCCGAGCAGCTGCAAGATGGTGCGGCCGTAGCGTGCCCATGACCCGCCGCTGGCGCGGCGGATGACTTGGCGCCTTGCGCCTCGATGACGAAATGACGATCGGACAGCGCAAGCGCGGGGTCATGCCGCAGCAGCCGGCGTCATCAAGCCGCGAAGCGGCAAGGTCATCAAGGGGCGCAGCCCCGAAGTCATGCGCCGCGCCCGCAGCGCGTCATCCCCAAAAATCCCATATAATCAAAAACTTGCCTGAATAAACGTTCGGGCAAGCAAGCCAACCACGGCGGAAGCCCTCACTTCCGACCGCATGTATGAAAGGATGAGGACCATGTCCGTAGCAGACATCAACAAGGCAGAAGTCATTGCCAAGTTCCAGCGTGCACCCAAGGACACCGGCAGCCCCGAAGTCCAGATCGCCCTGCTGACCACGCGCATCAACGAACTGACCGGCCACTTCAAGGCCCACATGAAGGACCACCACTCCCGCCGCGGCCTGCTCAAGATGGTGAGCCGCCGCCGCCGCCTGCTTGACTATCTCAAGCGCAAGGATGTGGATGCGTACAAGAAGACGATCGACACCCTCGGCCTGCGCAAGTAATTGAGCGCGGTCTGAGACCCGAAAAAAGCCTGCGACTGACCCGCCGCAGGCTTTTTGTATTTGTGGGTCTGTTTTGCGGTGAACGGCGCACCTGAAACCCGCCGGCCAAAGGAGAGATAGCGATGTTCAACAAAGTCACCAAGACCTTCCAGTACGGTCAGCACACCGTCACCATGGAAACGGGCGAAATGGCCCGCCAGTCCAGCGGCGCCGTGCTGCTGAGCATGGATGACACGGTGGTGCTCGCCACCGTGGTGGCCCGCAAGGACGCCAAGCCCGGCCAGGACTTCTTCCCCCTGACCGTGGACTATGTGGAAAAGGTGTACGCCGCAGGCCGCATTCCTGGTGGCTTCTTCAAGCGCGAAGGTCGCCCGAGCGAAAAGGAAGTGCTGACCAGCCGCCTGATCGACCGTCCGATCCGCCCGCTGTTTCCCGATGGCTTCCTGAATGAAGTGCAGATCGTGATCCACGTGGTCTCGGTCAACCCCGAGGTGGATCCGGACATCCCCGCGATGATCGCCTCCTCGGCTGCACTGGCGATCTCCGGCGTGCCCTTCGCCGGCCCGATCGGCGCTGCCCGCGTCGGCTACGCCGATGGCGCCTACATCCTGAACCCGACCGCCACGCAGCTCAAGAGCAGCCAGCTCGACCTGGTCGTGGCCGGTACCGAACAGGCCGTGCTGATGGTGGAGTCCGAAGCCCACCAGCTGAGCGAAGAAGTGATGCTCGGCGCCGTGGTCTATGGCCACGAGCAGATGCAGGCCGCCATCAACGCCATTCACGACCTGGTGCGTGACGGCGGCAAGCCGGCCTGGGACTGGAAGGCGCCTGAGAAGGATCTGCACCTGATGGCCGCCGTGGCCACCTCGGCTGCACCGCTGATCACCGACGCCTACCAGACCCGCGACAAGCAGGAACGCACCAACAAGATCAAGGCCGCCTACAAGGCCGTGGTCGAGCAGGTCGCCGCCAAGTACGCCGCTGAAGGCAAGCCGGCACCCGACGCCTCCGTGGTCTCGGGCATCGTGTTCGAACTCGAAGCCAAGCACGTGCGCAGCCAGATCCTGCACGGCGAGCCGCGCATCGACGGCCGCGACACCCGCACCGTGCGCCCGATCAGCATCCGCACCGGCGTGCTGCCGCGTGCCCACGGCTCGGCCCTGTTCACCCGTGGCGAGACGCAGGCCCTGGTGGTTGCCACCCTGGGCACCAAGCAGGACGAGCAGATCATCGACGCCCGGCAGGGCGAGTACCGCGACCGCTTCATGTTCCACTACAACATGCCCCCGTTTGCCACCGGCGAAACGGGTCGCGTGGGCGCACCCAAGCGCCGCGAAGTGGGCCACGGCCGCCTGGCCAAGCGCGCCCTGGTGCCGCTGCTGCCCTCCGAAGAGGAGTTCAGCTACTCGATCCGCGCCGTGTCGGAAATCCTGGAATCGAACGGCTCCTCGTCGATGGCTTCGGTGTGCGGTGGCTGTCTGGCGCTCATGGACGCCGGCGTGCCGATGAAGGCCCACGTGGC
>JAIXTA010000154.1 GCA_027484405.1 Burkholderiales bacterium
GGCGCGTTCTCGGGCATCGACCTGAACCGCGCCGGCACGCCGCTGCTGGAGATCGTCAGCGAACCCGACATCGCCAACGCCAAGGAAGCCGTGGCCTACGCCAAGGCCCTGCACGGGCTGGTGGTGTGGCTCGGCATCTGCGACGGCAACATGCAGGAAGGCAGCTTCCGCTGCGACGCCAACGTCAGCGTGCGCCGCCCGGGCCAGCCGCTGGGCACGCGGCGCGAGATCAAGAACCTGAACAGCTTCCGCTTCCTGGAAGAGGCCATCAACTACGAGGTGCGCGAGCAGATCCGCATCATCGAAGACGGCGGCAGGATCCAGCAGGCCACCGTGCTTTTCGACCCCGACCGCGGCGAAACCCGCGTCATGCGCACCAAGGAAGACGCGCACGACTATCGCTACTTCCCCGACCCTGACCTGCCGCCGCTGACGATCGATGCCGAATGGATCGAGCGAACCCGGGCTGAGATGCCCGAGCTGCCAGCGCAGCTCAAGGCGCGGTATGAGAAGGAACTGGGAATCAGCTCAAAGTACGTTCAAGGGCTGCTGGTCGAGTCACGTGCCACAGCTGATTACTTCGAAGCAGCGATGGCCGAGATCCTGGCGCTTGATCCAGACAAGTCACTTCCCGCGGCCGCAAAGCCCAGCGTGTACGGACCGCAGGTCGCAGGCCTGATGGTTGGAGAACTCGCTGCCGCACGAAATCGCAGTGGGGTCGACATTTCGAGCTCACCTGTAACTGCCAAGCAGCTAGCGCGAATCGTGGCTCGCTCGCTCGATGGAACCATCAGCGGCAAGATCGCCAAGGACATCTTCGCCAAGCTGTGGGACGCGCCGCGCGAAGGCGACGACGCGCCGGACCGGATCATCGAGGCCGAAGGTCTGAAGCAGATCACCGACACCGGCGCGATCGAGGCCATCCTCGACGAGGTGCTGGCCGCCAACCAGAAGTCGGTCGATGAGTTCCGCGCCGGCAAGGACAAGGCCTTCAACGCGCTGGTCGGCCAGGCCATGAAAGCCACCAAAGGCAAGGCGAACCCCGCGCTCGTCAATGAGCTGCTGAAGAAAAAGCTCGGTTAGGCCGGCTGCACCACCGCCTCCAAAGGTTGGAGGCAGCGCAGCACGAGGCAGCCGTGGCAGGACGGCCAGCACGGCTTGCTCCGAACCAGTGCATGACGCGCTGCAGCCACATCATCACCCTGCTCGCATCCCGGACATCAGTGGGGCACGCCGCATCGGCAACGATGCAGTCGCGGTGCAGAATTGGCCGAAATCGATGCAATCCGAGTGGCTGCTTGCGCCAGTCCCGCGCAGGATGCGCGGCCGGGCGGATGCCGGGTTATCGCAAAATTGCGGCCGATTCTGCATTTTTTCTGATTGAAGCGGACTGCACCGGAGACGGTGGGGCTCCTGACATACCGCCGTCAGCAGGCCGCAGGATTCGGGTTGTGCGGTGCCGCAGAGCACGCTACAACGCGATCACTTGCGCGTAATCCCCTAGGCAGCACCACTAACAAAGACGCCACATGGCTGTCCGGTGCGCAAGCCCCCTGCCCACTCCTCACTCGGATTCCTCATCATGCAAGCTGCTCACTTGCAGTCTGGTGGCTCTTCTGCCGCCGGCCGTTTCGTCTTCTCCAGTGTTATCGCGCTCAGCCTGCTGGCCGGTTGCGGCCAGGGCGGCGCCGGTCCCGGTGGCCCTAACGGCCCGCCGACGGTGTCCGTGGCGCCGGTCACGCAGCGCACCGTGCAGGAATTTGACGAGTTCACCGCGCGTCTGGAGGCCACCGAATCGGTCGAGGTGCGCTCGCGCGTGGCGGGCACGCTGCAGCAGGTGCACTTCCGCGAAGGCCAGCGCGTCAGCAAGGGTGACGTGCTCTACACGATCGACCCGCGGTCCTTTGCGGCGGAGGTCGCACGCGCCGAGGCACAGGTGGCCACGGCCCGCAACCAGTTTGAACTGGCGCGCAGCGAGCTGGCGCGCGCCGAGAAGCTGGTGAGCCTGAACGCCATCAGTGCCCAGGAAATCGACCAACTCAAGGCGAGCGTACGCAGCAACGAGGCGGGCGTGGCGGCGGCGAATGCGGCACTGGCCAGCGCCCGGCTGAATCTGGAATACGCGCGCATCACGGCGCCGATTTCCGGGCGCATCTCGCGCACCAGCGTCACCACCGGCAACCTGGTCGGTGTCAGCGAGCCGGTGCTCACGACGATCGTGTCCCAGGACAGGGTCTACGCCTGGTTCGATGCCAGCGAGGCGACCTATCTGAAGTACGCCCGCGCCAGCCGTGAGGGCACACGACAATCCTCGCGCGACACGGCCAACCCCGTGTTCATGGGCCTGTCCAACGAGGAGGGCTATCCGCACAAGGGGGCCATGGACTTCGTCGACAACCGGCTGAATCCCGCCACGGGCTCGATCCGCGGGCGGGCCGTGTTCGACAACAGGGACGGCCTCTTCACGCCCGGCCTGTTCGCACGGATCAAGTTGATCGGCAGCGGCAGCTACAGCGCGACGCTGGTACCCGAATCCGCCATCAGTACCGACCAGACCCGCAAGGTGGTCATGGTGGTCGGCGCCAACAACATCGTGGCACCGCGCGAGGTCAAGCCCGGCGTGCTGATCGATGGCATGCGCGTGGTGACCGGCGTGAAGGCCGGCGAGACCATCATCGTCGACGGCCTGCAGCGCGCCTTTCCTGGCGCGCCGGTCACCCCGCAGATGCTCAAGGTGGATGACAAGGGCATGCCGATCTTCCCGCCGCCGCAGCAAGGCGGCCCCCCGGGTGCAGGCGGTGGCGAGGCCAAGGACCCCAAGAAGGACGAGAAGAAAGACGACAAGCAGACCGCACCGGCCGGCGAGAAGAAGTAAGGCGGCCGCACCATGGATATCTCACGCTTCTTCATCGACCGGCCGCGCTTTGCCGCGGTGCTGTCGATCTTCATCTTCCTGATCGGCTCGCTGGCGATCTTCCGCCTGCCGGTGTCCGAATACCCGGAGGTGGCGCCGCCCAACATCGTGGTGCGCGCGCAGTTCCCGGGCGCCAACCCGCGCGTGATCGCCGAGACCGTAGCCGCACCGCTCGAGGAGCAGATCAACGGCCTGGAGAACCTGCTGTATTTCTCCAGCCAGGCCACGGCCGACGGCTCCATGACGCTGACGGCCACCTTCAAGATCGGCACCAATCCCGAGGCGGCGGAAACCGCGGTGCAGAACCGCATCAACCGCGCGCTGCCCCGCCTGCCGGACATCGTGCGGCAGATCGGCGTGACCACCGAGAAGGCCTCGCCCAACCTGACCATGGTGGTGCACCTGGTCAGCCCGGACAACTCGCGCGACGCGCTCTACCTGCGCAACTACGGCACCCTGCAGGTGCGTGACGAGCTGCTGCGCATCCCGGGCATGGGCAGCGTGCTGAGCTTCGGGGCGGGCGACTACGCCATGCGTGTGTGGCTCGATCCGGCCAAGCTGGCCGCACGCAACCTCACTGCCGCCGACGTGGTGGGCGCCATCCGCGAGCAGAACGCCCAGGTGGCGGCCGGTGTGGTCGGCGCGCCGCCGGCACCCAACGGCACCGACTTCCAGCTCGCCATCAACACGCAGGGCCGGCTGGCCAGCGAGGAGGAATTCGCCAACATCATCGTGCGCTCCGACACCTCGACCGGCGCGCTCGTGAAGCTCAGGGATGTCGGCCGGGTGGAGATGAGCGCCAACACCTATGCCCTGCGCAGCCTGCTGAACAACAAGGAAGCCGCGGCCATTGCCGTGTTCCAGGCGCCGGGCAGCAACGCACTGGCCATCTCGGACAACGTGCGCGCCACCATGGAGCGCCTGAAGCCCAACTTCCCGCCGGGCGTGGACTACAGCGTGGTCTATGACCCGACGCGCTTCGTGCAGACCTCGATCGAGAAGGTGGTGCAGACCCTGATCGAGGCCGTGCTGCTGGTGGTGCTGGTGGTGATCATCTTCTTGCAGACCTGGCGCGCCTCGATCATCCCGTTGCTGGCCGTGCCGGTGTCGATCGTCGGCACCTTTGCCGTGCTGCTGCTGCTCGGCTTCTCGATCAACACACTCACGCTCTTCGGCCTGGTGCTCGCCATCGGCATCGTGGTGGATGACGCGATCGTCGTGGTCGAGAACGTGGAGCGCAACATCGAGAACGGGCTCACGCCGCACGATGCCACGGTGAAGGCCATGCAGGAGGTCAGCGGGCCGATCATCGCGATTGCGCTGGTGCTGTGCGCCGTGTTCGTGCCGCTGACCCTGGTGCCCGGCCTGTCGGGCCAGTTCTACAAGCAGTTCGCCGCCACGATCGCGATCTCCACCGTGATCTCGGCCTTCAATTCGCTCACGCTCTCGCCCGCCCTGTCAGCCATCCTGCTGCGTCCGCACGATGCGCCCAAGGACGCGCTGACGCGCGGCATGGACAAGCTCTTCGGCCGCTTCTTCGCATGGTTCAACCGCTTCTTCCACCGTGAAAGCGAGCGCTATGGCCGCGGCGTGGTGGGCATCCTGTCGCGCAAGAGCCTGGCCATGATCATCTATGCCGTGCTGATCGGCCTGACGATGCTGCTGTTCACGCGGGTGCCCTCGGGCTTCGTGCCGGCGCCCGACAAGCAGTACCTGATCGGCATTGCGCAGCTGCCGGCCGGTGCCAGCCTGGACCGCACAGAGAAGGTGATCCGCGAGATGAGCGAGATCGCGCTCAAGGTGCCAGGCATCGTCGACAGCGTGGCCTTCCCGGGCCTGTCGATTGCCGGATTCTCGGCGGCACCGAACGAAGGCATCGTCTTCTTCGGCCTGGAGGACTTCGAGAAACGCAAGACGCCGGACAAGAGCAAGAACGCCATCCTCGGACAGGTGAACGGCGCGATCCAGCAGATCCAGGGCGCGCGCATGTTCGTGGTACCGCCGCCGCCTGTGGATGGCCTGGGCAATGCCGGCGGCTTCAAGATCGAGGTGCAGGACCGAACCGGACAGGGCGAACAGGCGCTGTACGGCTCGGTCTGGGGCACCCTCGGCCAGATCTACGGCAACCCCAAGAGCGCGATCGGCACGCCGTTCTCGACCTACGACATCAACGTGCCGCAGCTCTTCGCCAACGTGGACCGCACGCGCGCCAAGCAGATGGGCGTACCCCTGCAGGACATCTACAACACGCTGCAGATCAATCTGGGCTCGCTGTACGTGAATGACTTCACCCGGTTCGGCAAGACCTATCAGGTGATCGTGCAGGCCGATGCGCCTTACCGCGCCACGGCCGACAACATCAC
>JAIXTA010000147.1 GCA_027484405.1 Burkholderiales bacterium
AGGTCATGGCCAGGGTGAGCGGCACCGCAAAGGCAATGGTGTCCGGACTGCCCGCGCTCTTGCCGCGCAGCAATGCACGCGTTGTGTTGATTGAGCTGAGCATTTCGAGCGCCTGCTCATAGAACACCTGCCCGGCCGGCGTCAGGCGAGTGGGGTAGCTGGTCCGGTCGATCAGGTCGGCACCTGCCCAGGCTTCAAGCGCCTGGATGCGGCGGCTGAAGGCCGGCTGGGTGACGTTGCGAAGCTCCGCAGCCCGGGAAAAGGAGCGGGTTTCGGCCAGGGTGACGAAGTCTTCAAGCCACTTGGATTCCATGCAGAAATTGTATGGGTACCTAAAACGGGCCACGACCAGCGCGCAGCCGCGCGGCTAAAACCCTGCCTTTCCCACAAGGAACCCTCCAATGAAACGCACGGCTCTATCCGCAGCACTGGTTCTGGTCGCCACCCTCAGCGCCTGCGCCTCCCAACCCGCCAACCCGCAGGCCGTCAAGGCCGACGAGCAGGCCGCACTCAGTCAACGCGACTGTGTCGAGAAGACCGGCAGCAACGTGCCACGCTGCGGGCGTGCGCCGGGCTCCAGCAATGTGCAGAACGCCAGCCAGGAGGCGGTGGACAAGATGAAGCCGCTGCCCACCCCCGTGGGCGCACCGGGCGGCCCGCGCTGAAGCCAGCCGTCAGGTGAAGGCCGCGAGTGCGTTGGCGGTGTTGACGCCGATCTCCTCGATGGCGTAGCCGCCCTCGAACACGATCACAGTCGGCAAGGCGAGCGCTGCAAGGCGCTCGCTCATGCGCAGATAGTCCTCACTCGTCAGCCTGAAGTGCGAGATCGGATCACCCTCGTAGGTATCCACGCCCAGGCTCAGCACCAGCACGTCAGGCCCATGGGCGCGCACCTTGACGAGCGCTGCATCCAGCGCCTCGAACCAGCGTGCCGCCGGCGTACCTGCGGGCAGCGGCAGGTTCAGGTTGAAGCCTGCACCCTCGCCTCTGCCGGTCTCGTCGGCGTGGCCCAGATAGAAGGGAAACTCCGTCCTGGGATCGCCGTGGATGCTGACGTACAGCACATCGGCCCGGTCATAGAAGATGCTTTGCGTGCCGTTGCCGTGGTGATAGTCGACATCCAGCACCGCCACCCGTGAGGCGCCCTGCGCGCGCAGGTACTGGGCGGCCACCGCGGCGTGGTTGATGAAGCAATAGCCCCCAAGGAAATCTGCGCCTGCGTGGTGACCGGGCGGGCGCGTGAGCGCGAAGGCGCTGCGCGCGCCGGAACGCACGAGCTCTGCTGCCGTGAGCGCGCAGTCCGCACCGGTCTTGGCGGCCTGCCAGCTGCCGGCCGTGAGCGGTGTGCCGCTGTCCATCGAAAACAGGCCCAGCTGCGCGGCAAAGCTCGTGGGCAGCACATCGTCGCGCAGGCTCCGGATGGCCCAGACCGAAGGGAAGGCATCGCGCTGCGCGTTGGCCGGGTCCAGAGCCGTCCAGCGTGCCCAGGCGCTCTGCAGAAAGTCGATGTAGCGCGCGCTGTGCACGGCGAGGATGGGCCCCAGACCGAAGTCCTGGGGCGCAATCACCTCGCCCATCTGCCGGCGTTGCCACTCAGCCAGCACGTGGTCGACACGATCCGCGCGCTCGAAGGCCGGGACCTGCGCGCCGCGGAAGAACTCGCTCCGACCCTGGTGCAGGCTGTGATGATGGTTGTAGATGGCTTTCATGGGTGTCCAGTGCGTGTGCGGGCATCAAGGCAGGCGGCGATGCAGGCGCGCGCGAGCGCGTCAGTCGCATCGATCAGCGGCAGCTCACAGTGCACGGCACCCGAGATGACCGGCAACTCGGTACACCCCATGACCACAGCCTGGGCGCCCGCGCTCTGCAGCACGGCCAGCGCACGCTGGTACTCGGCCGCAGCCTGCTCGATGCGGCCGGCCTTCACTGAGGCAATCGCCGCAGTCACATCGGCCTGTACTGCTGCCACATCGAGCCACTGCACCGCCATGCCCAATCGTGCAGCTGCAGATTGATACAGCCCCATCGCCACCGTGGCATGGGTGCCGGTCAGCGCCAGCTTGATCGGGGCCTGGCCGCTCGAAGGGCAGGCACGCAGGGCTTCGTCCGCGATATGCAGAAACCGAGCCTGGGGTACTGCAAGGGCCATGTCATCGAACCAGAAGTGTGCGGTATTGCAGGGCATGGCCAGCACCCTCGCGCCCGCCTCCACACACTGCCGCGCCGCCGTGATCAGTGCCGGCAGTGGCGACGGCCCGCGCCCCTCCCAGGCCGCAATCCGGTTCGGAATGAGCGTGTTGGCCACCATCACCACCGGAATGTGCTGCGCATCTTCCTCAGCTGGTGTGAGCTCGATGAGCTTGCGGTAGAAGTCATGTGTGGCCAACGGTCCCATGCCGCCGATGATGCCAAGCGTTTTCATATGCAGTGCCCCTGCGGCATGGGACCGTTCCACACTCCGCCCACCGGGCAGTGCCGCACGCACTGACCCATGCCGCCGATGATGTCGAGCGCCTTCATGATGGATCACCCAGGGCATGCCGAGCGCGGGTGACATGCAGCTGTCGTCTGCACTCGCTAGTGTGGGGGGATGACGATTCATTCACTTGGCAGGGCATTGCGCGGGTTGGGTCTGGTGGTGGTGCTGCTGATCTGGCAAAACCCTGCAGCAGCCTGGAACAGGACGGGGCATTGGATCACAGCCGTCACCGCCTACGACGCGCTCAGGCGCAACGACCCGGCCACGTTGGCCGAGGCGCTCGAGCTGCTCAAGCAGCACCCGGCGGCCGAGGACTGGATCGCGTGGACTGCGGAGTTTCCGGACATGGAACCCGGGCTGGTGCTCTTCATGCAGGCCGCCACCTTCCCGGACGACGCGCGCCGCGGCAAGTACGAGGCCTTTGATCGCCCGGACTGGCACTACATCAACTACGCCATCGAGCCCCGCAAGACCTCGACCGAGATCGCCAGCAGCCGCGCGCTGACGGGGCGCCTGCCCGAGGCCCTGGCCGAGAACCTCGCGCTCTTTCACGACCGCAGCCGCCCCGCGCCCGAGCGTGCGGTCGCGCTGTCCTGGGTGCTGCATCTGGTGGGCGACCTGCATCAGCCCCTGCACACCACCGGCCTGGTGAATGCCGACTTCCCGGCGGGTGACCGCGGCGGCAACGATGTGTTTGTACGCGACCCGCAGCGGCCCGATCTCGCGCTGCGCCTGCACGCCCTGTGGGACGATGCCCTGGGCGCCCCCACACGCGACATGGCGTTGATTGCCGCGCGCTCGCGCGAGACCGCCGCCACCCGCCCGGCGCCGCTGCGCTGGGGTACGGCGGCAGACTGGCTGGCGGAGAGCTTTGCCGCCTCCTTCGAGCTGGGCTATGGCGGCGGCACGCTGCGCTACGCGCTGCTGGCCGATGTGCTGCCTGCCGTGCCGCAAGCGCCAGCGGCCGCGGCGCCGGCCGCTGGATCGCTCCAAGCAGCCCCGCTGCCTGTCGGCCCGCAGCCCTTGCGCGGCGATGCAGCGCCGCCGCTGCCCGCAGGCTATGTGGCCGCCATGCAGCGCTTCTGCGAGACGCGCGTGGTGCATGCAGGCTGGCGCATCGCCCGAGCCCTGCACGGCCGCAGCGACGCCGGGCCGGCAACCCCAGGCCGCTAACCCGACCCCAGCGCCCAGCGCGCTGCCCGCACGCCGAAGCGGTTGGCCTCCTCGAACACCGAGTAGCCCGCCAGATCGGAGTGCGCCAGCGCGATGCGCCCGACCGGCTTGCGCAGGTTGGCGAGATGCTCGCCGAGCAGCACGCCGGGGGTGGGGCGCGCCATGGCATGCCCGAAGCGGGCCACCACGGCGCCTTCCAGCGCCGCACCCACGGCGGGGTGGGCACGCATGATGTCGGCCACGGCTTCATCCACCCAGCTGCGGGCGCTTGCATCCAGCAGCTGCTTGCGCGCCTCGCCGGGCGCCTGCTCGGCCAGTGCGCGGTACCAGGTCCAGACCGTGCGCGTACGGCGCGTATGCAGGCTCTGGTGCGTGGCGTTCACATAGCCGAGCGAGCGCGAGTCCTTGAACACGTTGTCCCAGGCCAGCGGGCTGCCATCCACGCTGCCGGGCACAAAAGACAGGCCCAGGTTCACGGTCAGCCAGGGCGCATAGGTCAGCGACTTGGCGGCCTGCTGCCAGGGCGCCGGGCAGCCTTCGATGAGGTGCGGCAGGGTGCGCGCCGGCGCCGCCACGATCACGCGCACCGCCTGCCAGCGCTCGGCGGCCACCACGCGGTTGCCTTCCAGGCGCTCGCAGTCCACCTCCACGCCGCCGCGCACCTCGGCAATGCGGCGAACCCGGCAGCCGGTCTGGATGGCATGGGCCTGGCGCGCGCTGATGAACTCGCGCATCTTCTCGGCCACCGCGCCGTTGCCGGTCGGCCAGGTGAGCGTGGGATTGTCTGCACCGACGCGGCCCTCCTCGCGCGGATCGGCGTGAAAGCCGTGGCGGGCGGCAAAGTAGGCCACCCCGGCCAGGGCGCTGGTGTCTGCGGCGCGGGTGCCGTAGTCGTCGCGGCAGCAGTAGTCGGCGTACCAGTGCAGGTCCGGGTCGTCCAGCCCCTGGGCCATCAGCCAGTCGGTCAGGTTGCTCGCGTCCAGTGCCCGCACCCGCGCCGGCAGCGCCGTGGCGTCGAGCCGGCTGGGCATGGTGAAGGCGCCCGTGGCCATGAGGCTTTCGATGAGCGCCGCAAACTGTTTGTATTGCGCCATGGTGCGCGAGCCGAGCTCGGCCAGCGGTAGCAGCCCTTCCTGCCAGCCGGCGACGTGGTCGCCACGCGCATCCATCCAAAGCCGCTCCTGCGGCGCAAAGTTCACGGCGCGCGGGTCGTAGTCCGGCCGCTCGGCAAAGG
Organism: Burkholderiales bacterium; assembly: GCA_027484405.1. Taxonomy (GTDB): domain Bacteria; phylum Pseudomonadota; class Gammaproteobacteria; order Burkholderiales; family Burkholderiaceae_C; genus Piscinibacterium. The sequence goes on from JAIXTA010000147.1 coordinate 4,887, forward strand.
TGTCACCACGGATCACGCCGACATCGGCCAGCAGCAGGCGCAGCTCGGTGGCGCTGCGCGCCGGCGAGGGCAGGTAGTGCGCGCCGAGTGCGCAAGCGTCCGACAGCGCCGGATGCTCGGTGAGGCCCCGGGCGTTGCCGCCGATCGTCGCCTCCATCTCCAGCAGCGTGATTTGAGTACGCGCCTCGCGCGCGAGCCACCAGGCGGCCGACAACCCGGCCACGCCACCGCCCACCACCAGCACCTCGGTCTTGCGCGGCGTAATGCCGGCCGGCGCGCGCCAGGGCTCGCGCAGGGCGTGGGCACGCGCCGGGTCGTAGCCGGCAAATTCGATCGGGATCTCGGCACTCTTGCGGCCGCAGGCGGCCAGCGCCGCGGCCAATGCGCCAGCGCTGCCGGCGGCCAGGAACTCACGCCGCTTCATGGCACCCCAGCGCAGGACAAAAACGCCTTCTCGCAGCATCCATGCGGGTTTTCAGGCAAAAGTGGCTGGAAAAGCGCATGGATACTGCGAGAAGCACTTGGGCACCCCGGCTTCAGCGCGCTGCGCGCCGCCACTCGGCCTCGAAGGTGCGCACCAGCGCCTGGGTGTCGAGCCGGTTCACCTCGGCCTCCACGCGGGCCATGTCGGCCGGGAAGTTGAAGAGGTCCGGCACGCGCTCGGCCGTGATGAACTTCAGGCCCTCGGGCACCGTGGCCGGCGGGGCGTAGCGGCGGTGCCCGGCGATCACGAAGCCCCACTCGCCAAAGCTGGGCACCGGCGCGTGATAGGGCGCGGTGCTCAGGCCGGCGGCTTCGAGCGTGGTGACGATCGTCCAGAAGGCCTTGCGCGCATACAGCGGGCTGGTGGACTGCACGACCGCATAGCCGCTTTGCGACAGGTGCCGCGCCACCGCCTCATAGAAGGTGATGGTGTAGAGCTTGCCCAGCGAGAAGTTCGACGGATCCGGCAGGTCCACGATGATCGCGTCGAACATCTCTCGGCTGGCGTCCAGCCAGATGAAGGCGTCTTCGTTGATGATGCGCAGCTTGGGGCTCTTGAGCGCGCCGTCATTGAGCGTGGACAGGAAGGGATGGTCGCGGAACAGCTCGGTCATGCGAGGGTCGAGGTCCACCAGCGTGATGCTCTCCACCTGCGGGTAGCGCAGGATCTCGCGCGCCGCCAGGCCGTCGCCCCCGCCCAGCACCAGCACGCGCTTGGCGCCGGGCAGCGCCGCCATCACCGGGTGCACCAGGGCTTCGTGGTAGCGGTACTCGTCACGCGAGCTGAACTGCAGGTTGCCGTTCAGGTACAGGCGCACGTCATCTCGGTGGCGCGTGAGCATGATGCGCTGGTACGGCGTGCTCTCCACATGGATGATGTCGTTGCCGTACATCAGCTGCTCGGTGCGGGTGGACAGCCAGTTCGAACCCACCAGACCCGCCGCGCAGAACACCACCGCCGCACACGCACCCAGCCACCACACGGCCACGTTGCGCAGCTCCTTGCGGAACAGCCACACGCAACCCACACCCACCAGCGCGTTGATCAGCCCGAAGAAGAAGGCCCCGCGGATCAGCCCCATCTGCGGCACCACCACCAGCGGAAACGCCACACTCACGGCGAGTGCGCCGAGGTAGTCGAAGGTGAGCACATGACTCACCAGATCCTTGAGCGACAGGCGCTCGGACAGAATCCGCATGACCAGCGGAATCTCCAGGCCGGTCAGGATGCCCAGCAGCGCCACCGTGAGATACAGCGCCACCCGGAAGCTCTCCGGCGCAAACGCAAACAACAGCGACAGCCCCGCCGTGGCCGCGCCGCCGAAAACGGCAATCAGGATCTCGATGCGGATGAAGTGCTCGATCTCCCGATCCAGAAACCGGCTCATCGCACTGCCGATGCCCATGGCAAACAGATAGGTGCCGATGACCGTGGAGAACTGCAGGATCGAGTCGCCGAGCACATAGCTGGCGAGCGCAGCGGCCAGCAGCTCATAGGCCAGGCCGCAGATGGCGACGATGAAGACCGAGGCGAGCAGCGCGAGGGCGATACCGCGCTGGCGGGTAGCGTGTTCGACGCCGGATGAATCAGCAGACAACGGGCTCAAGCGCGTAAAGCCTCATTCGAACGCGCCTTGGCAGCTCGCGCCAGCGTCGAAAACCGAAAGCTCAAGAGCAGACCAGCAATGCCAGGCACCGCCGTCGCAAGTGCGACGCATGCACGTGTGTTGGCCGGTACTAGCGCGCTTGCCACCCGGTAGACAACCCAAACCTGAGCCAGCCAAGCCACCACAACGATCAGCAGGTTCATGGCCAGCCAACCGGATGCTCCGGGCGCTGCAACACCACTCACGTTGTCGTGGGCGTAAATCTGCGTTGCGCCAATGACCATCGGAGCGACCATTACACGAATGGCAGAAATCATCTGGTTGATTTCTGCTTGCGTCACTTGTGCCCCCCGCCAAACCCGCCGCTCGACCCGCGCGAATATGAGCTCGTGGACGACGAGCAGTTCTCGTAGCGCGGGTCGCAGTCGCGGCGGGCGCTCAGCAGGATCAGGATGATGATCACCACGACGATGATGAGGATGATCATTCCGCAGCCGATGCCCGCGCTCGCGCCCGAGCCCGGGGGCACGGCACCGAAGGCCGGCGTGCCGTGCGAACCGCCGGCCTCCGGCACGTTCACGCCGAAGGCCTTCGACAGGGCCGCGCCGGTGGTCTTCTTCAGCTTGGTCCACGTCACCTCGTTGCCGGTGCGCTCCATGCTGAGGTCGGTGTCGCCCATGCGGAAGGTCTGGTACCAGGCCTTGTCGCCTTGCTTCACGCGCCAGTTGAACTCGCCGAGCACGTAGTCGGTGACGGCCGTGCCGTTCTCGACCAGGTTGTAGCCCTTGCCTTCGTAGACCACGGCGCCGCCGGAGCGCTGCTCGGGGGTGGTGCCGGTCAGCTCGCCGATCTTCCAGCCGTCCTCGCCGCAGGTGAGCCAGACGTATTGCCCGGTCTTCTCCTCGAGCAGCAGGTATTCGTCCCAGAAGTAGCGCTCGCCGTCCTCCACCACATAGCGCTGCAGGAAGCCCACGACCTGCAGGCTGCGGCCATCGACCACGCCCTTCTGGCCGATCGGCAGCGGCGGCTCGACAACCTCGGCCCCGGCGTACTTGGCCAGCAGGGCCACGCCGCCCTGCTCCACACCCACGGTGCTGTGGCAGTTGCTGCAGGTGATCGACTTGGTATCGGCACGCTGGATGGTGATGCCTGCGCCGCAGTTGGGGCAGTCCACGGTGCGCGTGCCGCCCTTGCCGATCTCCTTGACCCGAACGTCGCGCAGACCGTTCATCTTGAGTTCGGCAAAGGGCACATCGCGGCCGATGAAGACGCGTGGCGCGCCAGCATCCGCTTCCTCGACCGCGCTTGGGTACTCCAGCGTGGCAAAGACGCTGTGACCCACGCCGCGCAGGTCCACCACCGGCACCTTGGCGCCGGGCTCGATCTTGAAGGGCAGCTCGCCCTGCCCGCCCACGAGCTGGGCCTGGGTCAGATACGCCACCTCGTAGCGGTTGCCTTCGATGGCGATCTGCTGACCGGGCTTGAGCTCCATGAAGCGCGGCAGGCCGGCGCCTGCGCCTTCACGCTCGATGACCATGGTCGAGCGGCCATTGAGCTCGGACAGCCAGCCGCTGCGGCCGTTGTCAAAGAGCACATGCCACTCGTTCCAGCTGCCGTCCTCGTAGCTGAACTGGGTGCGACCCACCACCTGAAAGTTCTGCTGCAAAAAGGTGCCGGAGGCGCCGATCTGCACGGGCGAGGCGTCGTCGAGCAGCTGGGCCATCTTGCCCATGAGCTCGAGCTGGTCGTCCTTGCGCACGACCGTGGAGGAGCAGTATTCGCAGACGGCGTAGGTCGAGACCGAGGACTTGAAGGTCACCGGTGCGCCGCAATTGGGGCAGGCTGCGCGATACACGCCGTGGGGTCCCTGATTCAGTGTTCTAGGTGGACGAAGGCCCGCGCAACAGCGCGGGCCCAGGTTTCATGCGGTTCTTCACGCCAAAAAGGCTGAAGAACCGCATGGATAGAGCGAGAAGCACTCTTCGAAGTGCTCCAACTTCAAACCAGCTTCTTGAGCAGCTCTGCCTTCTTGGCCGCAAACTCTTCCTCGGAGAGGATGCCCTTGGTCTTGAGGTCGTGCATCTTCTCGAGGGTTGCCATCACGTCTTCCGGCTTCACTGTGGCCGCGGGCGTAGCGGCACCACCGGCTGCAGCCGCAGCGGCGGCCTGGTTCTGCGCGCTCATCGGATTCATGGCGCCGGCCATGCCCTGCGCCATCATCTGCCCCATGGCCAAACCGATACCCATGTCGGCCGCCGTACCGGCGATGCCGCCGCCGGGGTTGGCCGCTGCCACCGGGATGGCCGTACCCGTCTGGTACTTCAGGAACTGGTCCATGTTGCCGACCATGTTCATGCCGATGCGCTTGTCCAGGATGGCTTGCAGCTCTTCCGGCAGGCTGATGGAGGCCACCTGCACCTGGTCCAGCGCCAGACCGAGGCGCTCGAACTTGGGAACAAGGTTTTCCTTCAGCAGGTTGCCGAATTCTTCCTGATTGGCCGCGAGGTCCAGGAACGGAATGCCCGAGGAGCCGCACATGTCGGCAATGCCGGTCAGGAACATGGTGCGCAGCTGGCCGTCGAGGTCATCGACGGTATAGACGTCGCGCGTGCCGGAGACTTCCTGGTGGAACTTCTTCGGGTCGGCAATCTTGAACGCGTAGTTGCCGAAGGCGCGCAGGCGCACCATGCCGAAGTCCTTGTCGCGGATCGTCACGGGTTGCTGCGTGCCCCACTTGCGGTCCAGCTGCAGGCGGGTGGAGAAGAAGTAGACGTCGCTCTTGAACGGGGACTCGAAGAGCTTGTCCCAGTTCTTGAGGTACGTGAGGATGGGGATGGTCTGCGTGGTGAGCTTGTACATGCCCGGCGCAAACGCGTCGGCCGCCTTGCCCTCGTTCACGAACACGGCCATCTGGCTCTCGCGCACGGTGAGGCTGGCGCCGTACTGGATTTCCATGTCGGCCATCGGGAAGCGCCACGACAGCACGCCATTGCTGTCCTCCGTCCACTGGAGGATGTCAATGAACTGTTTCTTGATGAATCCCTTGAGGTCGAACATGGCGGCGCGTCCTTTCTGTGCGTGAATGCGGCCGGTGCGCAAGGTGATGCGCGCAATGGCGACGTTATAGCGCCGGGTCCTGCGCCTGCGTCAGCGCCCCGCGATGAATTGCCCGCTTTTCGGTATGAAGGGGCCCAAAAGCCGCCAGAAGCCGGTCGATCAGCGCGTGGGCCTTGGCGGAGTTGTCCTCGGTGAGGTTGCAGACATAGGCGTCCAGCGTGACCGCGGCCAGCTCCGGCCAGGTGTGCAGGGCCAGATGCGACTCCGCCAGCAGCACCGTGCCCGTCACGCCACCGGGCTGGCCCTGGTGCGGCGGGAAGGTGTAGAAGATGGCGTCCAGGGCCTGCAGACCGGCGGCCTTCACCGCGCCCTCAGCCAGGGCGCGCAGCTGCGCCGCATCGGTGAGCAGGCTGGTGCTGCAGCGGCAGCCGTGCAGCTCGGCCATGAGATGCAGTCCGTTCATGCTGAGGCCTTCATGCAACAAGCTCCTCGGCGCGCGCGTCATCCTGCTCTTCACCGCTCTGCAGGGCCCACATGCGGGCAAAGGCGCCGCCGGCCGTCACCAGCTCGTCAAAGCGGCCACGCTCGATCACCCGACCGGCCTCCATCACCACGATCTGATCCGCATCCACGATGGTGGACAGGCGGTGCGCGATCACCAGCGTGGTGCGGTTGGCCGAGATGGCCTTGAGCTGGGCTGCGATCGCCTGCTCGGTACGCGAGTCCAGCGCCGAGGTGGCTTCATCGAAGATAAGGATGGGCGGACTCTTCAGCAGGGTGCGGGCAATGGCCACGCGCTGCTTCTCGCCACCAGAGAGCTTCAGGCCGCGCTCGCCCACCATGGTGTCATAGCCCTGCGGCAGGCTGCTGATGAAGTCGTGGATCTGCGCGGCCACGGCCGCCGCCTCGATCTCGCTTTGCGTCGCACCCGGCTTGCCGTAGGCAATGTTGTAGGCAATGGTGTCGTTGAAGAGCACGGTGTCCTGCGGAACGATGCCGATGCTCTTGCGCAGGCTCTCCTGCGTCACCTGGCGGATGTCCTGGCCGTCGATGCGCAGCGCACCCGTGCTCACGTCGTAGAAGCGGAACAGCAGGCGCGCCAGCGTGCTCTTGCCCGCGCCGCTGGCGCCCACCACGGCACAGGTGGTGCCGGGTGCAATGCGCATGTCCACGCCCTGCAGGATCGGCCGCTCCGGGTCGTAGGCAAAGCCCACCCGCTCAAAGACGATCTCGCCGCCGCTGACCTGAAGCGGCTTGGCATCCGGCGCGTCGCTCACCTCGCGGTTCACGTGCAGCAGATTGAACATGCGCTCCAGATCAGCCAGGGCCTGCTTGATCTCGCGGTACAGCACCCCCAGAAAGTTCAACGGGATGAACAGCTGGATCAGGAAGGCATTGACCAGCACCAGGTCGCCGACGGTCATGCGCCCGGCCTGCACGCCCACCACCGCCTGCCAGACCATCAGCGTGAGCGCAATCGCGATGATGAACTGCTGGCCGGCATTGAGCAGGTTGAGCGACTGCTGGCTGCGGATGGCTGCGGCCTCGCTCTTCTTGAGCGTCTCGTCGTAGCGCTCGGACTCGAAGCGCTCATTGTTGAAGTACTTGACCGTCTCGAAGTTCAGCAGCGAATCCACCGCCTTGCTCTGCGCGCGGGTCTCCAGCTCGTTCCATTCACGTCGCATCTTGGTGCGCCAGTTGGTCATGCTGACCGTGAAGCCCACGTAGGCCAGCAGGCTGACCGTGACGATGGTCGGGAACACCCAGCCGAACTTGTGCGCCAGGATGCCGATCACCAGCGCGAGCTCAATGAACAGCGGAAAGATCGAATACAGGGTGTAGGAGATCAGCGTGGAGACCCCGCGCACGCCGTGGTCGATCTCGCGCGTCACCTGCCCGGTGCGGCGGCTGAGATGAAAGCGCAGGGACAGGCTGTGCAAGTGGTCAAACGACTGCCGCGCCAGCGTGCGCACTGCCCGCTGCGTGACATTGATGAAGAAGAACTCGCGCAGCTCCTGGAACAGCGAGGTCATGAGCCGCGCGGCACCGTAGGCCAGCACCAGCGCAAAGGGCACCGCAACAAGCATCGACACGCCGGGCAGCGTGAGCCGATCGACGATGTCCTTGAGGATCAGCGGCACGCCCACGTTTGCGAACTTGGCGGCGATCAGGCAGGACAGCGCAAACGCCACCCGGCCCTTGTAGGCCAGCAGATAGGGCAGCAGGGAGCGGATCACCGCCCAGTCGGACTGGTGGCGGTTGGGCGTGGGAGCGTCTTGGGCAGCGCGGCGCATAATCGCCTGCATTATCGGTGGGTCAGCAATCGAGCTTGGGGGCAGCCGTGAGTTTTCAAGACGCCGGGTTCAAAGACCGGCACATCATCATCACTGGCGCATCGGAGGGCATTGGCGCCGAGCTTGCGCGGCAGCTCGCCGCCGAGAAGCCCCGCCTGACCCTGGCCGCGCGCCGGCTAGACAAGCTGGAGGACGTCGCTGCCCAGTGCCGTGAGCGTGGCGCCGAGGTGCTCACGGTGCGCTGCGATGTCGGCGTGGAAACCGACTGCCGGGCGCTGATTGCGCAGAGCACCGAACGTTTCGGAGCGATCGACGCACTCGTGAACAACGCCGGCATCTCCATGCAGGCTCGCTTTGACGCCATTCCGGACACGCGCATCTACGAAGACCTCATGCGCATCAACTTCATGGGCGCGGTGTGGTGCACCCACGCCGCCCTGCCCGCGCTCAAGCAGGCGCGCGGCCTGCTGGTGGGCGTGAGCAGCCTGGCGGGGCTGGTGGGCGTGCCCGAGCGCAGCACCTACTGCGCCACCAAGCACGCCATGGCCGGCTTCTTTGATGCCCTGCGCATCGAGCTTGCGCCCGAGGGCGTGGACGTGCTGATGGTCTACCCCGGCGTGGTAGCCACGCAGATCCGCCAGCATGGCTGGAACGCCAGTGGCGGTGCGCTCGGCTATAGCGGCCTGGACGAGGCCGGCGCGATGAGCGTGGAAGACTGCGCGGCCCAGATCGCTGCGGCCATGCGCGGCCGCAAGCGCGAGCTCGTCATGACCGCCAAGGGCAAGCTCGGCCGATTCATGAAGCTGATTGCGCCTGCGCTCGTGGACAACATGGCCCGCGCAGCGCTCAACAAGGAACGCCCGAAGACCTCCAACGCACCCCAGTGAGCACACCATGACCGATCACCACACCCCCCTGCCAGCCGGCAAGATGCCCGTGCTGCGCGTGATGCCCATGCCCTCGGACGCCAACATCCATGGCGACGTATTCGGCGGCTGGATCATGGCGCAGGTGGACATTGCCGGCAGCCTGCCGGCCGTCAAGCGCGCCAACGGCCGCGTGGCCACCATTGCCGTGACGAGCTTCACCTTCAAGCAGCCCGTGTTCGTGGGCGACCTGCTGAGCTTCTATGCCGACGTGGTCAAGACCGGCAACACCTCGATCACCGTGCACGTGGACGTGTACGCCGAACGCAACCGGCTGGACACCGAGGTGGTCAAGGTGACCGAGGCCGAGCTGGTCTATGTGGCCACGGACGAGTCGCGCAAGCCACGGCCCCTGCCGCCGCTGCAAGGCACAGGCGCATAGACATTCATTTTCGGCCACGATTTCAAGCATCCTTCAAGCCACCAATAATGGCTTGCAACAAGCGGAAAGCCTGCTTTTTCTTTTCAATATTGTTTAACTATCGGCCACATTTACTGAGATCAGCAGACGCTAGATGATCTTGCCGCGCGTCAATGCGTTTGTCGCCGCAGCGCTCTACGCTGAACGCTTGAGCCCAACGGCGCCGCCCGATGCGCGGCGCTTCCGACCGAGGAGTCCGCCATGTTCAAGCGTTTCCTGATCCCCACCGACGGTTCCGAGCGCTCGCTGTCCACCGCCCGCGCCGCCATTGCCCTGGCCAAGGAATCCGGTGCCACGGTGCACACCGTCTCGGTCTACGACCCGGTGCCCGTGACCATGATGGCCGAGTACCCCCTGCCGACGATGAACGACTACCAGGACGTGCTCAAGGCGCAATGCCAGCAGGCGGTCGACGCCGTCAAGGCCGCTGCCGATGCCGAGCAGGTGGCCTGCGCCTGCACCGTCATGGCCAGCGGCCTGACCTACCAGGCCATCATCGACACCGCCAAGCAGCACGGCTGCGACCTGATCGTCATGGCCAGCCACGGCCGCCGCGGTATCGGCGCCATGCTGCTGGGCAGCGAGACGCAGAAGGTGCTGACGCACTCGGATGTGCCGGTGTTGGTGTATCGATGACTGCTTGAGGCCCTTCGCTTGCGTATCTGCTTCGAACTGACTCCGCTGGAACAGGTTCGGCCTTGGGGCACACCCGAGACTCCGACACTCCACTGGTTTGGCCTGACCGACGGGCGCTACTGGATTGAGCTCGGCGAGGCAATGCTTTTTGAGTACCGGCCCGGGGATGCGCCTGCCGGCAGTGAAGCGTGTGTTGAGTACAGCGTGGCTCGCCTGCATGAGGACTTGTTCAATATCGCGGCCGACGTGCTCGACCCCGTGCCCGACGAGCTTCGCAGCTATTTGCAGCTCGATGACATCCAGGCCTGGATGGCGACTGCCGAGCGCTGGGAGTACTCGGCCGAGCTCAGTGCGGACTGGGATGCATTCGACACGGCATGCGCGCTGCGCGGGGCACGACTGCTCGATTGCGGGTACCTGACACCTAGCCCGCTGATCATCCTGTGGTCAGACGATGAAGTGGTGCATGTTGAGTGGAATAACACAGTCGCGAGGCATGACGGGCACCCGACATGGACCGCACGCGCTGGTCACCACTCAGTGACTCATTCCCAATTTGTTGAGGCCCTCACCGCGTTTCACACCCAATTCATGGCAGCGATGGAGGCTCGTGTCGACGCAGTGCTGGCGGGTGCGCTGCCTGGGCACATCGCGATCGACTTCGAGAGTCTGCGTCGGGACCATCAGTCTCACCGCATGCTGCCCGACCTGCGCCGTAGAAGTGGCCAGAAACACTGGGACGCGATCCGGCGAGCAATCGAAACACTCGGGTCTGGCGCACCCGCCAGTCCGTGAGCAGGTCTTTACTGCAGTACGACGGTTTCCGCCAGATGCTCCACCAGCCGCTGCGCCACCCGCGCATACAGCGCCGGCCCCGGATGAAACCCGTCCTCGCTCATGAGTTTGGGGTCCATCACGCCATCCATGGAACAGTGGCTCACCAGATCGGCGCGGCGCTGGGCCCAGCGTTCCTGCGCGCGGTTGTTGCGCTCGGCCATGAGGCCAGCCCACCAGGCGAGCGGATGCGGCACGCTGGGGAACTGGTTGATCGGCGGCAATGAGGGAAACACCACCTGACGGGCACCGGTGCGTTCGCGCAGCAGGCGGGCGGTGCGCTCGCGGTAGAGCAGCGCACGGTGCAACGGCACCTGCTTGGTGATGTCATTGACCCCGGTGATGACAATGGCCACGTCCAGCGGCGGCCGGGCCTCGGCGGCAAGCATCTCGTAGGTCTGGATGGACGTGTTGCCGGTGCGGGCGATCAGCTGCCATTCCACGCGGCGGCCGGTCTGGCGCGCAAGCTGCTCGGCAAGCGGCACGACGAGGGCTTCGTCCTGGGTGCGGGCGCCCACACCAGCGGCGCAGGAATCGCCGGCCAGCAGCAGCCTAAGCGTGTGCGGACCGCGTCCGGCTGCACCAACGCGGGGCCCGTCGGCCTCCGGCAGCTCCAAGGCGGTGCGGCGCAGATAGTTGGCTTGGGTGATCAGCACCGGCTTCAGGGCGGTGCGTGCAGCGGCATAGAGCATGGCAGGCCTCCGTCACACGGCCCGCCCCTCGGTGTTGCTTTGTGCGCTTGTCTCGACGCTTTCAACTGCCCGGGCCGTACACCTACTGTATGCATCGGCCGTGCCAGGTGACCATCCGGGATGGCCCGGAATCACCTTCCGTTACATCCCGACCACGCTCAGGCGAAGCGGGAGAAGTCCGGCTTGCGGCGCTCGAAGAATGCCGTGGAGGCTTCCTTGAACTCCTCGCTGCGCAGGAGCTTGCCGAATTCGGCAGCCTCGGCGGCGATGGTTTCATCGACCAGCTTCTTCTGCGCTGCACGCATCAGGCGCTTGGTGGTGCGCACCGAGCTGGGCGGAAGCAGGTTGAAGCGCTCGGCGCGGCCCTGGGCATACGCTTGAACCTCCTCCGGCGGCAGCACCCGGTTGACGAGGCCCATCTCCATGGCCTCCTGCGCCGTGAAGGGCTCGCCGAGCAGCAGCTTCTCGGCCGCGCGCACGTGGCCGATGGTGCCGGGCACCAGCAGGCTGGAGGCGTACTCGGCACACAGGCCCAGGCTCACGAAGGGCATGGAGAACTTGGCGTTGTCGGCGGCGTAGACCAGATCACAGTGCAACAGCAGGGTGGTGCCAATGCCCACGGCGGCGCCATTGACGGCGGCCACCACGGGCTTCTCCGCGTCCTTGAGCGCCTTCATGAACTGGAACACGGGCGAGTCCAGCCCGGCCGGCGGCTTCATCATGAAGTCCTCGAGGTCGTTGCCGGCGGTGAAGATCTCCGGCTGACCGGTGATCAGGATGGCGCGCACGCTCTTGTTGTCCTGGGCATCCCAGAGCGCGTCGCTCATGGCCTCGTACATGTCGGCCGTGATCGCGTTCTTCTTGGCCGGGCGCGCGATCTCGATGCGGGCCACGTGGTTGGTAATGGCGGTCTGGATGTAGGGCGTGTCGCTCATGGCAGGTCTCTCGTTGGAATGTGCTTGTGGCGTAGTGTGTTCAGAAGTTGGCCAGCAGTTGCGGGATTTTCGGCCACAGGGTGGCGGCAAACTGCTCGCGGAAGAAGCCGAAGTGGCCGATGCGGCGCGCACCCACGTCCTGAGGGGCAATGCGCTCGATGCGCCGCGCGCTGCCGGCATAGAAATCCACCAGGGTCTGCGTGCCGCGCAGGGTCATCATCTCGTCGTCGGTGATGGACAGGGCCACCAGCGGAAACCGCGCTTGCGCAAAGGCGTCGGCCAGGCCCGGCTCGGCGCCGACGTGATAGCGCGGGTTCAGGCACCACTTGCGCCACTGCAACATCACGCCGGCCGGCACATCGCCCACCTTCTTCAGGCGCTTGCCCGGGAAGTAGCCGAACAGCCGGGTGAACAGCGGTACGGCCACGTACCAGAAGTACAGCACCACGCGCTTGGTCGGCGGAGCGTTGTCGCGCCAGTAGCCGCTGCCCGCGGCCACCGACACCAGCCCGGCAATGCGGTCCTTGTTGCGCAGCATGCCTGGCAACTGCGCACCCAGGCTGTGGCCCACCACGTACAGCGGCTGAGCGGGCGAGCGCTCCGTCAGCAGGTCGATCATGGCCTCGTAGTCGCGCGCCCAGTCGAACAGGTCCGCCTTGAGCTGCGCCAGTGATCCCGTGGGACGCGATGCGCCCATGCCGCGGTAGTCGAAGGTGGCCACGGTGTAGCCCTGCCCATGCAGCCAGGCCGCAAACGCGAAGTAGTAGTCCTGCTTCACGCCCATGGCGGGCGGCAGCAGCACGGCGGCCTGCCCCTGGGCGGCGCGCCACAGGTGGGCTCGCAGGGTGAAGCCGTCATCGGTCTGAATATCCATCGCTTGCATCGGGGGCCTCCGGGAGGAAGAGGTTGCGGCCGTCGTTGAACCACGCGACCACGCGCGGCCAGAGCGTCGGTCCATTGTCTTTTCTGAAGAAACCCATGTGGCCGATGCGCACCAGCCCCAGGCCCTGCGGCGCAAGGTGCGAGCGCTGCACCGGCGCGTTGCGGTAGTGGCGGTGCAGATCATCCACAGCAGGCCGCTGAATGGCTGCATCGTCTGTGAAGCTCAGCGCGAGCAGCGGGCAGCGCACGCGGTCAAAGCGCGCCTGCATGTCATAGGCAGGGTCGGCAAACCAGTAGTCCCGCCACTTGAGCCAGCGCGACCATTGCAGCGCCACGCCACGCGGCAGATTGCCCACCTTGCGAATCGGCTTGCCCGGAAAGAAGCCAAACAGACGGGTGTACAACGGCATGGCCACGTTGCCGAGAAACCAGAGTGCCCGCCCACTCCTCGGGTTCAGGCCGGGGTAGCCGTTGCCGCAGGCCACCGTCAGCGCACGCTCGACCGCAGGCGCGGAGGCAGTCGCGCCAAAGCTCATGCCGCCCAGGCTGTGCCCAACCAGATACACCGGCACGCCATGAGCCCGGCGTCGGGCCTCGTCGATGGCTGCGGATACATCTTCGCTCACCCAGGTTTCCATGTCCGTGTCGCTGGCCCGTGCTTCGCGCGCCGTACCCGACTCGATGCCGCGGTAGTCAAAGCACAGCGCGCCAAAGCCCTCGCCCTCCAGATACTCGCAGAATGCGGCATAGAAGCGCCGCGGGGTGGACAGGGCGGGGGCCACGACGACCACACCACGCAATGCGCCCTCCTTGTGCGCGAACCAGCTCGCCGCGACCGGATGACCGCTTGCAGCGGGCAGCGCGAGTGTTTGCATGGCGGCCTCCGGTCGGGTGTTCAGAAGGAAAAAGGGCCGCACAACCCGATCAGTCGTGCGGCCCTCGGGTTCAGCGTGTGGCTTACACCCGCTCGATGATGCCGGCGGCACCCATGCCGGTGCCCACGCACATGGTCACCATGCCGTACTTCTGGTTGGTGCGGCGCAGGCCGTGCACCACCGTGGCGGCGCGGATGGCGCCGGTGGCGCCCAGCGGGTGACCCAGGGCGATCGCGCCACCCATGGGGTTGACCTTGCTCGGGTCCAGACCGAGGTCGCGGATCACGGCCAGGGACTGGGCCGCAAAGGCCTCGTTGAGCTCGATCCAGCCGAGGTCGTCCTGCTTCAGGCCGGCGGCGCGCAGGGCTGCCGGGATCGCTTCCTTCGGGCCGATGCCCATGATCTCGGGCGGCACACCGCGCACGGCAAAGCTCGTGAACTTGGCCAGCGGCGTGAGGTTGAACTGCTTGAGGACCTTCTCGCTCACGACGATCAGCGCGCCGGCACCATCGGACATCTGCGAGCTGTTGCCCGCCGTGACGCTGCCCTTGGCGGCAAACACCGGGCGCAGCTTGGCCAGGCCTTCGAGCGAGGTGTCGGCGCGGGCGCCTTCGTCCATGCTCACGGTCTTGGTCTTGACGGTGACGTCGCCGGTGGCGAGGTTGGGGAACTTCTCGACCACCTCGATCGGCGTGGTCTCGGCGCTGAAGTAACCCGCGGCCTGGGCGGCCAGGGCCTTCTGGTGCGAGGCCAGCGAGAAGGCGTCCTGGTCTTCGCGGCTGACCTTCCACTGCTGAGCGACCTTCTCGGCCGTCATGCCCATGCCGTAGGCGATGCCGACGTTCTCGTCCTTCTCGAAGATGTGCATGTTCATGCTGGGCTTGTTGCCCATCATCGGCACCATGCTCATGCTTTCGCAGCCGGCGGCGATCATGGCGTCGGCCTCACCCACGCGGATGCGGTCGGCCGCCATGGCCAGGGCGGTGATGCCGCTGGCGCAGAAACGGTTCACGGTCACGCCACCCACGGTGTTGGGCAGGCCGGCCAGCAGGACGCCGATGCGCGCCACGTTCAGGCCCTGCTCGCCTTCAGGAATGGCACAGCCGACGATGGCGTCCTCGATCACCTTCGGGTCGAGGCTGGGCACCTGGCCCAGCGCACCGCGCAGTGCGGCGACCAGCAGGTCGTCCGGACGCAGATTCTTGAAGCTGCCCTTGGGCGCCTTGCCGATGGGCGTGCGGGTGGCGGCGACGATGTAGGCGTCTTGAACTTGCTTGCTCATGAGATTCTCCTTCGCGCCTTAGTTGCGGACGGGCTTGCCGGTTTGCAGCATGCCCATGATGCGTTCCTGGGTCTTGGGGTGGGTCAGCAGACCACAGAAGGCCTTGCGCTCCAGGGTCATGAGGTATTCCTCGCTGACCATCGAACCGGCTTCCACGTCGCCACCGCACATCACTTCGGCAATGGTCTTGCCGAGGTGGAAGTCGTGCGCCGAGATGAAGCCGCCGTCACGCATGTTGGTGAGCTGCGCCATGATCGTGGCCACACCGGCGCGGCCGGCCACCGGGAAGAGCTGCTTCATCGGCGGGCGGTAGCCGGCGTCATGCATGGCCTTGGCCTCTCGCACCGCCACGTACAGCAGTTCATAGGGGTTGAAGACGATCTTGTCGCTCCACAGCAGGTAACCCATGCTGCGGGCTTCCAGCGCGCTCTTGGCCACGTTGGCCATGCCGGCGTTCAGGAAGTACTTGGTCACGAAGGGCAGCAGCGGCACCGGCGTGGCGGCCGGGGCGGCGCTCCACTCCTCGGCAGCGCGGCGCGCACCGTAGGTCAGGCCGCCGGCACCGGGGATCAGGCCCACGCCGACTTCCACCAGACCCACGTAGCTTTCGATGTTGGCCACGCGGCGGTTGCAGTAGACGGCCAGCTCGCAGCCACCGCCCAGGGCCAGGCCGCTCAGTGCCGCCACGGTGGGCACATTGGCGTAGCGCATGGCCAGCATGGCGTCCTGCAGCTTCTTCTCCTCGGGCTCGATGGCCTTGGCGCCGCCCTTCATGAAGGTGGGCAGCATGGCTTCGAGGTTGGCACCGGCCGAGAAGGCGCCGCCGTCCAGCGAGGTCGGGCTCCACACCACGATGCCCTTGTACGAGGCTTCAGCCAGGGCCACGCCCTTGAAGATGGCTTCGGTGGCGCCCGGGCCGAGGGTGTTCATCTTGCCGCGCAGCGAGAGAATCAGCACATCGGCCAGGCCGTCCTCGGCCAGGGTCCAGAGGCGCGCTTCCTCGTTCTCGTACACCGTGTGGCCGGCAGTCTTGGGGTCGATCGTGGTCTGGCCGAGCACCGGCGCACGGAACACCTGGCGGCGGTACACCGGCAGCTCGCTGGCGGGCACGTAGGCCTTCTTGGTCACGGACCACGAACCGGCCGGCGTGTGCACGCCCTCCACCTCGAACACCCAGGCGGGCAGCGGCTGGCTGGACAGGGCCTTGCCGGCGGCAATGTCTTCCTTGATCCACTCGGCGACCTGCTTCCAGCCGGCGGCCTGCCACAGCTCGAAGGGGCCGAGCTTGTTGCCAAAGCCGAAGCGCATCGCGAAGTCCACATCGCGTGCGTTGTCGGCGATGGACTCGAGGTGGATGGCGCAGTAGTGGAAGGTGTCGCGCAGGATGGACCACACGAACTGGGCCTGCTTGTTGTCGCTCTCGCGCAGCAGCTTCAGGCGCTCGGCCGGGTCCTTCTTCTTCAGGATGCGGGCCACGGTCTCGTCGGCCTTGCCGCCGCCGGCGACGTATTCGCCCGTGGCAAAGTCCAGACGCTGGATCTCCTTGCCGACCTTCTTGTAGAAGCCGGCACCGGTCTTCTGGCCTAGGGCGCCTGCGGCGATCAGCTTGGCCAAGGGTTCGGGCGTGGCGAAGTGGGCGGCAAAGCTGTCCACATTGGCCGGCAGGTTGTCCTGCATGGTCTTGATGACGTGACCCATGGTGTCCAGGCCGACCACATCCGCCGTGCGGAAGGTGGCGCTCTTTGCACGGCCGAGCTTCTCGCCAGTCAGGTCATCGACCACGTCGACCGACAGGCCGAACTTCTGCGCCTCGGCAAAGGTGGCCAGAATGCCGAAAATGCCCACGCGGTTGGCGATGAAGTTGGGCGTGTCCTTGGCGCGCACCACGCCCTTGCCCAGGGTGCTGGTGAGGAAGACTTCAAGCTGGTCGAGGATGTCGGCGCGTGTGGTGGCGGTGGGGATCAGCTCCACCAGGTGCATGTAGCGCGGCGGGTTGAAGAAGTGCACGCCGCAGAAGCGGGCCTTCAGCTCGCCTTCGAATCCATCGGACAGCTTCGTGATCGACAGGCCCGAGGTGTTGGTCGCGAAGATCGCGTTCTCGCCAATGAAGGGCGTGACCTTCTTGTAGAGGTCATGCTTCCAGTCCATGCGTTCGGCGATCGCCTCGATCACCACGTCGCAACCCTTGAGCAACTCAAGATGTTCTTCGTAGTTGGCGGGCTGGATCAGGTCGGCCAGCTCGGGCGTGCCCAGCGGCGCGGGCGAGAGCTTCTTGAGGTTGGCAATGGCGCGCTCGGCGATGCCGTTCTTGCTGCCTTCCTTGGCGGGCAGGTCGAACAGGATCACGGGCACCTTGGCGTTGACGCAGTGCGCAGCGATCTGCGCGCCCATCACGCCGGCACCCAGCACGGCGACTTTCTTGACGATGAAGTGGCTCACTTCATTCTCCTGGATCGGTTTCGGAAAGGCTTTCCGCTTGTCCGGTGCGGTTCTTCAGGCACTTTGGCCTGAAGAACCGCATGGATGCTGCATCCAGCCCTTGAAGTGCGGGCTAGGCCGCGATCAGAACAGTTCTTCGGGCAAGGC
Organism: Burkholderiales bacterium; assembly: GCA_027484405.1. Taxonomy (GTDB): domain Bacteria; phylum Pseudomonadota; class Gammaproteobacteria; order Burkholderiales; family Burkholderiaceae_C; genus Piscinibacterium. The sequence continues at coordinate 22,397 of JAIXTA010000147.1, forward strand.
CATCAGCGTGGCGCTGCCGGCGCGGGCCTTGCGGATCTCGCCTGCGGTTTCGGGCAGCAGCTTGGCGAAGTAGAAGCGCGCCACGGCGAGCTTGGCGGTGTAGAAGGGGTCGACCTTGTCGCCCTCGGCATTGATCTTGTCGAGCGCGATCACGGCCATGCGCGCCCAGAAGTAGGCGTACACGAGGTGACCCGCCACGCGCAGGTAGCTCACCGCGGCAGCGCCCACTTCGTCGGCATTGCCCATGGCCTTCATGCCCAGCTCCATCGTGAGCTTGGTGACCTTGTCGCCGATGTCGGCCAGGGGGTTCACGAACTCGGCGTACTGCTCCTTGGTGCCGTAGGTCTCGACGAACTCGGTGACCATCTTGCCGAACTTCTTGAGCTTGGCACCGTTGTCCATCAGGACCTTGCGGCCGATCAGGTCGAGCGACTGGATCGTGTTGGTGCCCTCGTAGATCATGTTGATGCGGGCATCGCGCACGATCTGCTCCATGCCCCATTCCTTGATGTAACCGTGGCCGCCGAAGACCTGCAGGCAGTCGCTGGCGCAGGTCCAGCCGTTGTCGGTCATGAAGGCCTTCACGATCGGCGTCATCAGCGCCATCATGTCGCCGGCGTCCTTGCGGGCGTCCTCGTCAGGGTGGTGGAACTGCACGTCCTGCTGCATGGCCACCCAGTAGCCGAAGGCGCGGCCGGCCTCGGCATAGGCGCGTGCGGTCAGCAGCATCTTGCGCACGTCCGGGTGCACGATGATCGGGTCGGCCGGCTTGTCGGTGGCCTTGGGGCCGGTGAGGCTGCGGCTCTGGATGCGATCCTTGGCGTAGGCCACGGCGTTCTGGTAGGCCACCTCGGTCAGGCCCAGGCCCTGCATGCCCACGCCCAGACGCGCGCCGTTCATCATCACGAACATGGCGTTCAGGCCCTTGTTGGCCTCGCCCACGAGCCAGCCCGTGGCACCTTCGAGCACCATCTGGCAGGTGCTGTTGCCGTGGATGCCCATCTTGTGCTCGATGCCGCCGCAGTAGATGCCGTTGCGTGCACCCACCGTGGCGCTTTCGCCCTCGCCCACCGGCAGGAACTTCGGCACGATGAACAAGCTGATGCCCTTGGTGCCGGCCGGTGCATCGGGCAGGCGCGCGAGCACCAGGTGCACGATGTTGTCGGCCATGGCGTGCTCACCGGAGGAGATGAAGATCTTGGCGCCGGTGATCTTGTAGCTGCCGTCGGCCTGGGGTTCGGCCTTGGTGCGCAGCATGCCCAGGTCGGTGCCGCAGTGCGGCTCGGTCAGGCACATCGTGCCCGTCCATTCGCCGCTGCCCAGCTTGGGCAGGTAGAGCGACTTCTGCGCCTCGGTGCCGTGCACGTGCAGGCACTCGTAGGCACCGATCGTCAGGCCGGGGTACATGCTCCAGGCCTGGTTGGTGGAGTACTGCATCTCGTAGAAGGCAATCTGCAGCAGCGCGGGCAGGCCCTGGCCGCCGTACTTCGGGTCCAGCGCGAGCCCCTGCCAGCCGGCCTCGCGGAACTGGTCGAAGGCTTCCTTGAAGCCCTTGGGCGTCTTGACGGTGCGGGCGTCGCGGTCGAAGGTGCAGCCCTCGGCGTCGCCGCTCTGGTTGATCGGCAGCAGGACCTCGGCGCAGAACTTGCCGCTCTCCTCGAGCACCTGATTCATGGTGTCGGCATCGACGTCCTTGAACACGGGCATCTGCTGGTAGGTGTCCATCACCTTGAGCAGCTCGTGCAGGACAAACTGCTGGTCGCGCAAGGGCGGGGTGTACTTCTGCGTCATCGACTTGCTCCTCGGAGGATGGTCTTTGGTGATCGGGGTCAGGCGAATTCGGCTGCGCGACAGCTGCGCATCAGCCGCTCGAAGCCGCGCCGTGCGCGTTCCACGGCGCCGGGCTGCTTCATGAATCGGGCGTCGTGATGCAGGGCCAGGATCAGGCCGTGCATTTCAAAGACGAGTTGTTTCGGGTCGGTGTCATCAGCCAGATGCCCCATCTCGACGGCCTGCGTGGCCGCCTTGGTCAGGGCCAGCTGCCAGGTGCGGATCATCTCGAAGAGCTCGTCTCGCACGGGGCCGGTGCGCTCGTCGAACTCCACCGCGCCGCTGATGTAGATGCAGCCGGCGTCGATTTCATGGGTCACGCGCACCACCCAGTTCTCGAACAGTCGAACCAGACGGGGCAGTCCGCGCTTTTCCTCGCGGATCGCCGGCATGAAGACCTCATCCTCGAAGCGGCGGTGGTACTCGCGCACCACTTCGATCTGCAGGTCCTCGCGCGAGCCGAAGTGCGCAAACACGCCGCTCTTGCTCATCTGCATGCGGTCGGCCAGCAGGCCGATCGTCAGGCCCTCCAGACCATCGCGGCTGGCCAGCTGCAGTGCAGCTTCCAGGATCGCGGCCTTGGTTAGTTCGCCTTTGCGCATGGTGTCTGAGGGGCTCGGTGAGCGGTGGCTGGACGGGCTGCTTCGTGAAGAGACGCGAGGCGCCCGAAAAAATTACGAACGGTCGTTCTATTCTATGCACGACGTTTTGCCCGGTCGAAGGTAAAAAGCGCGCTTTAGGGTGAGGCTTCTATTGGTGCGCCGCAGCAGCCATGCGGTGACACACGGGCTTCATCTGCCAGGGCCAACGCCACGCCGCCTGCCCCGAAGCGGCGAAGGCTGGCCCTCCACAAGGCCCGGACCACCCAAGAGTCCACGGAGACCGCCTTGGCCCTCGCGTCAGCATCCAGCCCCAGCCCATCGCCACAACCCGCACCCGCCACTGGCATCCAGTTCCCAGCCACCGGCGCCGGCCAGCGCTCCAGTGGCAGCACGGGCAAGGCCATCTTCGGCGCCGCCCTGGCCGTGCTGGACGCACCGGCCGCCGCCGCCCTGCAAGCCGAACCCGACTGGCGCGGCCGCTATGCGCGGCACCTGCACCGCCTCACCGCCGCCATGCTGGCGCAGCCGGCCGCCACACCCGCTGCCGCGCAGGCGGGGCTGACGGCGGCCCACAATGCCTTTGTCTTCACCTGCGACGGCACAGACGCGCCGCTGGCCAGCGCCATGGCGCAACCCGGCACACCGCTGGATACGGTGCAGATGCCGGGCCGTGCGGCGCCGGTGCCCTGGGTCGTGCCCTACCGCGGGCAGCTGCTGCAAGGCGACGCGCTGCGCCGCCAGATTGACGACTGGCTGGCGCGCGATCTGCTCGAACCCGGCGCCGCCGCAGCCCTGCACCGGGCCAGCCGCGAGCCCGGCTGGTTTGATTTGCGCGATCGCAGCATTGCGCTGCTCGGCGCCGGCGCCGAAGCCGGGCCGCTGCGCTGGCTGACGGCCTGGGGCGCACGGGTCGCCGCCATCGACCTGCCGCGCGAAGGCATTGCCAAGCGCATCGCCGGGCTGGCCGAGCAAGGCGCCGGCTGCGTGGTGGCGCCACAGATCCCGGGCCATTCGGTGCCCGGCGCCGATCTGCTGGCCGACACGCCGGCGCTGGCCGCCTGGCTGTGCGAGCGCTTTGCGTCGCAGGGCAGCGACGGCGGCGAGCTGGACGTGCTGGCCGTGGCCTATGCCGATGGCGAGCGCCATGCGCGCGTGGCCATGGCCATGGATGCGCTGATCGCCACCGTCCAGGCGCGGTTGCCCAAGGCGGGCATTGGCTTTCTGGCCACGCCCACCGACAGCTTTGCCGTACCGCCCGAGGTCGCAGCCGCCGGGCACCGGCGCTGGGCGGCGCGCCGCCTGGGCGCGCGGGCGGTGCATGCGCTGAGCCTGGGCCGCGCCTTCGCGCCGAACCTGACCGACCCCATTGCTGTGAACGGCCAGGACTGGAACATCAGCGACTGCAGCGTGCTGCAGCAGGGGCCGAACTACGCCCTGGCCAAGCGCCTGCAGCACTGGCGTGCCCTCGCCACGGCCGCGGCGGGCCGCGCGGTCTCCATCAATGTGGCGCCCAGCACCAATACCTGGTCGGTGGTGAAGAACCGTCTGCTGGCGGCAGGCTTTGCCGGCGCCGATCTGTTCGGGCTGGAGGTGTTCGAGCCGGACACGACCAATGCGCTGATGGCCGCGCTCTGGGTGCACGACCTGCGCACCCGTGGCGAGGCGGGTGCAGCGGTCACGGCGCACCACCCGCTCGCGCTGCTCAGCCGCCAGGCCTTCCACGGCGGCCTGTGGCGCCTGCCCTACGTGCCCGCCAGCGCCCTGGCCATGGCTGCGGTGGCCGGCCTGCTGCGCGGCAGGAAGCGATAGACATCAAATTCGGTCATGAATTTCGAATTCGATCAAAAACCACTTCTCGCTTGTCTGATGCGCGTTTTGGGCCGATTTTCGGCTCTCTTACACCGGAAATAGATTGAAATCAGCCACAAAAATGCTCAAAGCGCCGGACATCCGGCTCTTTGAGCTGGTTTCTGGCCGGCCCGGGCCAGAACGCTTGCGCACGCCTACTTCTTGAGGGCGTCGCGGATCTCGCGCAGCAGGAGCACATCCTCGGGCGTGGCCGGCGGCGGGGCGGCTGGATCGAGGCTCAGGTTGCCCTTGGCCTTGTTGAAGGCCTTGACCATCCAGAAGATCACGAAGGCCAGGATCACGAAGTTGATCAGGATCGTGATGAAGTTTCCGTACGCGAACAGATTCGCGCCAGCCTTGCTCAGGCTGTCGAAGCTGATCGCCCCCTCGACGGCCTTCTTGGGCGGCGCCAGCACGATGTACATCTCGGTGAAGCTCAGGTCGCCGACGATGCGCCCCACGATCGGCATGATGATGTCCTTCACCAGCGAGTCGACGATCTTGCCGAAGGCGCCCCCAATGATGACGCCCACCGCCAGATCGACCACATTGCCCTTGAGGGCGAAATCACGAAACTCCTTCACCATGCCCATGGCCGGTCCTCCGTCACTGTTTGAATGTCGTGCAGCGGCCCGGGGCGAGAGAGCCCAGGAGTTGACCTCGCTGCATCGCGCGCCGAGCGTAGCCGCTGGGCGCGCGCATGGCGCATACCGAATTGATAAGGATTGCAAGCCGGCGCCAGACGCGCCACCGAAGTCAGCCGGCCGCCCGCCCGCACCGAATCGCGGGGCAGACAGGCGCGCAAAGCGCGCCGCGTCCGCAAGCCGCACCTGCCAGCGGGAGGGGAAATGGTGCTTCCATTACAATCTTCGGTTGCTGGAGTGGCTCACTCCGCTCACTCAAAACACAGGGAAACCCCATGAGCGACGCTGTTGATAGCGCTGCCGCCGCACCGGCTGGCGCTGCCGAGGTCGATACTGCCAAACGCAATGCGCTGATTGCCACCGGTGTGGTGGGCGGTCTGGGCGTGTGCGGCGTGGCCGTTCCATTTGTCTCCACCTTTGCGCCCTCCGAGCGCGCCCGCGCCGCCGGCGGCCCGGTCGAGGTGGATATCAGCGCACTGCGCCCGGGCGAGATGCAACTCACCGAGTGGCGCGGCAATCCGGTCTGGATTCTCAAGCGAACACCCGAAATGATGCAGACCCTCGCCAAGACGGAAGGCGAAGTTGCCGACCCGAAGAGCGAGCGCTACTACCAACTGCCCACGCCCGAGTACGCAGCCAACCAGCACCGCTCGCGCGAAGACAAGAAGGACGTGCTGATCGCCGTGGGCATCTGCTCGCACCTGGGCTGCTCGCCGTCCAAGAAATTCGAACCGGCCGATCCCTCGGTGCCGAGCCCTAACTGGCAGGGCGGCTTCCTGTGCCCCTGCCATGGCTCGACCTTCGACCTCGCCGGCCGCGTCTACAAGAACAAGCCGGCTCCGGTGAACCTGGACATTCCGCGTCACATGTACCTGTCCGACACGAAGATCGTGATCGGCCGCGATGAAAAGGGTGAGGCTTGATCATGGCAACCTGGAAAGAAGCACCGGCCAACGCCAGCCTGCAGGAAAAGGCCCTGACCTGGGTCGACAACCGCTTCCCGCTGTCCAAGCTGTACAAGGAGCACCTCTCCGAGTACTACGCCCCGAAGAACTTCAACTTCTGGTACTTCTTCGGCTCGCTTGCCCTGCTGGTGCTGGTGATCCAGATCGTTTCGGGCATCTTCCTTGTGATGCACTACAAGCCGGACGCCTCGCTGAACAGCTCGGGCATCCCGGTGGCCTTCGCCAGCGTCGAATACATCATGCGTGATGTGCCCTGGGGCTGGCTGGTGCGCTACATCCACTCCACCGGCGCCTCGATGTTCTTCGTCGTGGTCTACATGCACATGTTCCGCGGCCTGATCTACGGCAGCTACCGCAAGCCGCGCGAGCTGATCTGGATCTTCGGCTGCGCGATCTTCCTGTGCCTGATGGCCGAAGCCTTCATGGGCTACTTGCTGCCCTGGGGCCAGATGTCCTACTGGGGCGCCCAGGTGATCGTGAACCTGTTTTCGGCCATTCCGATCATCGGCCAGGACCTCTCGATCTTCATCCGCGGCGACTTCGTGGTGTCTGATGCCACCCTGAACCGCTTCTTCAGCCTGCACGTGATCGCCATTCCGCTGGTGCTGCTCGGCCTGGTGGCTGCGCACATCATCGCGCTGCACGAAGTCGGCTCGAACAACCCCGACGGCGTCGAGATCAAGAAGGACATCAATCCGGAAACCGGGCGCCCGCGTGACGGCATTCCCTTCCACCCGTACTACACGGTGCACGACATCCTCGGTGTGTCGGTGTTCCTGATCATCTTCTCGGCGATCGTGTTCTTCTCGCCCGAGCTGGGCGGCCTGTTCCTCGAGTGGAACAACTTCATTCCGGCCGACCCGCTGACCACACCGGCGCACATCGCCCCGGTCTGGTACTTCACGCCCTTCTATTCCATGCTGCGAGCCACGACCTCGGCCTTCATGCCGGTGCTGTGGGTGTTCCTGGCCTTCTGCACCTGGCTGGCCTGGACGCGCTCGAACCTGCCGCAGATCGTCAAGCTCGGCTTCGCCGGCCTGACCGCACTGATGTTCTTTGCATTCGGTGTGCCGGGCATCGTGCTGGGCATGCTGGGCGCTGACGTCGGCAAGATGGGCGCGCTGGGCATGATCCTCAGCGGCATCGACGCCAAGTTCTGGGGCGTGGTCGTGATGGGCGCCTCGGTGATGATCTTCTTCGCCCTGCCCTGGCTCGACTGCTCGCCCGTCAAGTCGATCCGCTATCGCCCGACCTGGCAGAAGTATCTCTACGGCGCCTTCGTGGTGTGGTTCCTGATCCTCGCGGTGTGCGGGCTGCTGCCCCCGCAGGACTTCCGCAACATCCTGTCTGCGGTCGGCACCCTGTTCTACTTCGGCTTCTTCCTGCTGATGCCCTGGTGGAGCGAGATGGGCGAGTTCAAGCCCGTACCGTCTCGCGTGACCTTTGCAGCCCACTGAGCACCATCCAGGCACTGGGAGTCTGACAAGAATGAAAAAACTGCTGATGATCCTCGCCCTGGCGGTTGCCCCGCTCGTGGGCCATGCTGCCGGCTCGGGTTTCCCGCTGGATTCGGCGCCCAACCGCGCCACCGACCTCGCAGCCCTGCAGAATGGCGCCAAGCTGTTCGTGAACTACTGCCTGAACTGCCACAGCGCCAGCATGATGCGCTACAACCGCCTGCGCGACATCGGCCTGACCGACGAGCAGATCAAGCAGAGCCTGCTGTTCACCGCGAACAAGATCGGCGAGCCGATGACCATCGCGATGAACCCGAAGGACGCCAAGGAATGGTTCGGCAAGACGCCGCCGGATCTGTCGCTGATCACGCGTGCCAAGTCCTCGATCGCACCGCCGTTCAAGGGCGAGGACTACGTCTATACCTTCCTGCGCACCTACTACCGCGACGCCGCCGTCCCGCACGGCTGGAACAACCTCGTGCTGACCAACGCCGCCATGCCGCATGTGTTCTGGGAGCGTCAGGGTCCGCGCGAGCTGACCAAGGTCGAGATCCATCACGCCACCAGCGACAAGGGCGAGCACAAGTGGGAACGTGTCACCACGACCTACGATGTGCGCGGCCAAAAGACGGTAGCGAAGGAAGAGATTCCGCCGGTGTCAGGCCAGTACCAGGCGCTCACCGTCAAGTGGGACGCCAAGGACCCGGCCGCGGCCGCCCAGTACGACAAGGATGTGGCCGATCTGGTGGGCTTCCTGAAGTACATGTCCGACCCGAGCGCCAATCAGCGCCAGCGTCTTGGCGTTTGGGTGCTGCTGTTCCTGGGCATCTTTGCCGTGGTTGCCTGGTGGTTGAACAGCGTTTTCTGGCGCGATATCAAGTAGTTCCGCCTCACGATTGACAAAGGGTGAGCACTCGCTCACCCTTTCACGTTTCTAGGAAACCCAAGAAATGATGATCCTGTACTCCGGCACGACCTGCCCGTTCTCCCAACGCTGCCGTTTCGTGCTCTTCGAGAAGGGCATGGACTTCGAGATCCGCGATGTCGACCTCTTCAACAAGCCTGAGGACATCAGCGTCATGAACCCGCTGGGCCAGGTGCCCATCCTGGTCGAGCGCGATCTGACGCTGTATGAGTCCAACATCATCAACGAGTACATCGACGAGCGCTTCCCGCATCCGCAGCTGATGCCGGCCGACCCGGTACAGCGCGCCCGTGTGCGTCTGGTGCTGCTCAATCTGGAGCGCGACCTGTTCGTGCACGTCCAGACGCTTGAAAACCGCCAGGAAAAGAACGAGAAGGTGCGCGAGAAGGCCCGCCATGCACTGCGTGACAACCTCACGCTGTTTGCGCCGCAGTTCACGAAGACCAAGTTCATGCTGGGCGAGGACTTCTCGATGGCGGACGTGGCCATTGCCCCGCTGCTGTGGCGCCTGACGCACTATGGCATCGAGCTGCCCAAGCAGGCGGCGCCGATCATGAAGTACGCCGAGCGCATCTTCGCGCGCCCGGCCTACATCGAAGCGCTGACGCCGTCCGAGAAGGTCATGCGCCGCTAACGCAGCGCTGCGCTGCGCCGAACGCGCCGGCTGCCCGCACACGCTGCAGCCGGCCCACCGAGCCCCACCTGATCATGGCCGAAACCAGCACCAAGCCTTACCTGATCCGTGCCATTCATGACTGGTGCACGGACAACGGCTACACACCCTACCTGGCGGTGTCGGTCAATGAACGCACGCAGGTGCCGCGTGAATATGTGCGCAACGGCGAGATTGTGCTCAACGCCGGCGTCATGGCCACGAACCGCCTGAACCTGGGCAACGACTTCATCGAGTTCGAAGCGCGCTTCAACGGCGTGGTACGCGCCGTCATGGTGCCGGTTGATCAGGTCACCGCCATCTACGCCCGCGAAACCGGCCACGGCATGGCTTTCGACGTGGCCAAGCCTCTGGCGGAGCCGGAAACCAGTCGCATCGAGCTGGCCGATCACGCCGCCGGCGACTCCGACGAACAGACGCACCGCCACACCAGCGCCCGCTTGAGCCCGGTGCCCACAGCCGGGTCTGCTCCCGGCCCCCAACCCGCACCGGCGCCCACGCCGCGCGGCGCGACCCCTGATGGCGAGGACCCGCCACCGAGCAGCCCAAACAGCCCAAAAGGCCGCCCTACCCTGACCCGCATAAAATAGAGTTTCGTGCCGCTTTAGCTCAGTTGGTAGAGCGCTTGACTTGTAATCATGAGGTCGTCCGTTCGATTCGGACAAGCGGCACCAAGTCTCCAAGCCCGTTAGCGCGTAAGTGAACGCTAACGGGCTTTTTGGGTTTCAGACGCCTTGTACGTCGCTTGTGTGTGCTGCAGCACGCTGCGTCACACGACCCGATGTGCAACGACCTGGGCCTTCACGGCTGAAGCGATCTGCGCAGATTCGCTCAATGCGCGACCGAATATGCACCAAAGAAGAACAATCGCCGCAGCCCGTCCGCTTGCCGGATGGGCATCTTGCGCGTTTTCGGGCGTCACTTCGTCGGGCCGATTTTGTTTTTTCACCCGATCCACCGCAACCACAGGCTGACCGCAGAGAACACCACCGCGATCAGACCAAGGGATCGCGCGGCGGGCGAGACTCTGGACATACCGGGTGATCGCATATGCCGGACTTGTGCGATCACGGCCAGGAAAGCGAACACGCCTGCCAGGACTGGCAGCAGCGCGCGTGGATCGATCCAGTTCATCCAGGCTCTCCGCGTTCGGACCGAGAGCCAGCGCTCGTCACCTGCGAAAGCTCGGACGCACCAACGGCAAAATCCAGGTCGTGGGCGTCCGGGTGCAACCCGATTGCCGCTAGGGCATGTGCGTTGGGCAGGTGCGGATTGCGCTGCGTAACGGCCAGTTCAAGCAATTGCCGGAGCTCTGACCATGCGCCGGCAGTTGGCACTCGGCCCGGTCGTCCCAAGGCGGTTCGTGGCACAAGGGCCCCACGGTGACGCCCTGGGTAATGATTGAACAGGTCAGTCCATGAATCCTGAGGCAGGCGCGGATACGCTTCCACCAGGTAGGTGCCTGTAGTCTGCATCCACGTGATCAACGCATCCGGATCAGTGCTGACGTGGCACGCCAAACGCGCGAGATAAATCAGCGCGTCATCAATCTCCGAATCTCGATAGTCGCCCTGCGTCAGGGCCGCGTGCAGCCATGTGGCGCCACACCACAAAGGCCCGAGTATCGGCCCCTGCCAGTCACGCCGCATCCAATCGAAACGGGATAGATAGCGCGGGTCGAGCGTCGCGCACCACGCAGCTTGCGCAAATGTACGAGCCGCAGGGACATCGGCATCCGAGTGCAAACGCCAAAGCACCTGCTCGTAAAGTCCCGTGCATAAGGCCATGCGCGCACGCACACTTGCATTCCGAAGCAGCTCAGGCCATTCGCTTGCATCGTAGGCAAAGTCCAGCGACGCGCGAGTGTCGTCCCATGCGTAGGGGCGTGACTCACGCCCGTCCGATTGCACCAGCCAGTCTGGGTGAAGCATGTCTAATTTGGATCAATCAGCTGGCGGGCGGCGCAAGCGGTTCTGCACTTGCCACGCGACGTCAACAGCGCGCTGTCGATGTACATGCACATCTAGCCGGCAAACCGATATGGCGTCCCAGGGAAACCCAGCGCCTGCATTTCAGCGGGTGTATTGAGATAGGGATTCGCGTCTGGGTCGAGGCCACGAACAAACTCATCAATCGCACGCTGATTGCGCCCCTCGTCAAAGGGCTCGCTGTCGAGGAGGTAGTACCTGCCAATCCGCGGCACCACCGCCAGTTCGGTCGAGTCGTCGGCAAAACGTGCGGCGATTCGCCGAAGCAGCGCTTCAAGCCAGGCCTCCACACGCGCAACGTGCTCTTGCGCTGCAACCCGCTGCGCAAGCACCGCGGTTCTTGCCGCACAAAACCCCACTCGCGCATCGAGGTCACAGTAGCGCTCGAAACCCTCGGTCAGCAGGCGACTGGCCATCATGGCGGGGCCGCGAACCGCGTCAGGAATATGCTCGGGCAAGTTTGCAGGGGCCTGCCCGCCCACGAGGTTTGCGTACGCTGCACTTGCAAGCGCCGCATAGGCAGACTCTAACCGCTGGTTCAGATCATCCAGCGCACTAGATGCAGCATGGGGTACGAGCCTCCAGTAGATCCATTCCGCAATCGACGTCAGCGCAAGAAACTGCCCCCGCAGATTGAGATGATCCATAGCTTGCATCAGCCGTGGGTATTCATGTTCTGTAGGGAATCGGATCGAATCAGACACCTCGCTGGTCCAGACAAGAGTAACCGGCGCTTGCGCGAATTCGAGGGGTGCAAAGATGGGGCGCGACAGCATGGTGTTTCAGAGCACGGCTGACGAGAGTTGTCGGGCCCCTTGGGAATAGCGAACGCCTTGTGCTTTCGTCTTGTCGAGGCTTTCGTTCAAGCGGCTGTAGGGCGTTTCACCGGACGCGTCCGGTTTGTCCGAGTCGCAGTTCGCTGGCATCTTCTTGGGTTCCTTGTCCGCGTCGCAAAACCATATCTCAATGCCACATCGGGTCGCCGCACACAGCGCGCGAAAGCAGTGGCGACAGGGCATCTTGGACTGGTACGTGCCGGACTTCAGGTCGTAGCGCCAGTCCACGTTCACAAGCATGCTGCCTCCGGCGAGCTGGCCCCCAGCCTTTTTGGCCAGATTGGTGATTTCGTTTAGCAGCTTTGCTTCGCCATGCGCGCCCGGGGTATCTCCGGCGGGTGGAGCATGCTTGAAGTCGGCCTTGTCGCACAGAACTGATTCGTCGCCACTCTGCTGTGCATAGGATCCTCCCTGCACAACCCCCCCCGGAGACTGCTCAAACGCCTTTCCCGAGCTGCATGCGGTAGCCACACCCGACAATTGCTTTCCGGCGCCGATGCCGACATTGATCTTGGCTGAGGAAAAGGTCGTTCCACCCCCGCGCGCCTTTTGCAGAGCAACCTGTTCATCCGCGCGAATCGTTCCAGCCTTCTCCTTGTCACCGAGCTTTTTCTTCAGGTCTTCGCGCTGCTCCTCGTTTCGCTTCTGCAGTTCGTCGCAGTCATTCGATTCGAACTCGGGCGGTTTGGGAGACCCCGTCTTGACAGATACCGCGGTTGCCGTCACCAGAGCTCTCCTTGGCTAAACATCGTTGGTCATTGCCATGTCCATGAATCGCGCCACGTCTTTGCCTTCGAACTTCACGTCGAAGGAATACATCTGTGCTCGCGTCTTCTTGCCCAGCATGTGCGATGCCACGTTCGCGCCAAAGCTGTTGGTGGCCGCCTCGTCGCCCTTGCAGCTCGCGTAGTCCGAGCTGGCCTGCAGGTTGGCCTGCTCGCCGCCGACCTTGACCTTGCGCGACCCGCTGCTGGTGTCCGAGGCCTGGGAGAAGTTGGGGTATGGGATCGGAATCGGTCCGGCGGGTGGTGACGGCGGGGACAGACAGACATCGGGCATGGCGCCCATGATGTGGGTCACATCCTTGGCAGCCGACACCTCGCGGCCGTTGGCGAATACGTTCTTGCTCACGATCTGCTCCGTACCGGTGCGACTCGTTGCACGACCAGCGCCGCACGCTCGCCTGAATCGGCGCCAGTGTGGATCAGCAGCGGATCCGGCTCGAAGTAGCCGTTACGCTGTCCATGCCAAGCCCATGCAAGCAGGATGGGCAGGATGGCTGCGCCCACGTGCCCGAGATACTCGATCGGGTGTTCCATCTCGGGGGTCACCGGCCGCGGCCCGGTATTGGTGCGCATGATCGCGAACAGGGCCTCCTTGAAGCCATACTGCTCACCTGACAGGTCGGTGATGCGGCGCGGCACGGCAGTCATTGGGATGCCGGCGGACTTGAGCGCCTGTCTCATGGCCTGCGTGAGCCCAAGGGCACGCAATGGTTCCGTGCTCTCGATGGTGGCAGACTCCTGCGCAAGGCCGAAGCCACGGATCTGCAGTTCTTCCACTCGTGTGTCGCCCGCAGCGGCCACGAGCACCGCGCTGCCGCCCTCACCGGGGAAGAAGCCGTTCGAGTTCGAGGACGTCATCAGGCGCCGGCGCTCGATGTACTCGCCCAGTGCCTCCTGCTGAAGGTAGCTGTCGACGCCGGCGACTACGCACATGGATGCCATTCCGCTGGCAATGAGCCGATGCGCGTCGACCATCGCTCTCGCGCAGCCCGTCTGGCCTGCAGCGTAAGCACGTGAATGGCGGTTTGGACTCAGACCGAGCTTTGCATGCAGGCCGCTGAAGATCTCGGACTCCAGCCCTTCCGGACGGCCAGGGCGGCCAGGTTCACTGACGGCGAGCAGGATGGGGATGGTGGCGGGCTGATTCGGGGCTGCAATCTGCAGACACTCCTGAACGGCCGGAGCAACCAGATCTACCAGCTTGCCAGCACCCTCCCACCACTGGGGCAGCGGCACCTTGGCGCCCCGCAAGGGTTCACCTGACTCGAAGTCCATCCACGGCAGCGCTTGCACCGCACTGACGCGTGCACGCAAGGCCGCAAGTGTGGATGCTGCATTGAAGCCCAATGCACTGACCATGCCGCAGCCCCGAACCGCCAGCGTACTCATCCTGATCTCCGCATTCGAGATTCGACGAGCTCGGCGAGGTTCCGGTAGTAGGTCTTGCCGGGGAAGCGCCGCGCGCGGTGCCAGGCGGGTGGCATCTCGCCGACGATGAGTTCGCGCAGATCGAAGACGCTCTTGGGCATCCCGAGTACGGCACGCCAGGTCAGGCAGAAGCGATCCAGGTCCGGCTCGATCAGGATGGTGTCCAGCTGGGCCGCCAGCGTGACATCGCGGCCGCGATGCGGAATGAAGTGAACCGGCATGGCCTGCGTCGGCAGGCGGAAGGATCGCCGGCCGTCCGCGGTCAGATTCAGCAGCAGCACCTCCTCGCCCCCTTCGGGATACGGAATCGTCTGGTCCGGCGGCGCGCTCTGGAAATAGCGGTCATCGAAGTCCGCAGGCCACAAGGGCGCCTGCTCTTCAAGCCAGCTCTGGTCGTAGGTACCTGCATAGGCCAGTCGCGGAGCCCAGTGCCGACCGATCGGCCCGAAGGCCATCGGGCGATACGTGCCCGAGGGTGAGTCAACGCCCTGCCCGGGCTCCTCGGTGTTCGGCAGCGGCTTGCCGAGATAGTGTTCGGCGTGCCTGCCAAAGCCGCGGCCGATCGGGTTGGCCAGGAAGGTCTCGGTCTGCCTGCGCTCTTCCAGAGTGCGGTCGGTCCCGCCAAAGGCGTAGTCATATCCGACGGGCATGCGCTCGAAGGGCTCGATCTCGCTGGGCATCGCACCCACGACACTTCGGGTCCACCGGCGATTGCCCACCACATCGAAGCGCTTGGTCATCGGCCCCAGCTTCAGGCCCACCGGCAGGCGCGTCACGCGCCGCCCGGCAGGTGCGTATGCGCTGCCTTGCAGCAGCACATCGCACATCGGCTTGCGATGGGCGTAGTCGGTCTCGTAGCGAGTCGCAGATTGGCCGGGTACGCCCGTGAACTCGTCCTCCTGCGTCAGTGGCACTTGTACGGGTGCGAGTCGAGGCATGGTGCCCTGTACGGGCAGCGTGAAGGTGAGCTTGGAAATGGCGACGACTTGCTCGCGACCGTCTGCAGCGAAGCCGACGGTCCAACCCGCTTCTCCGGCGCTTGCATTCGTGAATCTCATGCCATGAGCCTTTCGCGCTGCCATGGCGTCGGTGCATCCACCGGAAACAGCATGGCGGATGGACTCATCGTCGCGATGCACAGGGCGGCATGTGCACGCTGACGCTGGTATCCATGCCGCAGCACCTCGGTCGCGCCCTGCATGGAGCGCGGCTGCCCGCACAGGTAGCGCTGCCCGGCGCTCAGACGAGAGCGATGCACACTCCACCACTCAGCGACCTTGTGGCGCTCCGGCCAGCCCAAGGCGCCGTCATGCGCGGCGTGGGCGTCATCATCCGCATCGAAGCCCGCTGGCGGGTCACGCCGCAGGGTCAGAGGATCCAGATCAGCGCCAGTGATCAGAGCAAACGCCTCGCCCGCCAATCGTGCGTGCGCATCATCGTCCATCAGCTCAATCAGCCAATGGACGGCGTGCGTGTCACCAAGCAGGCCGCTGGCACGGATCGCAAGCCGGCGGCTGCCTTCGGACTGCGCGAGCGCACCGATCCACGCACGCGCAGCCTGGGGGTCGAGCGCCTGTACGAGAAAGGGCAGCAGCTCGTGGGCAGCAGCAACGGATTCGGAGGCGCAGCGAGCCAGCGCCGCATCCGCCTGCTCGTCTCCCATCAGCGCAAGGGTGCAGGCTGCGGCACAACGCACCTGAAGATCGGGATCCGCCAAGGCAAGACGGACCTGAGCGACAAGGTTGACGCACTTGAGCGCACCGGCAAGGAAGAGCGTCGCCGCACGCACGGACGGGGCCTCGTCGGCGATGAAGCGAGTCACGGCGCCCCGTGGGAGTGTTCGCCGTTCTACGAGGACGCTGAGCGCAAGGACGCGATGTGCGGGCAAGGGCGATGCCAGCAAGCGTGCGCAGATGGGTTCGGCCACGGTCCACGGCTGCCAGGACAGCGCGCTCGACAGGGCTGCAGTCAGCCCGTCCTGCGCTGCAGCCAGTGCGCACAGCCGCGCAAGCTGAGCCAAGTCGCCATGTGCGCAAGCCAGCCAGGCCAAGACGAACAGGTCACCCGGATCGCCCTCCTCGTTGGACTGCTGCGCGATCTCTGTACCTACTCGTCCTGCGACCCGCAGTGCTTCAAGATGCGCGATCAGTCGTTCATCCAGACGCCCCAGATGAACGAGATCAAAGTTCGGTGCATGGGCGGCCTGCGTCCGAGATCGCCATAGGAACGCCGCTTCCGACACATGAATCTCGATGATCGCGCGATTGTTCAGTGCCGAGATGTCAGCCGCGGCAAAGCCCTGCCCACTGCGCATGGGAACGTCGGGGCCAGTGAGCCTCATCGCATCATCCTCATTCCATGAACAGGCACCCGCAGCCGCCTTAGTTGAGTTCGACCGAACCACCTCGAACGCGGTTGGCACGGACGGCTTCGGAGGTGATGGTTTCGCCACGAATCTCCACCCGGCCGTCGGCGCGCAAGCGCAGCTGTGCCTTGCCGCACCGCAAGCTGATCTCCTCGGTCGCCACCACAGCAAGCTTGCGGCCATCCGCCTCGACTTCGATGACGCTGTCGGACCGCGCAGCGGGCCAGCCTGGCTGGCCCGAGAGCACGCCGATCACCAGCCACCGCGCACCGCTCCCGCCGAACGGCAGGATCGCCAACTGACGACCGATGTGATTTCCATCAAGACTCAGCACAGACTCCGCCTGCTCGGCCACACACTCGCCATGCCGCAGGATCATCGGGCGCCAGCCCCCCTCGGCAAAGCCGATCAGCACCGCACCTTGAGCGCTGGTCGCCACGGCGGCCGGTGAGAGCGCCGACAGGCCGGCCGCGCCCGCCCAGCAAGCGGAGGGGCCGTCGCCATCAGGCAGCGTGCAGTACTCGTCGGCAACGAGTGCTGCCTCTTTCAGAAACTCCGGATCGCGATTCATCTGCATCTCCCTGGCGACTAGTTCTGCTTGACCGCACTGCCCTTGAGAATCACATCGCCGGAGGCCTTGACGTTGATCTTGCCGCTGCCGTCAACCGTGATGTCCTTGCCCTTGAGCGTGATCGTGCCGTCGCTCTTCATGACCAGGCTCGCGCTGCCGACCTTGAAGGCAATGCTGTCACCCGCCTCCACCGTCCAGGCCTTGGCGATCTTCATGCTGTCGCCGCCGTCGATCTTGGTCTGCCGATCCTTCGTCACTGCACGGCTCTCAGCGCCTCCCACTGTGGTGCTGAGATCCTTGCCCGCCTTGACGGTCCGGCTGCCGGACACCGTCACAGACTGGCTTGCACCGACAGTTGTCGTTTGATGCGCGCCGATCGCCATCAGCTGATGGGCTCCGACCGTCACACTCTGAAACGCGCCAATCGCCACTTCCTGCGCGGCACCGATGGCAATGGTCTCGTTCACGCCTACTGCGTGAGTACGTTGCAGCGCAACGGTCTTGGTCTCGCTGCTGCCCACCGTGACTGATCGATTCGATCCGATCGTGATCGACTCGTTGATCCCGACGGTTTCGGTGCGGTTCTTGACGATCGAAATCGTCTCATCCTTGTCGACCGTCTCGGTGCGTGCACCATGCACCGTGATGGTCTCGTTGTTGTCGACGGTTTCGGTGCGGTCATGCTTGATGTGGCTGGTCTCGTCGTGGTCGACAGTCTTCGTTCGATCGTGGCCGACCCAGTGGGTCTCGTTGTTCTCGACTTCGATGTCCTGGTTCTTCTCGGCGTGGATCCAGAGCTGCTCGTCGCCCTTCTTGTCCTCGAAGCGGATGGCGTTCGCGTTGGCCGCCGACCCGCCCTGGCTGGAGCGGGTGAGCACACCGGTCTGGGTCTTGTTGCCCGGCAGTTCCCAGGGCGGCATGTTCAGGTCGTTGTAGACCCGGCCGGTGATGATGGGCTGGTCCGGGTCGCCTTCGAGGAAGTCCACGATGACCTCCTGGCCGATGCGCGGAATGGCCTGGAAGCCGAAGTTCTTGCCGGCCCAGGGCTGGCTCACGCGCACCCAGCACGAGGACTTGTCGTCCTTCTTGCCGTAGCGGTCTCAGTGGAACTGCACCTTCACGCGGCCATATTCGTCGCAGTAGATCTCTTCACCTCCCGGCCCCACCACCCGTGCGGTCTGCGGACCCTGCACAAAGGGCTTGGGCGTGAGACGCTCGGGCCGGTAGGCCACGCTGGCATCCAGCACCGTGAAGTCGCAGTGGTAGCGGCTGCCGTCCTGCGCCTGGGTGGCCTCGTAGTCGGCCTGCTCGATGCTGATGCGTGTGCTGGTGACGAGGTACTCGGTGTTCTCGGCCTTGCGCGGCACGCCCTTGAGCTTGAACGTGCGCCCACAGGCCAGCCCGCGTGCATCGCTTGCGCCCTCGCCCTGGCAGGTCCGCGAATTGAAGGCCTCCATACGCAGCTGGGCGTACTGCGAGCCGTCCGCCTCCTTGACGTACAGGCCCGGGTAGTCATAGATCTCGCCTTCGGCCTGCGCATGCTTCTGCGGGTCGGCGCGCTGCTGCTTCAGGTCCACGCCGGAGCGCGTGAAGTCATAGTCCTGCAGGACGACCTTGCCGGGCTGCACCTGCTGCATGAGCTTCCAGGCCAGCACGGACTCCCGCTCCTTGCGCAGCACCTCGTTCTGGTTGCGATAGCCGATCTCCTCATAGTCCGGGTACGGCTTGTGCTTGCTGATGCTGTCCGTGAGCACCAGCGTGTGCTTGTCCCTGGCGTGCTCGAAGTACCAGCCGATGCCCTCGAGCTCGAGCAGGCGCATGACGAAGTTGAGGTCCGTCTCGCGGTACTGCACGGTGTAGACATGCGGTGTGTAGCTGCCCGTCAGGCGCCACTCGAACTTCGCGTCCGGATAGTCCGCGAACACATCGCTGACGATGTCCTTGACGGTCTTGTTCTGGAAGACCTTGCAGTCGCTGGTGCGCGAGAGCAGCCACAGCCAGGGGCGCACCTGGGCGTGATAGACCAGATGACGACCCCGGCGGCCGAGCTGCATCACCTGGATGATCAGGCCGTGGAAGTGCCGCTGGCTGCCGTCCTGCAGATGCAGCTCGATGTCCAGCCCCTTGCCGAGCAGCTTGGCGTAGTCGATGTTGGCGTCTTCGGAGAGCAGCTCGACGGCAATGGTCGGCATCTGCGACAGGCGCTCGTCGATCTGCGCGGCGCGCAGCAACAGCTTGTCTGCCCCCAGCGGGGTCGAGACACTCGCCAGCACTGCACCTTGGGGACTGTCTTCCGCCACGGCAACCTCGATTGCTGAAACGCCTTGATTGTGTGCCTCGACTGCTTGTTCGTCAGTCACTGAAAGCCGGTATCAACGCGCAAGGTCATGCGAAGCCGGCCCGTGCTTGCGCCTGCGCATCCCGCAAGCGCGGGATTCGCTACGGATGGCAGCGTCACGGGGCCGCAGTAGATTGCAGGTTCTGCTCTAAATCTGCGCCGCGCATGCCTGTGGCGCCTGCCCCGCCCGCCTGCCATGGCCCAGCCACCCTCACCCAACGACCTTCCGCCGCCTGCGCCCGGCGCGGCAGACGAGGAACCGGACCCGACTGCCGGACGCAGCATCTTTCCGGGCGTACGCCGCATCGAGCAGGACGGACAGCTCGTGGCGTTTGCGGCCGAGGTGCGCTTCGCCGACGGCCGCAAGGAGCTCAAGGCCTTTGCCGTGGCCGACTTCGGCAAGCGCGGTGCAATGTCCCTGGCCGTGAAGGCGCGCGTCTCCAACGAGCAGGCCCTGCGCATCAACCCGCGCGGCAAGCCAGGCCCGAAACGGCGCAACGAACCCGACTGGCCCGGCGCAGACTTCTGACTCAGCGTCAACTGCCGGGCATTCAGCTCGTCCTTGCCGCCATCGCCGGTGCGCCCGCCCTCGAGGCTGCGAATGTGCTTATGCCGACGTGCAGCGGGAAGATTCATTGCGCCGTCATCTGTGGCGCGCATTCTGTCTTCAACAAGAAGCTCCCCAACAACAAGCGTCCAACGAGACGAAAGGAGACAGAACGATGGGTACATCCCTCTTGATCGGCGGTGTGATCGGCACAGTGATGGGTTCGGCCGCCGTGCTCGGCTGGCGCAAGCAGCGTGCAAAGCGCCGCGCCGAAGATGCCGTCACTGACCTGCAGCTGCCCGACCCGGTGCTGCGCCAGCTGCGCCGGGCCCTGCCCCAGTGCACCCCGGCCGAGCTTGATGAAGTGCAGGCCGCGCTGCGCACCTACTTCCGACTGATCCAGCGCTCCGGCGCTGTGAAGCGCGGCTTTGTGCTGGGCATGCCCTCACGCGCAGTGGACGAAGCCTGGCATGCCTTCATCCTCGAAACCCGCGCCTACGCCGCCTTCTGTCAGACCGCCTTCGGTGGCATGCTGCACCACACAGGGTTTGCCAACGGCTCGGGCGAGGCCTTCGAGGCGCTCTACAACACCTGGGCCTGGGGCCAGCATCTGCCGCTGGCCCACGCCGAACACGGTCCGGTGATGCGCCTGTTCACGCTGGATGCCCGCCTCGGGGTGAGCGCGCCGTTTGCACCCGATCTGCCCGGCTTGCAGAAGCGCTTCGCAGAACGTCAGGCGGCCCGCGCCGGCGACGCCGGCGTCCACACCGGCAGCAGCGGTGGCGGCTGCGGCATCGCCTGCGCCGAAGGCGGCGGCGATGGCGGAGACAGCGGTGGGGACGGAGGCGACGGCGGCGGCGATGGCGGAGGATGCGGCGGCGGCGGGGACTGAGCGCGCGTCAGGCGACGCCTCGACGCCCAGTCCCGGACTCGCGGCACGTCGGCACGTCGCCGAGCCCGAGCCCGGAGATCGGCCCGGCATGCGGCAAGCGGGCGCTGGCCGGGGGTCGGGTTGCGCCAGCGCCCAGTCGCTGCAATAACGCATCCGCACGCATCGAACACTGGCCGTTTTTGACCTATACGACAGTCATAAAACCCCACTCTCCGCTTGTCTGGCGCGCTTCTTCATGGATTTCTGTGAACAAAAGAAAACGGCCGAATCTGAATGATTCGGCCGTTTTCCGGCGCGGCGGGTGCAGCATCGCTGCAGCCCAGCGGCCATCGATT
The DNA here is from genome assembly GCA_027484405.1 of Burkholderiales bacterium. Lineage (GTDB taxonomy): Bacteria > Pseudomonadota > Gammaproteobacteria > Burkholderiales > Burkholderiaceae_C > Piscinibacterium. The sequence continues at coordinate 43,426 of JAIXTA010000147.1, forward strand.
CAGCTTGCGAGCAGCTTCTGCAGCTCTCCGCTGGCGAACATCTCCGCCATGATGTCGCTGCCGCCGACGAACTCGCCCTTCACATACAGCTGCGGAATCGTCGGCCAGTTGCTGTAGGCCTTGATGCCCTGACGCACTTCCTCGTCCTCGAGCACGTTCACCGTGACGATGCCCTGCGCGCCGGCCTGCTTGAGCAGCTGCACGGCGCGACCCGAGAAGCCGCACTGCGGAAACTGCGCCGTGCCCTTCATGAACAGCACCACCGGGTGCTCCTTGACGGTCTTGTCGATGAAGGCTTGGACGTCGTTGCTCATGTTGCGTGACCTCATGCACCGCAGCCGCTCGGGGCCGCACGTGGTTGACTGAAACTGTCGGAATTATAGGGCGCGCGCCTGAGCACCGCGCGCCGAACAGTCGCGTGGGTCTGGCGTGTCAGGCCATGACGCCCCGGCCAGCCTGCCCGCCAATCAGCGGCCCATGCCGCGCAAGCACCCCACACGCCGCAACCGGAAAAAGTTGAGGCGGGTGGCTCCCCCGAACCGACCCGCCTCGGCCTCCCCTGGGAGGTGATCGTGCCTGCAGCTAGTTCGCGCCGTCCCAGCGGCCCATCGAGATGCGCTCGATGCCGGCCAGGTCGCGCTCGGAGCCCACCTTGGCGAAGCCGTGCCGCGTGAGCAGTTCGCGCACCGCTGCGGCCTGGTTGTAGCCATGCTCCAGGGCCAGCCAGCCGCCGGACGCCAGGTGCTGCGGCGCCCCTTCGATGATGCGCCGGATGATCTGCAGACCATCGCCCTGGTCTGTCAGCGCCATCTGCGGCTCGAAGCGCAGGTCACCCTGCTGCAAATGCTCGTCGGCCGCGGCGATGTAGGGCGGATTGGCGACGATGATGTCGAATTGCGCCTTGCCGGAGGCTTCGACCCAGGGTGCAAACAGGTCGCCGACGCGTACCTCGATATTCAGCTCCAGCCGCAGGGCGTTGCCTCGGGCGACCGCCGCTGCCGCTTCCGAGAGATCGCTGGCCATGATCTGCGCGGCCGGCCGCTGCGCGCCGATGGCCACGGCCACGCAGCCGCTGCCGGTGCACAGGTCGAGCACGCGACGCCCGGCGGCCGGGCGCGGCAGGTGCTTGAGGGCGAAATCGACCAGCAGCTCGGTCTCGGGACGCGGGATGAGCACCGCCGGCGTGACGCGGATGCGCATGCCGTAGAACTCGCGTTCGCCGACCAGATAGGCCACCGGCGTGCCGCTGGCGCGTTCGCGCATCAGGCGCTCGATGGTGGCATGCTGCTCGTGGGTCAGCGGATCGTTGTCGTGCGCGATCAGCCAGGCTCGATTGCACTTGAGGGCGTGGGTCAGCAGCGCAGTGGCATCGAAGGCATCGACGCCATAAGCCCGCGCCAGGGCTCGCCATTGGCGCACGTTGGTCATGGCTCGATCGAGGGTGTCAGGCAACATCATTGGTCAGGCATTCAGCGAGACCCGTGCCAAGGCGCGAAGCCCGTCGCTTTCACGCAAGTCCGTGCGATTCAAAGCAATTCGGGCCGGCGGGCTGACGCTTTCTGACGCACCTGCTGACGTTGTGTGGCCAAAACCGTCCGTCGGCGGCGCTCGACCGCCGGTCGTTCGCCAAGCCGGGTGCCGCTCAGGTCCATGCCAAGCAGATTCTTGAGATGCACACCTTGCCTGAAGGCCCAAAAACCGCCGAGACCCGCATGTCACAAGCGGAAAGACCCAGATCGCATTTTCAAACGTTGATTGAAAATCAGCCGATTCATGACTGATAAATCAAACAGATTTTGATAATCAGCTGGCCAATGCGGCGAGCTGCTCGGCCTGGTGGGCCTGACGCAGGCCGGCCACAAGTTCATCAAGCTGGCCGTCCATGACGAAGTCGAGCTTGTAGAGCGTCAGGTTGATGCGGTGGTCGGTCACGCGGCCCTGCGGGAAGTTGTAGGTGCGGATGCGGTCGGAGCGGTCACCCGAGCCGATCAGGCCCTTGCGCTCGGCGGCCTCCTTGGCCTGCGCCTCGCGCTGCCGCATGTCGCGGATGCGGGTGACGAGCACCTTCATCGCCTTGTCCTTGTTGCTGTGCTGGCTGCGACCGTCCTGGCACTCGGCCACGATGCCGGTGGGCAGGTGCACGATGCGCACCGCGCTCTCGGTCTTGTTGACGTGCTGGCCGCCGGCGCCGCTGGCGCGGAAGGTGTCGATGCGCAGGTCGGCCGGGTTGATCTGCACCGCCTGCGCCTCGTCGGGCTCGGAGAGCACCGCC
>JAIXTA010000074.1 GCA_027484405.1 Burkholderiales bacterium
GCGTGCTCTTGCCGCAGCCGCTGGCGCCCACCAGGGCCAGATTCTCGCCGGGCTCGATACGCAGGTTCAGCCCGTCCAGCACCCAGGGCTCGCCCTCGCCATAACGAAAGCGCACGTTTGCCAGCTCAATGCCCGGCGCCACGCGCGCCATGTCAGTTTCCACGGGCGGTGTGGCTTCAGGCTTTTCCAGCACGATGTCGGCCAAGCGTTCAGCGTGCAGGCCCAGCATCTTGAGATCGATCGCCAGATTCACCAGCGCTGTGGCCCGGCCGCCAAATTGCGCCTTGTAGGCCATGTAGGCCATCAGCATGCCCACGGTCATGTGCCGGTCCAGCACCGCCATGCCGCCCACCCAGAGGAGTAGGGCCGCTTCCAGCCCGAAGATGAAGGTGTTGGCGCTGCTGAACACCAGACTGAGCTTGGCGGTCTTCACGTCCCGGTTCTGCACATCCACCGCCAGGTTCTGCCAGCGTGCCAGCCGTTCAGCCTCGCGGCCAAACAGCTTGAGCGGCGCCATGGCGCGGATGGTCTCCATGAAATAGCTGTTCTCCTTGGCGCCCAGGGCAATGCGCTCCTGGCTGGCCTCACGAAACACGGGGTAGCTGGCCCAACGGATCAGGCCGTAAATCGCCAATGCGCCCACGGTAATCAAGCTCAGCATGGGGCTGTACATCAGCATCAATGCAAAGGTGGCGATCAGCATCAGACCATCCAGCGCGGCTTCCACCGGCCCGGTGGTCATCAGGCCCTTGATGGCGGTGAGCGACGCAAAGCGCGAGGTGACATCACCCAGATAGCGCTGCTCAAACCAGCTCATCGGCAGGCGCGTCAGGTGCGAGAACACATTCGCAGTCCACTGCAGGCCCACGTCCATCGATAGGCGCATCGCAATCCAGCCGCGCGCCATGCGCGTGAGAAAGTCCGTCAGCGCCAGCACCGCAGCGCCAATCACAATCAGCGTGAGCATGTGCTTGTCACCCGAGACCAGCGCATCATCAATCACCCACTGCGTGGTCATGGGCGTAAGCAGCGCCAGCAGTTCCAGCGCCACCGCCAGCACAAAGATGCTCAGCAAGATCTTGGGCAGGCCAATGATCCGCCCCGTGAGGGCAGACAACTTCAGCCGCGGCTTGCTCTCAGCCGGCTTGAAGTCCGCATTGGGCGCAAGCTCCAACGCCACGCCCGTGAAATGCCGGCCCACTTCCTCAAGCGAGAGGTGCCGCCGGCCCACTGCGGGGTCCAGAATCTCCACCACCGTCTTGCCCCAGCGGCGTTTCAAGCCCGCCAAGACCACAAAATGGTTCAAGTCCCAATGCAGGATGGCTGGGGTGCGCAGCTGGCCCAGTTCGTCCAGATCCAGGCGCAGCGCTCGAGTGCTGAAGTTCAGTTGCTGGGCGAAGCGGATGAGCTGGGCTAGCGTGGCGCCCTTGAGGCTTAGAGAAAAGCGGTGGCGCAGCTCGGAAAGGTCAGATCTGCCGATTTGATGGTGGCTAAGCACCATTGCAAGGCAGGCAAGACCGCACTCTGAGGCGGTAGATTGATTTATGACCTTCGTCTGCATTAGTGACTCAGCGGCGGTGCGGTAAATTTATACCTAGACCCATAATGCGGATATACATCAAAAACCTTATCCGAGCCCTTGAGCAAAAAGAGCTATGCTTGCAAAAGGTCCTTTCGTAGCATCTCGGTTAGATTGGTGGAGCTCTGTAGATTCCAATGGGGTGTACCTGCGCTACAGCATGATCTTTCGAACGGTTACGCCACTCTTACTTAGTTTCGACAAGATGCTGTTTTGTCCTACCAAGTGCATTACACCAACACTAAAGAAGATCGTGGTGCGATAAGTTTTCATGTGTTCAATCATCGCACTGGCCATATAATCATTACGATCTGTATTTATAAGTTGAGCTACTTCGGCTGGTAAGTCGTTGTCTTTCCAAAGTTTTTCGGTGGCGCGCTGGATCTCTTCAAGTTTACCATCACACCAAGCTCTTTCTACTAGCTCAAGATAGCTTGAGGCAGAGTCAAGACCACTTTTATTCGCAAGTCGAAGCGACCCCTCCAAATATCTGTTTCTTTGTGAGGAGCTTAGTAGTGAGTAGTGTGATAGAGATCGTTCGAATCCCTCAACTTCAATAAGTTTGGCGTTTCGATTCAGTGCGTTTGCCTGTATCAGAGCGTCAATTGATCTAGCTCCTTGATTTATCCTAACTGTTGATCCAACAGCCAGTTCCGCAATTAAATATCTATTCATGTTCGCAAACTGTGGCTGTACCTTACCGTCAGAGTCAAATAGACGTGGAATCTGAAGCCGGAGCATCCGCAACATCTCTGGTGTTACAGATGCAATCCAGTTTGGATCATCGGCAATTAGTTGGATGACCTCAGCGCGACGCTGCATTTCTCCCTCCCCCGGTGCAACGACTTCAAAACCAACGATGTTTGACTGGTTGAGAAAGTCGCTGAATCGCTCAGGTAGTGCGGTAACTCCGAACGGCACGTGGATGCCGCCAGTAACGTAGGAGCTCACGCCTTGAAGTTCGAGCTCATAGAGAATCCCGCTTCGGCAGGGATTCGCCGTGACAGTAACAGCAAGTGAGAATAGAAAAAGTGCGATGAGTAGTCTTATTGATCGCTTTTGAGGTTGAAATCGACCGCTATACATGGCGCTGCCTCTTTGCCTTGTTATCTGATCAACGCTCGAAGTCGAGGTTTGTTGGTTCAGTGAACTTCGAGAGTTCGCAGCGAGCGTCAACGCTCGCTGCGATGTGCACCTTGAGATCAGATAGACTTATAATCGGGGCACTGGCCCGCGTCAATTCCGTCTGAGTAGCAATCGTCGCTCGCAGGAGCCGACCGATAACTCGCGCCGTCGCCCCGCGAGAAAGTTCCTGTCGTTCCGTTGCTTTGGCAGGCAAGAGAATCACTAGCTGCTTGTGGCCCTCCGAGCAGCATTGAAATGGCAGCGACTGGCGCTAAACCGGTGACACCCCCCGCAGCTCCAAAGAGCCCGGCCCCCTGGATAATGTCGTTGCGACATTGTGTGGGATCTACAATAGGACTGGGGATCGCAGGAGCTGCGGCACCGCCACTCGAAATCGCAAGGCTATCGTATTCCGAAAGTGATCTCATTGAAATTCTCCAAATTAAAGGGTTGCATTCGTCGAGGAGCAAATTCGACTTATGCCGAGTTTCTGCGTTCGCGACCGCAGTTCTGTTATCCTCACCCCCCGCGCTGCGCAAAACCGCGTAAGGGTTCGAGGATTTGTTCGTAAAGCCGGTAGCTGCGCTGGACGATGTCCGCTTCAGCCACCATGCCGGGTTTAAGGGGGTGGGCATCGCCGTAGGCGTCGATGCTCTGGCTGCGCAGGCTGACGGTGACGCGGTAGACGGGCTCGGGGGTATTGGTGCTTGCAGCGCTACCGTTGATGACGGAGGCGGCGATTTGTGCGGGCAGTTCTTGCAGGGCGTAGGGGGTCCGTTCCACCTGGGTGACGATGCCCTCACCCATGCCGAACTTCTGATACGGGTAGGCGGCGTAGCGCAGCTTGACGCTCTGGCCGGCCTCCACAAAGCCGGCGGCGCGGGTGGGCACGTAGAAGTACGCCACCAGTGGGCTGGGTGCAGTACCTGAAGCTGCTTTTGTCGCCTCATCGGCCTTGCTTGCGGCAGGCAGCAGCTGAGCCAGCACCTGGCCGGCCGCCACGGTTTGGCCGGTTTGCGCGGCAATGCTGGTTACGATGCCCGCATAGGGGGCCAGGACGCGCGCGCCGCGCCGGGCGTCATTCTCTGCGCCCTCTTGTTGCAGCAGGGCCAGGGCTTTTTGTGCATCGGCCAATTCCTGGGCGGCGCTGGCGCGGGCCAATTGAAGATCCTGCCGCAGGCTCGCGCGTTCACGGTCAAGGCTGGTTTTGTTATGCGCCAAGACCTGAGCAGCCTGTTCGGCAACGAGTACGTCGTCCTCCTTGGCTTGCTGTTGGCCCGCGGAAACGAAGCCGTCTTTGGCTAGGGCGTCAGTGCGTTCTTTCTGGCGGCGCGCCAGCAACAGGCGGTTGGCAGCGAGCGTTTCATCGCGCTCTGTGTGAGCAAAGTCCCGCTCCAGCACCGCGAGCCGCTCGGTGAGGGCGGTCACGCGTGCGCTGGCCCGATCTTGGGCCCGATGCAGGTCTGCTAGCGCGAGCGCGCGGCGGGTTTCGAGCTGGGTGGCCACGGTGGCGCTGGTATTGCCGGTGGCCGAGATTCGGTCCGTGTCGAGCTCAAAGAGCAGGTCGCCCGCCTGGACCGTTTGGCCCTCTGTCACCCGGCTACGCATCAGCACGCCCGTTGCGGGGGCAACAAGGCGGGCGATACCGGCCTCCGGCAACAACACCCCAGCGACGGTGGCACGCTTGGTCAGGGTGCCGAAGGCCAGCAGGCCTAGAACCGCACCGATGACCAACAACCCGCCGATGGCCCATGTCGTGGCGCTTGCAGGTTGGGAGAGCCGAATGCTGCCCAGCAGCGCCGCCTGTTGTGATTCAAGCACCTGTGTGCGGAACAGAGGAGACGGTGCCTCGTCCGGCTGATGGGGTGCTTGGGTTGGTGCGGCGCCATGTTTTGCTCGGGCGGGTCGGCTGGAACGTGTCAAAGAGGCCCCAATGCGCAGTCAAGACTGCAAGTCGAGTGTTCGTTCATGGGCGAACGCTAGTGCGAAGGATTAGGGTTTTTACTTACAGATTCCTTTCGGCTCTAGCCGAACGCGGGAAAGTATCGAAACCTGCTATTAGAAAAGTTCCGCGGGTCCCTTTTCTGCGGTAGTCGCGCGGTCTATGCCCAGCGGCAAGCGGGTTGGTGTTGACGCGACCTCAACGTAGACGGCACCAAATCCCGGTAGGTCCCGTGGTGCAGGCCTGCCGTGCCGCCACAACGGGCAGTGCTCGTGGCCTGCGACGCATCAAGACCAAGGCCAAGACCAGCGAAAGGCTCGGCTACCTCGGCCGGGAAGAAGGCATCGCCGCCCAGGCCAGCGCCTTGCTTGCAGCGGCGTAGGGTGGTGGCGCGGCTGGGCGGGGCAGGGCAGCCACGCGCCGCCGGCGGATGA
>JAIXTA010000213.1 GCA_027484405.1 Burkholderiales bacterium
CACGCAGCACATCGGTGCCTATCACGTCGACACGCCGCGCGGTGTGGTGACCTTCCTGGACACGCCGGGCCACGAGGCGTTCACCGCCATGCGTGCCCGTGGTGCCAAGGCCACCGACATCGTGATCCTCGTGGTGGCCGCCGACGACGGCGTCATGCCGCAGACCAAGGAAGCCATCCGCCACGCCAAGAGCGCGGGTGTGCCAATCGTGGTAGCCATGAACAAGATCGACAAGCCCGAGGCCAACCCGGACCGCGTCAAGCAGGAACTGGTGGCCGAAGAAGTGGTCCCGGAGGAATACGGCGGCGATTCGCCCTTCGTGCCCGTGTCGGCCAAGACCGGACAGGGTATTGATGACCTGCTCGAGAACGTGCTGCTGCAGGCCGAGGTGCTGGAACTCACGGCGCCCAAGGATGCACCGGCCAAGGGCCTGGTGATCGAAAGCCGTCTCGACAAGGGCAAGGGCCCGGTGGCCACGGTGCTCGTGCAGAGCGGCACGCTCAAGCGCGGCGATATCGTGCTGGCCGGCGCCAGCTTCGGCCGCGTGCGTGCCATGCTCGACGAGAACGGCAAGCCCACGCAGGAAGCCGGCCCATCCATCCCCGTGGAAATTCAGGGTTTGACGGAAGTGCCTGCCGCCGGTGACGAACTCATGGTGCTGGGTGACGAGCGCAAGGCGCGTGAGATCGCGCTGTTCCGTCAGGGCAAGTTCCGCGACACCAAGCTTGCGCAACAGCAGGCCGCCAAGCTGGAGAACATGTTCCAGAACATCGGAGACGGCGCCAAGAAGAACCTCACGCTCATCATCAAGGCCGATGTGCAGGGTTCCCAGGAAGCCATCGCGCATGCCATGGGCAAGCTGGCCAACGACGAGGTGCAAGTCCAGATCGCATTCAGCGCGGTAGGCGGCATTTCCGAAAGCGACGTCAACCTCGCCATCGCCACCAAGGCGGTCATCATCGGCTTCAACACGCGTGCCGATGCCGGTGCCCGCAAGCTGGCCGAGAACAACGGCATCGACATCCGCTACTACAACATCATCTACGACGCCGTGGATGACGTGAAGGCCGCGCTGTCCGGCATGCTCGCCCCCGAGAAGAAGGAAGAGATCCTGGGTCTGGTCGAGATCCGCCAGGTCATCAGCGTCTCCAAGGTTGGCAAGGTGGCGGGCTGCATGGTGCTCGACGGTCTGGTCAAGCGCGGCGCACAGGTTCGCCTGCTGCGCAACAATGTGGTGGTCTGGACGGGCGAACTCGACAGCCTGCGCCGCTTCAAGGACGACGTCCGCGAGGTCAAGGCCGGCTTCGAGTGCGGTCTGTCCCTCAAGAACTACAACGACATCTCCGAGGGCGACCAGCTCGAGGTCTTCGAAGTCAAGGAAGTGGCTCGCACGCTCTGATGCGTGCGAGCTGATGAACGCCCGATGCGCAACAAGCCCAAGACCGGCGGCCGGCCCCTACGGGTCGGCGACCAGATCCAGCGTGATCTGGCCGAACTGCTGCAGTTCGAGGTCAAGGACCCGCGCATCGGTCTCATCACCCTGACCGGCGTCGAAGTCTCACCGGACTACTCGCACGCCAAGATCTATTTCACGACCCTCGCCGAGGACGCCAAGATCGATGAGGTCATCGCCGGCCTGAATGCTGCGCGCGGCTACCTGCGCCGCGAGCTCGGCCGCCGTCTCTCGATCTTCCAGACCCCCGAGCTGCATTTCATCCACGACCAGTCGATCGCCCGCGGAGCGCATCTCTCCGAGCTGATCGATCAGGCGGTCAAGGACAAGCCTCAGGACTAGCGCATGGAACTCCAAGCTCCTGCGCGCCCGGCCATTCCCGCCCGGCGTGTGGAGCGGGTGGCGGTCCATGGCGTGCTTCTGCTGAACAAGCCGCGCGGCCTGTCGAGCAACGATGCCCTGCAGAAGGCGCGGCGCATCCTGCGTGCGAAGAAGGCGGGCCACACCGGCACCCTGGACCCCGAGGCCCACGGCCTGCTACCCCTGTGCTTTGGCGAGGCGACCAAGTTCTCGCAGGACCTGCTGGATGCCGACAAGACCTACGAAGCCAGCGTGCGCTTCGGCATCAAGACCCGCACCGGCGACGCCGAAGGTGAAGTGATTGCCACGCGGGCAGTGACGCATGACGGCGCCGCATTGCAGGCGGCCTGTGCGCACTTCGTGGGCGAGATTGACCAGGTCCCGCCGATGCACTCGGCACTCAAGCAGGGTGGTGTGGCGCTCTATGAACTGGCCCGCAAGGGCGTCGAGGTCGAGCGTGCCGCCCGGCGTGTGTGCATCCATGCCGTCGAGGTGCTGAGCCAGACCGCAGACACCGCCGTGCTGCGCTGCCATGTGAGCAAAGGCACCTACATCCGCACGCTGGCCGAAGACATTGGCGAGCTGCTGGGCTGCGGCGCGCACCTCACTGCGCTGTACCGCACGCAGGTGGGCCCGCTGAGCGTGGCCAACGCCGTCACACTGGAGCAACTGGCCGCAGCACAGAATGCCACCCAGTTGCTGGCCCCGGTGGACAGCCTGGCGCAGGGCTTGCATGCCGTGTGCCTGAGCGAAAACGAACAGGATCGGGTGCGCCAGGGGCAGCGCCTGATCATCACTGACGACTTTGACGGCACCGTACGCATGTACGGGCCCGATGGATTCCTTGGCATCGGTGCGCTCTCCCAGCGCCGCTTGCAGCCCACCCGAGTTTTGAACCTGAAAGACTGAAGACCATGTCGCGCAACCTCAGAAACATCGCCATCATCGCCCACGTGGACCACGGCAAGACCACGCTGGTGGACCAGCTCCTGCGCCAGAGCGGCACCTTCCGCGAGAACGAAAAGGTGGCCGAGCGCGTGATGGATAGCAACGACCTCGAAAAGGAACGCGGCATCACCATCCTGGCCAAGAACTGCGCGGTGCAGTGGAACGGCTATCACATCAACATCGTCGACACCCCGGGCCACGCCGACTTCGGCGGTGAAGTGGAGCGCGTGCTCTCGATGGTCGATGGCGTGCTGCTGCTGGTGGACAGTGTCGAAGGCCCGATGCCGCAGACCCGCTTCGTGACCAAGAAGGCGCTGGCGCTGGGTCTGAAGCCCATCGTCGTGATCAACAAGATCGACCGCCCGGGCGCGCGGCCGGACTACGCCATCAACGCCACCTTCGAGCTCTTTGACAAACTTGGCGCCACCGAGGAGCAGCTGGACTTCCCGATCGTCTACGCCTCGGGCCTGAACGGCTTTGCCGGCCTGACCGAAGACGTGCGCAGCGGCACCATGGATCCGCTGTTCCAGATGATCGTGGACCGCGTGCCCACGCGCGACGACGACGTGGACAGCCCCCTGCAGTTCCAGATCTGTTCGCTGGACTACAACAGCTATGTTGGCCGCATCGGTATTGGCCGCGTGAACCGTGGCCGCATCAAGCCCGGCCAGCCTGTCGCCCTGTGCAATCCGGTGGATGGCACCGTGGTCACGCGCAAGATCAACCAGGTGCTCAAGTTCCGCGGTCTGGAGCGCGAGCTGGCCGATGAGGCCCTGGCCGGCGACATCGTGCTGATCAACGGCATCGAGGACATCGGTATCGGCGTCACGCTGTGCGCCGTCGATACGCCCGAGCCCCTGCCCATGATTGCCGTGGATGAGCCGACGCTCACCATGAACTTCATGGTCAACACCTCGCCCCTGGCCGGCCGGGAAGGCAAGTTCGTCACCAGCCGCCAGATCCGCGACCGCCTGACCAAGGAACTCAACAGCAACGTGGCCCTGCGCGTGAAGGACACGGGCGACGACACCGTATTCGAAGTCTCCGGCCGCGGCGAGCTGCACCTCACCATCCTCGTGGAAAACATGCGCCGCGAAGGCTACGAACTCGCGGTGAGCCGCCCTCGCGTGGTGTTCCGCGAGATCGACGGCGTGAAGCAGGAGCCGATCGAGGCGCTGACCGTGGACGTGGAAGACGACCACCAGGGGGCCGTCATGCAGGCTCTGGGCGAGCGCAAGGGCGAGCTGTCCAACATGGAGAGCGACGGCCGTGGCCGCACACGCCTGGAGTACCGTATTCCGGCCCGTGGCCTGATCGGCTTCCAGGGTGAGTTCCTCTCCATGACGCGCGGCACCGGATTGATGAGCCACGTGTTCGACGGCTACGCACCGGTGCGCGAAGGCATCGTCGGCGAGCGCCGCAACGGCGTGCTGATCAGCCAGGACGACGGTGAGGCCGTGGCCTACGCCCTGTGGAAGCTGCAGGACCGCGGCCGCATGTTCGTCAGTCCCGGCGAGGCCCTGTACGAGGGCATGATCATCGGCATCCACAGCCGCGACAACGACCTCGTGGTCAACCCCATCAAGGGCAAGCAGCTCACCAACGTGCGCGCCTCCGGCACCGACGAAGCCGTGCGCCTCGTGCCGCCGATCCAGCTCACGCTGGAGTACGCGGTGGAGTTCATCTCGGATGACGAGCTGGTGGAAGTTACGCCGAAGAGCATCCGCCTTCGCAAGCGCCACTTGAAAGAGCACGAACGGAAGAAGGCAGAACGCGAGGCTGCTTGAGCAGCAGCGGGTGCACCCGCTGCCGCTCTGCGAGCGGCGGCTGATCGCTCCCCCTTCCGTCCCCCTGAGGGGGAGACCCGTGGTGTGGTCGCTAGCCCGGACTTGAATCGCTAGAAGTCCATTCCATGAGGTTCTTCAGACCAAAATGGCTGGAGAGCCGCATGGGACAAGCGGAAAGCACTTTCGATTTGCCATGAAAAAGGGCGCTGAGTTCATCAGCGCCCTTTGTCCTTCTGCAGACCGCAGCCTGCATTGCACTCAAGCGATCACGGCTTGAGGTGTTTCAGGAAAAAGCGTTCCATGGCGCCGTAGAACTCGAACTTGTTCTCTTCGTTCTGGAAGCCGTGGCCCTCGTTGTCCTTGACCATGTATTCCACGTCCACGCCTCGCTTGCGCAGGGCTTCGACGATCTGGTCGCTCTCGGCCTTGTTCACACGTGGGTCGCGCGCACCCTGGGCCACGAACAGCGGCGTGCGGATCTTGTCGGCGTGGAACACGGGGCTCGCGGCCATCAGCGCTGCCTTCTCGGTCTCCGGGTTGCCGACCATCTCGTACATCTGCTTGCGCCAGGGCTCCCAGTAGGGCGGGATGGTGTTCATGAAGGTCAGCAGGTTGGATACACCCACATAGTTCACCGCCGCGGCATAGAGGTCCGGCGTGAAGGTGACGCCGGCCAGCGTGGTGTAGCCGCCGTAGCTGCCGCCGTAGATGCCCACGCGCTTGGGGTCGGCAATGCCTTGGCTGATCAACCACTGCACGCCGTCGGTCACGTCGTTCTGCATGGTGCGGCCCCACTGCTTGAAGCTGGCTTCCCAGAACTTTCGGCCGTAGCCGGTGGAGCCGCGGAAGTTCATCTGCAGCACGCAGAAACCGCGGTTGGCCAGGAACTGCACCTCGGGGTTGAAGCCCCAGCCGTCGCGTGCCCAGGGGCCGCCGTGCGGGTTGACGATGCAGGCAAGGTTCTTCGCGTCCTTGCCCACGGGCAGGGTGAGGTAGCCGTTGATCGTGAGCCCGTCGCGGCTCGTGTAGCTGATCGGCCGCATCGGCGCCATGTCCTTGGGGTCGATCTTGGGGTTGATCACGGCCAGGCGCGTGAGGGTGTCGCCCTTGGCGTCGTAGATGTAGCGCGCGCCCTCGGTCACGTCGCTCGATGCCGCGACGATGAACTTGCTCTCGTCGCGCGTGGCGCTCTGCAGGTTGATCTCCATACCCGGCAGCTTGGTAGCCAGGGCGGCAAAGCGCTTGGCCACAGCCTCATCGAAGAATTTGCGTTCCATCTTCGCGGTCATGAACTCGGCATGCGTCATGCGCTTGGCCTTGCGTGACCACACCGCACTCCAGAGGTCCACGTCATTGCGCTCGAAGATCAGCTGTTCGGCATCCGGCTTGGCCGGGTCGATGGTGACCAGTGCCTTCTTGTCGCGGCCGCGATTGGACAGGGCATAGAAGCGCTTGTTGTCCGCCGTGAAGAACAGGGGCTGCACCTCGGTCTTGAAGTCGGTCTTGATGATGTCCTTGAACTTACCGGCATTGCCCGGGCGGTACACCACGAAGGTATCCGTGCCTCGGCTGGCCACGCCCAGACGCAGCTGGCCGCGGTGGTCGGTGATCCAGCTGGTCACGTCGCCAGGGTTCTCGCCCACCAGCGTCGAGGCACCCGTGGCCACGTTCACGCGGTAGATGTCGAACACCTTCTTGTCACGCTTGTTGTGGCTGATGAGCATGTGCTGCGGGTCGTCCGGCAGGTCGTCGATCACCTCGGCGCGCACGCCTTCCCAGGGGGTCAGATCGGTCACCTTGCCGGTGACGGCATCCACCGCCACCACGTGGTAGTTCTCGTCGCCGCCAAAGTCCTTCTGGTAGATGAGCGTGCGGTTGCCCTTCCAGAAGTAGTTGTTGACGTCGCGCGCAGATTCCTGCGTCAGCACGCGCGGCGTGCCCACCGGGGTGCTGCCGTTCAGGTCCTGCACATGGATGTTGCGGCGGTTCACGGTGCCGCCCTTGCCCGATTTGTCGTCAAGAGGCATGGGCACCGGCGCCATGAATGCCAGGCGCTTGCCGTCTTCACTGAGCCGGAAGTAGGCCTGCGGCGGATTGGAGAAGAAGTCGCGCACGTCGTAGCGCTTGGGCGCTGTGGGTGCTGCACCTGCCGGGCTGGCAGCCGGTGCTTGCGCCAGCGCACTCCCGGCGGCCAGCAGGCCGGCGCCTGCCCATGTGGCTGCTGCGGCCCACGCACGGTGCGGCGTGGTCTTGAACCATGGCATATCCATCCTCCTTGTGAGGCATGCGGCCCGCGGCCGATGCATAGTCAGTGCTGGCGCGCCGCCAGCCCAAGCGCGCAAAGGTAGCGCCGTCGCGGCAATCCGCCGATCAAGCTGCGACAGGCTGCAGAAACCCGGGCATGGAGCGCAGCAGCGCCGCGCGGGCACCGCGGCCCTGTCAGCACACCGATCTGCCGCGCACATCTGCCTTTGCTAGCCTTGCCGGCAGCAGCGCGCGATCCCGGCTCACATCCTGGCATCTCGCCGGCACTGCAGGCCCGGATTCGAAAGGCAAGATCAGCCATCCATGCACTTCTTCAGGCCAAAATGGCTGGAAAGCCGCACCAAACAAGCGGGAAGCCTTTGCATCTTCATGGGTTTCCTCCCCTGCGCGCAGGGGAGGGTGAGGGTGGGGTCGTATCGTGAACGGGCAGACCCCCTCCCAGCCTCCCCCTGCAGGCAGGGGGAGGAGCAATCCGTTGCGCTGCTGCCCACCATGCAAGCGCAACTGTCTCGGGCACTGGGGCGTCTCCCTCCCTTGCGAGCAGGGGAGAGCCGGGACGGGGCGCTTGCCCGGATCGTGACCCACCCGTCGGGCGGCGCGCCCGACCACACAAAGAACAATGATCTACAGCCACACAGCATCTGAATGTCCAGCACCAGCCAGCACCGTACCGCCGTCCTCGTTGTCATCGTCGCCACACTCATGTGGTCGCTGGGCGGCGTGGCCTCGCGCCAGGCACCCGCCGTGGCGGGCTTCGAGCTCACCTTCTGGCGCAGCCTGATCGCGGCCCTCACCGTGGCCATCCTGCTGCCGCTCACGCAGGGCCGCGAGTTCGTCAGCAAGATCCGCGACGCCGGGCGCACGGTCTGGATCTGCGGCCTGTGCTGGGCCGTCATGTTCAGCTGCTTCATGATGGCGCTGTCGCTCACCACGGTGGCCAACGTGCTCATCACGCAGTGCCTCGCGCCCGTGGTCACGGCGCTGCTGACCTGGGCGGTGTTCCGCAAGCCGCTGGGCACGCGCCTGTGGGCGGTGATTGCTGTGGCCTGCAGCGGTATTGCGCTGATGTACATCACGGATGTGGGCGCCATGGGCGGCAAGCACCTGCTGGGCGTATTGGTGGCCCTGGGCATCCCGGCTGCAGCAGCGGTGAACTTCGTCACCATGCAAAAGAGCGGCAAGTCCGTGGACCTGTCGGCCGCTGTGCTCATCGGCGGCGCCATCTCGGCCTTCGCCATGCTGCCGCTGGCGCTGCCCTTCAAGGCCAGCGGCATGGACTTCTTCTGGGTCACGCTCCTGGGCGTGGTTCAGCTGGGTGTGCCCTGCGTGATGGTGGTGTGGGCCGCGCGGCATCTGCCCGCGCCGGAGCTGTCACTCCTGTGCCTGCTGGAAGTGATCTTCGGCATCGTCTGGGCGCTGGTCTTCGTGGGCGAACGCCCGGGGCTGATGACCCTGATCGGTGGCGTGATGGTGCTGGGCGCACTGGCCGTCAACGAGTTCATCAACCTGCGCCGCAATCAGGTGGGGCAGGGTGCGGTGCCGATGGATTGATGGGCGCTGCGCAGATTCAGGCAGTATGGCGGGTGTCGAACCACGGAGTGGAAATGGCTGGCGCTTGGCTTAGATTGGTTCTTTGGGCGGCAGTAAGCCTGACGACGAGCGTGGCAGCGGCGCAGGGGACTGCGCCGTCTTCGACAGACGCTCTGGCGCTCGTTGACCGGTGGGGCTTTGACGCGAAGTTCGACCGCGAAGTGCCGACATGTGTCCGGCCGCAAGGAACGCAACTGGATCCGCGGTCTGCGCTAGAGATCAACAGCAACTACTTCGGTGGGATACAGCCCGGCACGTCCGAGTGGACCGAAATCGAAGTGATCTACCAGCGAATCCGGCGCGTTACTTGTGGCGGAGACGTCCAGCGCCGCTGGAAGGGCTTGCTTGCAGCAAAGCTTGGCGCACACTTCTTGGGTACCGACATCAAAGCCGCCCTTGCGGATGAGTCTTCGAAAGAGGCCAAACGGATTGGGGAAACGCTCAATCAGCTCGAGCCGACGTTATGGCCGAGCGTGAATCAATTCATGGTGGTGGCAATAGAACTCGCCCGGCAAGAATTCCAACCTGAGATAAACGCTGTTATCCAAAGGGCGCGTTCGAGGTAGCACGACGTTTCGGCGTTCAGCCCAGATTCCCCACAAACAGCGTCCGCGCCACCCGATCCGCGAGCGGCAGATCGCCCCCAGCCAGCCCCATCCGCTCCACCGCCGCACGCAGGCGCGGCTCCCGCTCCACCTCGCTTGACCCCACGCCGCGCATGAAGGCGCGGGCCAGTTGCGCCGGCTCGGAGAGCTGCGCCTTGAGCTTTTGCAGCGCGCGGGCGGCGGTGAGTTCGGCCTCGGTGAAGTCCGTGCCAAACGGAAAGTCGGGCAGCAGGCCCTCGGTATGGAAGGGGGCCAGGCGGGCCTTGAGCACCTCGGGCAGGTTCTGGCGCTGCGCCGCCGGGATCTGGTAGCTGGCGTCCAGCTTGCCGGCGGCCTTGGCGCGGGCCATGAGTTCGCCCTGGAAGCGGCTGTCGGTGATGGCCAGCAGGCGCTTGACGCATTCTTCATCGCTGGCGCCGCGCAGATCGGCCACGCCGTATTCGGTGACGAAGATGTCGCGCAGATGCCGAGGGATGGTGGTGTGCGGGTAGTTCCAGACGATGTTGGAGGCCGGCTTGCCCTTGTCCGTGCGCCATGAGCGCAGCATGAGGATGGAGCGCGCATCGGCCAGGGCATGACCCTGCGCCACGAAGTTGTACTGCCCGCCCACGCCGCTGATGAACTGGCCGTCTGCAAGGGCGTCGCTCACCGCAGCGCCCAGCAGGGTGACCATCATGCAGGTGTTGATGAAGCGCGCGTCCTTGCGCTGCAGGCCAGCCAGGGCATGGCTGTAGTGGCCGCTGCCCTGCATGCCATTGATGTAGGAGATGCGCGACATGTTGATCTTGGCCAGCTGCTCGCGCGGCATGGCGTGCAGGCGGTCGTAGAAGTGCTGCGGCCCGAGGAAGAAGCCGGCCTGGAGCACATGCCCATGCCGCAGGTGGCTGCCCAGGGCATGGCGGGCCATGTCGGTACGCGCCTGCGGGTCGGCCAGCAGGGCGGAGATGCGCACGGTGTGTTCCCGCCCCTGGGCATCCACGCGCGCGATGACGAGCTCCCCACCCTCCAGGCCCACCGCGGGCTGGAACACGCCCCAGTACTTGAGCCACTGCAGGTTGCGTGAGGTGAGCGGGCTGTCGATCACGCCGTCCTCAAGTAGAGCGGAGATCATCGCTTCGTCGGGCCGGGTGCCAATGCGCCCACGGTGCAGCAGGCTTTGCAGATGCACGTCGTCGAACACCTCGCGACGGATCAGGCCCGCCTCAAGCAGCTCCAGCAGGCCGCCCACGAACATCTCGCTGCAGGCAAACAGCCCGGTCTTGAAGGGGGCGGTCTCCGGCTCGCGCGCGCCGTGGCCGGGCAGGGCGGCGAGCACATCGCGGTAGGTACGGTTGTCGCGGTCGCGCAGGATCAGGGCGTGGGCGATGCCATCGCCCAGCGAGCCGATGCCCACCTGCACCGTGCCGCCGTCCTTGACCAGGCTGCTGGTCCAGAAGGCGATGGCGTAGTCCTGGTCGTCCACCTTCATGTTGGGCGGCGCAAACAGGTGGTGGGTGCACTCCGGCGTGTCGATGATCATGTCGAAGCGCTCGGGGCCGATGTCGGCGTCGTTCGGCATGAAGGGCAGGGCGCGGTTGACGCAGCCGACAAAGAACAGGCGTTTCTGGCCGCCACCATTGAAGACATCCAGCGCGTCGAGCGTCAGGTCCGGGTTGCAGGACAGCGAGTAGCGCGGCCCGCTGGCGGTATCGCGCTGCGCCACGGCCTGGGCCAGCACATTGATGCCGTTGGCCAGCATGTCGCGCACCACGAAGGTGTAGTTCGTGTAGACGAAGGCCCGCTGCATGGGCGCGTTGTGCACGTACTCGGCCGTCTTGAAGAAGAACTCATGCACTTCCACGTTGGGCGGCAGCTTGCCGGCCTGCGCATCGAGGCTGTAGTCGAGGTCCGGGTAGTCGCCGAACACGCGCTCCACAAAGGGCGAGAGAAAGCGCTTTTCCAGGCTGCTCTTGCCGGCCGGCTTGTTCAGCGACAGGGCCGTGAAGATCTTGAGCTTGATGGCCGGGTTCTGCCCGGCGCGGCGGTACAGCGCATTGGCCCAGGCGTTGGGCTTGCCGATGCCCAGGGGGAGTGCCACACGCAGGTCTGTGCCGACGGTAGCGATGAGTGCATCGATCGATGCGTCGATGTCCTTGTGACTCTGCATGAGGGGTGTCTCCTGCATGCACGATAGGCCTCGCCGCCCGGGCTTGTCCTTGAGGTACGTCATCTGCGGCCGCGGCACTCGGGCACATCGGCGAAAATGCCGCCATGTCTTCTTCTGCCCACGCCCGCAGCCCGTCGCCCTGGCGCCTGACCGTTGCCCCGATGATGGATTGGACCGATCGGCACTGCCGCGCCTTCCATCGCCTGATCTCGCCCAACGCCAGGCTGTACACCGAAATGGTGACCACCGGTGCGCTGCTGCATGGCGATGTGCCGCGCCATCTGGACTTCAATGCCAGCGAGCATCCGGTGGCCCTGCAGTTGGGCGGCAGCGAACCGGCGGATCTGGCGCAATGCGCAAAGCTCGGTGCGCAGTGGGGCTATGACGAGATCAACCTCAATTGCGGCTGCCCGAGCGAACGCGTGCAGCGCGGCGCATTCGGTGCCTGCCTGATGGCCGAGCCGGCCCTGGTGCGCGACTGCGTCAAGGCCATGGTGGATGCGGTGAGCATTCCGGTGACGGTGAAGCACCGCATCGGCATCGACAAGACCGAGAGATATGAGTTTGTGCGCGACTTCGTGGGCACGGTGGCCGAGGGCGGCTGCACGGTGTTCATCGTGCACGCGCGCAACGCCTGGCTCAAGGGCCTGAGCCCCAAGGAGAACCGCGAGGTGCCGCCATTGCGCTACGACTTTGCGCGGCGCCTGAAGCAGGACTTCCCGCAGCTGACGATCGTGCTCAACGGCGGCCTGAAGACGGTGGGCGATGTGCAGGGCGCGGTGCTGCCGCACGACAGCCTGCCCGCGCTGGACGGCGTGATGATTGGTCGCGAGGCTTATCACAACCCCTGGGTGCTCCGGGAGATGGACAACGCCCTGTTTGCGCCGGGCGCGCAGCAGGCCCTGCCCGCAGGCGCCGAGGTGCCGGTCGAAGCCTCATCGGACGCGCCGGACGGCCCAGCAGGCGCGCTGGACACCTCGCTGCTCGCCCGGATCGCAACCTGGGGCCAGCTGATGGACTACATCATCGCGCGCCGCGCGGCCGACGGGACGCATCCCTTCGCCATCACGCGCCACACCTTGGGGTTGTTCCAGGGCCTGAGCGGCGCGCGCGTCTGGCGCCGCACCCTGTCCGATCCGCGCATGCTCGGCAAGCTCAGCGATGAAGAGCTGCGC
>JAIXTA010000069.1 GCA_027484405.1 Burkholderiales bacterium
CAGCACCTGGATCTCGATGTGCCGAGGGTTCTCCAGGAACTTCTCCATGTAGACCGTCGGGTTGTTGAAGGCGGCCTGTGCCTCGGCGCGGGTGGTGTTCACCGCATTGACCAGGGCGGCCTCGGTGTGCACCACGCGCATGCCACGGCCACCGCCGCCGCCTGCAGCCTTGATGATCACCGGATAGCCGACCGCGCGCGCGATACGCACGATCTCCTTCGGGTCCTCGGGCAGCGCGCCTTCGGAGCCGGGTACCGTGGGCACGCCGGCCTTCTTCATCGCATCCTTGGCGCTGACCTTGTCGCCCATGGTGCGGATGTTCTCGGCACGCGGGCCGATGAACACGAAGCCGCTCTTCTCCACGCGTTCGCAGAAGTCGGCGTTCTCCGACAGGAAGCCGTAGCCGGGGTGGATCGCCTCGGCATCGGTCACTTCGGCGGCCGAGATGATGGCTGCCATGTTCAGATAGCTGTCTCGCGAGGGGGGCGGGCCGATGCAGACGGATTCATCGGCCAGGCGCACGTACTTGGCATCGGTGTCGGCCTCGGAGTGCACGACCACGGTACGGATGCCCATCTCGCGGCAGGCACGCTGAATGCGCAGGGCGATTTCGCCGCGGTTGGCGATCAGGACTTTTTCAAACATGCGGATGCGGGCTCGTTGTCAGGCAGGCGCCGCCGCGGGCGCGGGCGGGCGGCTGCAGCGGCTGAAATTCGGCGGCTGATCAGCCGATGATGAACAGGGGCTGGCCGTACTCGACCGGCTGGCCGTTCTCGACCAGGATCTTCTTGATCACACCGTCGGCGCCGGCCTCGATCTCGTTGAGCAGCTTCATCGCCTCGATGATGCAGACCGTCTGGCCGGCGGTGACGCTGGCGCCCACCTCGACAAACGCAGGCTTGCCCGGACCGGAGGCGCGGTAGAAGGTGCCCACCATGGGCGACTTGACCACATGGCCTTCGGGCTCGGCCTCGGCCGCGGGAGCAGCTGCTGCGGTCGGCGCAGGTGCAGCCGCTGCGGCGGGCAGGGCCGCCATCTGCGGTGCGGCAGCCATGACGACGGGCGCGGCGGCCACGCCGGCGGACGCCTTGACGATGCGAACCTTGCCTTCGCCTTCAGTCACTTCCAGTTCGGTGATGGCTGATTCGGCGACGAGATCAATCAGGGTCTTGAGTTTTCTCAGGTCCATGGGGCAGGGGGGAAAGACGTTGGGACGGGCGGTGGATGCCACGTGGATTCATTGCCTGGTTGGGCAGTGCCGGCCGAGAATCCGGCGTACTGCCAGCAGGCGCTTGCGCTCTAGGAGGAATGTGATTTATGCACGTTCAGCGAGCTTGCAATAAAGATGCCGGCAGTTCGATGAATTTGCACACTTCGAACGACCGGCGAGCTCGCAGTTTAGGCGAAGTCCTCGAAATTCCAAGTTGGCCGCAAAGCAACCGGGCTATGGACCTCCCAGGTGCGGCGCCATGCACCGATTCAGGTCACGACTTCCCTTGAGCTGACTTGAGCCACGCGCGCAGCTCTTCTTCATGCAAGCGCCCTAGTTTTGTATTCAAAACCTGCCCATTGGGCGCCAAAAGTACGGTGTAGGGCAGGGCACCTTTCTGGTTGCCGAAGGCCTTGCCGAGCTCGCTGCCGCCGAAGCCAGCAGCCACCAGCGGGTAGGTCACCGTTACTTTTTGGCGGAATTCGCGGATGTTCGAGGGCGAATCAATGCCGATACCCACAAAGCGCACGCCGGATGCGGCAGTCTCCTTGGCGACGCGCTCGAACTCCGGCATTTCCTCCACGCAAGGAGCACACCAGGTCGCCCAGAAGTTCACCACCGTCAGCTTGCCCTTGAATTGATTCAGATCGACGGGCTGCCCGTCGGGATTGTTGAACTGGGCGGCATAGAAGGCCTGGGCGGCGGCTGGCACCGGCTCGGTGGGTGCCAGGCGCCACCAGGACAGGCCGGCGCCCACGGCCAGCGCGGTCAGGCCGACCGCAATCGGAATCAGTTTCTTCATGGTGTGTTCTTTGTGGCGGGAGGGGTTGGGGCGATCAGTTCAGCAGAGCGCGAACTGCCTGGGCATCACCGCGCAGGGCGCGGCCGTCGCCGGACCGGGCGCGGCTGTGCTGCAGGCGGGCGGGGTAGATCGTGAGGATGACCGGAATGTCCTCGTCATGCACCACCAGGGTGCTGCTGGCCTCGTCCTGCCGCGCGGTGGGTTCGGCCACTTCATAGGCCACGTCCCGGTTCAGCAGCTCGATTTCCAGCAGCTTGTCATCGTCGGTGAACAGGGCCAGATGCACGACCGAATGCTCGTTGGCCGTGCCGTTCCAGACCGCGCCGGTCAGGGCCGGGTTCCAGTCGGTGAGCCGTTCCATCCATGCGAGTGCCAGCTCACGCAGGCGCCGCAGCTCCTCCTGGCGCTCGGCCTCGGCCTCGGGGTCGTCCTCGGCCAGCTCGGCATACCAGTCCTGCAGCGCCTGCTCGACCTGGTCGTTGTCCGGCCAGTCGACGCGCTCGCCGGTCAGGCCCATCTGCTTGACGGCCTTCTTCTTGGCGGCCTGGTAGTCCAGGCCCTCTTCGGCAATCAGGCGGGCGGCGGCGGCGGCAATCGCCTGCTGCAGGGTCTCGGTCATGGCGCCCATCATAGTGAGCCGGTGCGCTGCTGCAGCCCGAATCCGCCCCCATAGAATGCCGCATCCTGCCGCAGGCACGCGGCGCAGACACGGGCCTTGTTTCCCCATGCACATTCACATTCTCGGCATCTGCGGCACCTTCATGGGCGGCGTGGCCCTGCTGGCGCGCGCCGCCGGCCACACCGTCACTGGCTGCGATGCCGGTGTCTATCCGCCCATGAGCACCATGCTCGAGGAGCAGGGGATTGCCCTGACCGAGGGCTACGGCGTGGAGCAGATGGCGCTCAAGCCCGATGTGTTCGTGATCGGCAACGCCCTGTCGCGCGGCAACCCGCTGGTGGAGGCCATTCTTGAGTCGGGCGCGCCCTACACAAGCGGCGCGCAGTGGTTGTCCGAGCACGTGCTGCAGGGCCGCTGGGTGCTCGCGGTGGCCGGCACGCACGGCAAGACCACCACCACCGCCATCCTGACCTGGATGCTGGAGCACGCCGGCATGAAGCCGGGCTTCCTGATCGGCGGCGTGCCGCAGAACTTCGGCGTCTCGGCGCGGCCGGGCGAGACCGACTTCTTCGTGATCGAGGCCGACGAGTACGACACGGCGTTTTTCGACAAGCGCAGCAAGTTCGTGCACTACCGGCCGCGCACCGCCATCCTGAACAACCTGGAATACGACCACGCCGACATCTTTGCGGACCTGGGCGCCATCGAAACCCAGTTCCATCACCTCGTGCGCACCGTGCCCGCCAGCGGGCGGTTGGTGGTGAATGGCACGGAAGACAGCCTTGCGCGCGTGCTGGCGCGCGGCTGCTGGAGCGAGCGCGAGGGGTTCGGTGCTGAAGCGTCCGACTGGCAGGCGGCGAACGTGGGCGCGGACGACAGCTTCGACGTCGTCTTCCGCGGCCAGACCCTCGGACGGGTGCAGACCGATCTGGCGGGCGCGCACAACCGCATGAACATCCTCGCGGCCATCGCCGCGGCGCGGCACGTGGGCGTGGACCCGGCGGCGGCGATCGAGTCGCTCAAGACCTTCAAGTCCGTCAAGCGCCGCCTGGAGCTGCGCGGCACCGTGCGCGGCGTGTCGGTCTACGACGACTTTGCCCATCACCCCACCGCCATCGACACCACGGTGGCCGGCCTGAAGAAGCGCATCAAGCCGGGCGAGCGCATCCTCGCCGTGCTCGAGCCGCGCTCCAACACCATGAAGCTTGGCGCCATGAAAGCCGCGCTGCCCGGCAGCCTGCAGGGCGCCGACCGCGTGTATGGCTTTGGCGCCACCGAGGGCAAGCATGCCCTGGGTTGGGATCTGGCCGACGCGCTCGCCCCGCTGGGCGAGCGCGCGGCGGCGTTCTCAGACCTCGGCCAACTGGTCGCCGCCGTGGTGCGCGACGCCCGCGCCGGCGACCATGTGCTGGTGATGAGCAACGGCGGCTTCGGGGGCGTGCACGACAAGCTGCTCAAGGCATTGAATGCCTAATTCTGGCCGAAAGTGAATTAATCAGCACAGCAAAACTCGCCACGAATTCGCCAAGAAGCGCATGGATAAAGCGATAGATCGCATTTCGCTCTTTCTATTAGTTGATGGCCGAATTTGAATGAAAATTGTGCCGGTGCCCAGATGGCTGCGGCGCAGGCGTTGCGCCAGCGCAAAGGCTGCGCAGGCTTCGGCGGCGCCTGATCCCCGGGCGGCAGCGCGCCTCGCATAATCGGCTTGATCGCTGGCAACACGGCGGTGCCGACCCCGGCCCGACCTGCCGCGCGCCGTGCGACCTCCCGCACCCTGCCATGTCGAAGATCCGCGTCGAAGTCCTGACCGCCCGGGGCGACCCCCAGGCCTGGCTGGCCATGCGCGCGCGGCTCTGGCCGGACTGCCCGGCGCAGGACCATGCGCGCGAGGCCGAGCAGATGCTGCACGACCCGGCGCGCACCGGCGTGGCCCTGGCCTTGCTGGACGGGGTGGCGGTCGGCTTCATCGAATTGACCCTGCGCACCGACTACGTGCTCGGCTGTGACCACAGCCCTGTGGCTTTCATCGAAGGCCTCTGGACCGAGCCGGCCGCCCGCCGCCAGGGCGTGGCGCGCGCGTTGGTGGCGCATGCCATCCAGTGGGCCAGGCTGCGCAAGGTGCAGGAACTGGCCTCGGACACGCCCCTCGACAACCTCGTCAGCCAGGCCACCCATGCAGGCCTGGGCTTCACCGAGACCGAGCGCGTGGTTGCATACAAGATCACGCTCTAGCCCGCGCGCCGGTGCGGCGGGCGCAAACTCGCGCGCCAAAGTGTGACTTCCTGTGACGCCTGAATCCTTCGGTGTGGATCTGGCACTCCATTCGCATGGGCGACACAAAGCAGGCTCACACTCCAGAATGGCGCCCCTGCCTGAGCCAAGTCGCACACGACAGCGCGCCGGGTTGCAAGGAATTCACTCATGCGAGTCAAGAAAGCAGTCTTCCCCGTGGCCGGTCTCGGCACGCGCTTCCTGCCGGCCACCAAGGCCAGCCCCAAGGAAATGCTGCCGATCGTGGACAAGCCCCTGATCCAGTACGCCGTGGAAGAAGCCGCGGCGGCCCGCATCACCGAGATGATCTTCGTCACCGGCCGCCACAAGCGCGCCATCGAGGACCACTTCGACGCCGCGCCCGAGCTCGAAGCCGAGCTGGCCGCCAAGAACAAGGCGGCCCTGCTGGAGATGGCGCGCAACATCCTGCCGCGCGGCGTGAGCTGCATCTACACCCGCCAGGCCACCGCGCTCGGCCTGGGCCATGCGGTGCTCTGCGCCGAACCGGCCGTGGGCAACGAGCCCTTTGCCGTGCTGCTGGCCGACGACCTGCTCGACGCCGAGGTGTCCGTCACGCAGCAGCTGGTGCAGCAGTTCGAGCAGCGCGGCGGCAGCGTGATCGGCGTGCAGGATGTGCCGCGCGAGGAGACCGACAAGTACGGCATCGTGTCCGTGAGCCCGCTGGACGCGCGCTCCAGCCGCATCGACGCCATTGTCGAGAAGCCGGCGCCGGCGCAGGCACCGTCCACGCTCGGTGTGGTCGGCCGCTACGTGCTCGAACCGGGCATCTTCCAGGCCCTGCGCGAGATCGGCTGCGGCACGGGCGGCGAGATCCAGCTCACCGACGGCATTGCCCGCGCGATGCAGAGCCGCCCGGTGTTTGCGCACCGCTACGAGGGCCGGCGCTTCGACTGCGGCAGCAAGCTCGGCTTCTGGGAGGCCAACATGCTGCTCGGCCTGCGCCATGCCGACATCGGCCTGCAGGGCCAGAGTGCCGTGGCCGAGGCCCAGCGCACGCTCAAGGCCATGGCGCGCACGCCGCTGCGCAAGGCCGGCAGCGCTTGACGTGACGGTGGCGCCAACACGGCGCTCCTGAGCGCAAGTACGCCCGACAAGCCGGCCGAGCGGCCCGGGCGGATTCGGCACAATCCGCCCATGCCTATTCTCTATCTGCACGGCTTTCGCTCCGGGCCGCAAAGCACCAAGGCGCAGCTGATGCGCGCGGCCTGCGCGCAGCGCGGCCTGGCCTTCGACTGCCCCCAGCTGCCGGTCAGCCCCGGCCAGGCGGCACAGCTGGCGCATCACCGCGCCATGCAGTACCTGCCGGCCGAACTCGTGATCGTCGGTTCTTCCCTGGGCGGCTACTACGCCACCTGGCTGGCCGAGCTCATCGGCTGCCGCGCCGTGCTGCTCAACCCCGCCGTGAATCCGGCGCGCGATCTGTCCCACTACGTCACCGACGGCCGCGGCCCCCTGGCGCATTGGCATACGCAGGAGCCGCTGGAATTTCATGCCCGGTACCTAGACGAGCTGCAGCAGCTGGCCGTGGCGGCACCCACGCGGCGCGGGCGCTATCTGCTGGTGGCCGCCACCGGCGACGAAGTGCTGGACTGGCGCGAGATGAGCGGCCACTACCGCGGTTGCCGCCAGATCATCCTGCAGGGCAGCAACCACGCCATCGACGAGTTCGAAACGCTGCTGCCCGAGCTGTTCGAGTTCATTCAAGACCGGCTTTGACCCCACCCACCCATGAACACCACGCCGCTTCCGCCCAACACCCGTCCGGCCACTGCAGCCACCGCGCAGCGGGTGCAGGCCGTCATCGATCAGCTGAATCTGAATGCCCAGGTGGTGGAGCTGGCCGTACCCGCGCGCACCGCCGCCCAGGCGGCCGAGGCCCTGGGCGTGGCTGTGGGCCAGATTGCCAAGAGCCTGGTGTTTCGCGGCGTGCAGACCGGGCAGGCGGTGCTGGTGGTGTGTGCCGGCGACGTGCGGGTGGATGAGGCGAAGCTGGCCGAGCACATCGGCGAGCCCACCGAGCGCGCCACGCCGGACTTCGTGCGCGAGCACAGCGGCTTTGCCATCGGCGGGGTGGCGCCGATCGGCCACACCGGGCAGGTGAATGTGCTGCTCGATGAGAGCCTGCGCCGCTACAGCGTGGTCTGGGCCGCCGGCGGCACGCCGCATGCCGTGGTGCCGCTCAATCCGGATGCGCTGGCCGCCGCCACCGCGCGGCCCTGGGTGTCGGTCTGCGGCTGAGGTGCGCGCCGCTGCGTGCACGGAGGCGTTGCCGCGGATGCAATGGATTTCGCCCCGACCCACCGGCCGGGCGGGGCCGTTGCATTTTTTCCGCGTGATCCGGACGCTTTGCGGCCGATCGCTGCGTCGACAAAACAACAATTTGTGTAAAAACTGGCTGCTCAGCCAAGCACTTGTGAGCGCCGCATGAGGGTTGCTAGCCACAGGCCGTACCCGTCGAGATAATGCCAAGCGCCACGTGCCGATCTGCGGATCGTGGCGCCGGGTGAGGTGCCCGCCAGAAGGCCACCGTGAACCGCGCCAGCCCCATCCCCTGACCATGGACTTTGCCCGCACGCTCGTCTCCCTGTTCCGCAACGGCCAGAAGGCCGAAGGCGGAGATGCCTCGCGCGTGCCTGAACCGCCGGCCACCGTGCTGCTGCCGCAGGCCGATGTGATCGGCTACATGGGGCGTTACCGGCTGCTTTCGCGCGTGGGCGACGGTGCCATGGGCGCGATCTACGCTGCTGAAGACCCGGTGCTCTCGCGCACGGTGGCGCTCAAGACCATCAACCTGCAGACCACGCCTGAAGAGCGCAAGGCCTTCGAGGACACCTTTCTCTACGAAGCGCGCGCTGCGGCCAAGCTCAACCACCCCCACATCGTCACGGTGTATGACGCCGGCAAGACCGAAAAGGGGCCCTACATCGCCATGGAGCTGCTCGAAGGGCAGGACGTGCGCGAGACCCTGGCCACCGGCGAGCTGTTCAGCGCGCCGCGGGCTGGCGACATCATTGCCCGCGTGGCCGATGCGCTCGAGTACGCACACCTCTCGGGCATCGTGCACCGCGACATCAAGCCGGCCAACATCTACCTCGTGGGCAAGCGCACGCCCAAGGTGCTGGACTTCGGCATCGCCCAGTTCATCCGCTCCACCACCGTCATTTCAGGCGGCAAGGTTTTCGGCAGCCCGAGCTACATGTCGCCCGAGGTCATCGAGGGCCGCAAGATCGACGGCCGCAGCGACATCTTTTCGCTGGGCGTGGTGTTCTACGAAATGCTCTCTGGCAAGCTGCCCTTCACCGGCGAGACCCTGCCCGACCTGCTCGATGCCATCGTGCGCAAGGCGCCCGTGCCGGTGCACGAGGTCAACCCCGATGTGCCGCTGGAGATCTCGCGCATCATCGCCCGCGCCCTGGCCAAGCGCCCCGAAGACCGCTACGAGCGCGCGGGCGACATGGCCAGCGACATCAAGCGCTGGGGGTCGGCGGCGCGCGTGCGCAAGCTGCTGGACAGCCAGGCCACCCGTGGCGTGGATGTGCAGCCCTCGCGCAATCGCAAGCCGGTGGTGGTGGGCGGCCTGCTGCTGGTGGTGCTGGGGGCCGTGGGCCTCGGTCTGCTGGCCTTCGGCCCGGGCAGCCGGTCCGGCGCTGACCTGAGCGCGCAGCCCGCAGCACCGCAGGTGGCCGCGCAGAGCGGTGCACCCGGCGCGCTCCCGGTGCCTGCCAATGCCGTGTCAGGCACGGTCACGCCGGCGCCCGATGCCACCGCGGCGGCCACAACAGTGACCCCGCCTGCACCCTCTTCCGCAGCCGATCCGGCAGCCGGTGTCCCGAGCGCAGCGCCCGCGAGCGCCCCGCAAGACGCCAGCACCCCGGCCGCCCCAGCGGCAGCACCGGCCGCTGTGGCGTCTGCACCAAGCGCAGCTCCGCCCGCCCGTACCGAAGCACGGTCCGAGCCGGCCAGGGTGCAGACGCCGACCGCCGCAAGCAACCCCCGCACGGCCCGAGCCGACGCGGCCCGCAACACCGGACGCACGGCCGCCCCGGCGGTGGCCGCCACCGGCGTCGTGAACCTGGCCATTGCGCCCTGGGGCGAAGTGTTTGTGGGCGGTCAGGCGCGCGGACTGTCGCCGCCGCTGGCCGAGCTCACCCTGCCTGTGGGCCGCCACACCATCGAGGTCCGCAACGGCGACTTCGAGCCCTACGTGACGACGGTCCAGGTCACCGAGGACAAGCCCGTTCGCCTGCGCCACCGCTTCGGCAACTGACGCTCGCCCCTTGGCGCGCAGCCGGCGCGCCGATCGCATCCGCGCGCGCCGCACCGTAAGCTTGCAGCCCTGTCGTCTTTCATCCTGCTGCCTACATGCCCCATTCCGCGAAATTTCGTTCGACCTCTGCACTGTCCCGCCTGTTGCTGGCCGCCGTGCTGGGCAGTGCGTTCCTTGGAGGCTGCGTGGCGCCGGCGCCCGTGGCCGTGTCTGACATGAAGGAGCGGCCGGCCGAGCGGGCGCTGCTTGCCGGCATCCGCGCCTACGAGGACGCGCAGTACCCGGATGCGGAGAAGCAGCTGGGCGAGTCTTTGAAGATCGGTCTGGCCGCACCCAAGGACCGGGCCGCGGCGCACAAGTACCTGGCCTTCATCTACTGCACCTCCAGGCGCGAGGCGCAGTGCGAGCAGGCTTTTCGCAACGCCCGCAAGGAAGATCCGGCCTTTGCCCTGGACCGCGCCGAGGTCGGCCACCCGCTCTGGGGGCCGGTGTATCGCCGCGTTCTGGGCAACTGATCTTTGGCCGAAATCGGTTGAATTGAATCAATCCGGTTTGGCTGTATCGCTTGTCTGATGCGCGATAACTGCCATTTTCGGCTTGTCGGAAAATGTGTCCGAAATTGAAACAAGGGGCTGCCGCGGCAGCCCCTTGTCTTTCCGGCCGCTGCGCCTGAACCGGTCAAGGCGCGGTGGCTGCGGCTTACTCGTTGTCGCCGTCCAGCAGGCGGCCCAGGCCGCCGAGCATGGAGCCTTCCTCGCTGCTGCGGCCGCCGGCCTGCGGTGCGGCGGCAAACACGCGGCTGGCCAGGCGCGAGAAGGGCAGGCTCTGCAGCCAGACCGTGCCCGGGCCCTGCAGGCTGGCAAAGAACAGGCCTTCGCCGCCGAACAGCGCGGTCTTGATCTTGCCCACGTACTGGATGTCGAAGCTCACGCTCGGCGTGAGCGCCACCAGGCAGCCGGTGTCCACGCGCAGGGTCTCGCCGGCGGCCAGCTGGCGCTTGACGATGGTGCCGCCCGCGTGCACGAAGGCCAGCCCGTCGCCATCGAGCTTCTGCATGATGAAGCCCTCGCCGCCGAAGAAGCCGGCACCCAGCTTCTGCTGGAAGGCAATGCCCAGCTGCACGCCCTTGGCCGCGCACAGGAAGGCGTCCTTCTGGCAGAGCACCGTGCCGCCGAGCTGGCGCAGGTCCATGGCGATGATCTTGCCGGGGTAGGGCGCGGCAAAGGCCACCTTGCGCTTGACGCTGTCCTTGTTGGCATAGACCGTAGTGAACAGGGACTCGCCGGTGATCAGGCGCTTGCCGGCGCCCATCAGCTTGCCGAAGAAGCCGCCGGTCTGGGCGCTGCCATCGCCGAACACGGTGTCCATGTCGATGCCCGGCTCCATGAACATCATGCTGCCGGCCTCACCCACCATGGCCTCGCCCGGGTCCAGTTCGCACTCCACGAGCTGCATTTCCGAACCGATGATCTGATAGTCGATGACGTCCATGGCCATGATCTTGTGCTCCAAAGGGCTGTGAGGGGAGGTCGGTGGCATCGCACGCAATGGCAATGCTCGAAGCGCGGCAGTGTAGGGGGCTGTGACTGCCGCGGCCTGATTGCCAGCCTTGGGGTTTTCGGTAGGGATGCCGCTGCTGCTCCAAGCAGGGCCTCTAGCCTCAAGACATCCGACCGCTGCCGCCTAGTGCGACATCCAGTTTCTTCATGAACGCACCGAGGACATCAGATTCGCGCACAGCAAGTGCTTCGAACGACACTCCGGCAGCCTGTCGCTCCCCCAAGTCGATCAAGACGGTCAGCAAGACGTATGCAGTCTCGCGATCAAGCTCCACCGTGATGGGCGAGTCAGGCGCGCTCGCGACATCCGGTGGCGTCACGCCGCCTGCCCGCTCACAATCCCGCGGCACAGCGCTTCAAGGTGCGTGAAGCCCTGCTTCAGGCTGGCCAGGGGCGAGGCGTAGTCTGCGCTGGCCGCACCGCCGTTGCGCGCCATGAGTTCCAGCTGGCGGGCGCACTCACCCACTTGCGTGGCGCCCAGGGTGTTGGCCACGCCCTTCATGGAGTGGGCCAGCTCGGCGGCTTCCTTCCACTGCCCGGCAGTGGCGGCAGCTTCGAAGCGCTGGGGCATGGGCGCGTTCTCATCGAGAAAGGCCTGCGCCACGCGGGTGAGCAGCGGGGCCATGCCGCCGACCACGGCAAGCAGGCTATCGCGCGTGACTCCGGCGGCCGGGTTGCTGCCGCTCTGGGCGCTGGCGAGATCGGTCATGGCGCGTGAAGTCCCCTGGGTCTGACTGGTGCTGCCCGGCGTGCTGCTCGGTGCGGCGGTCGATGCGCTCGGTACCACCAGACGCAGGATCGCGTCAGCCAGTGCGGAGTTCTCGAATGGTTTGGAAATATAGCCGTCCATGCCGGAGGCGATGAAGCGCTCCTGATCGCCTGCCAGCGCGTGCGCGGTCATGGCCACGATGGGCGTGCGTGGCTGGCCAGTGGCGGCTTCGAGATCCCGGATCCGGCGGGTGGCATCGATTCCGCTCACATGCGGCATCTGGATGTCCATCAGCACGGCGTCGTAGCGCCCCTGCTGGAAGCGCTGCACGGCCTCGCGGCCATCGACTGCCAGCTCCACCTGGGCGCCCATCTGCTGCAGGGCGGTCGTGGCCACGATCTGATTGACGAGGTTGTCCTCGGCCAGCAGCAGGCGCAGGCCCTGCAGGCGCCGTGGCATGCTGGGTGCGCCTTGGCGCGGGATGCTCGGCTCGCCGCGCAGCTGGGCCAGCGCATTGCGCAGTTCGAGCACGCTGACCGGCTTTTCCAGGGGCTGCGCCCGGAGCTCGGCGAGTGCATCCAGTTCCGTGGGCAGGGCGCTGCCCGGCTGCACCAGCACCAGGCAGGGGGCATGGGGCAGGGTGGCGGCCAGATCGGCCAGCACCTCGGCTGAAGCGCCGACCAGCAGCGCTTCATCGATGACGATGAGATCGAAGCGGTGCTGGCTGGCCAGCCAGCGCGCCTGCGCGAGCTGGTTCACGCCGTGGGCACGCACCTGCCAGTGCGCCAGCATCTCGCTGTGCCATTGCGCCGCTGCGGCGTCGTCCTCCACCCAGAGCACGCGCAGGCCGTCCAGCGGCACATGCGCGGGGCTGACGCGCACACCGCCCAGCAGCGGATGGGCCGGGCTGCGCAGCGGCAGATCAAAGCTGAAGGTGGATCCCTCACCCGGCCGGCTGTTCACCCGCAGCTGCGCCCCCATCAGCTCGAGCACATGCCGGCAGATGGTCAGGCCGAGTCCGGTGCCGCCAAAGCGGCGCGTGATCGAGGTGTCCGCCTGGGTGAAGGCATCGAAGATGGCCTCGATCTTGTCCGGCGCGATGCCCTGGCCGGTGTCGTGCACGGCCACATGCACCGTGCCGCGCTCGTTCGGGCTGGGGGCAGGGAGCGCATAGGCCTCCAGCAGCACGTGACCGCGCTCGGTGAACTTGAGTGCATTGGACAGCAGGTTGTTGAGCACCTGCCGCAGGCGCAGCGGATCGCCGGCCATACTCTCAGGCAGCCCGGGGTGGATGCGGGTCTGCAACAGGATGCCCTTCTCGCAGGCGGCCACCGCGAAGGGCCGCACGATGTCATCGAGCAGGCGCAAAAGCGAGAAGTCCACCCGCTCCAGTTCGAGCTTGCCGGCCTCGATCTTGGACAGGTCGAGCACATCGTTCACCACGGCCAGCAGACCGTCGGCCGAGGAGCGTGCGAGCTGCAGCCAGCGGCGCTGCTGCTCGGCCAGCGGCGTGCCCAGCACCAGATTGGTCATGCCGATCACGCCATTGATGGGTGTGCGCACTTCATGGCTCATGTTGGCCAGGAAGGTGCTCTTGGCCACGCTGGCCGCCTCGGCCTGCTGCTTGGCTTCCAGCAGGTCCGCCTCATAGCGCGCCTGCTGCGCGCGGCGTTCGGCGAGGTCGGCGGCCACGTTGTTCAGTGAGCGGCGCAGCTGGTCGATGGCGCTCAGGCCAGAGCCATCTTCGGACAGGGGCGTGCGCTGCGCGTCTGTGCCCAGGGCCGTAGCAAAGCGCGCAGCTTCATCCACGGCGCGCATCGGGCGCAGCAGTACAGCCTGGGCAAAGATCAGCGTGGCCAGCACCACAGCCAGTGCCAGCCAGAGCGCCTGCGCCATCATGGCCTGCCAGGAGGCATAGGCTGCCTGCAGCGAGAACACCAGGCGCAGGGTGAAGCGGTCACCGCGAACGAAGAAGGGTTCATCCCAGGCCGCAGCAAGCGGGTAGCCGAACAGCCGCGCGATGAAGGGCGCGTGTTCGTCCTTGCGCATGCGGATCAGGCCGTTGCCCGGCGGCTCGCGCAGCAGCTGACCGCCCTGGGCAAAGCCGGCCAGCGCGTCTTCATGCAGGGCACGGCCCTGCGCGTCCATCAGCTTGACCGCGATGTGGCTGCGCGAGTTGGTGAGCAGATCGCTCACGAGGGCGGATTGCATGGGCAGATCGCCCTCCGCCACCGCCTTGATAAGCCCGGCCTTGTGCAGGTTCACGCCGAGCTCGGCCTTCTCCGCCAGGAGATTGGTGAGCAGTTCGTACTGGCGATCGGCGGCCCACTGCCGGCCGCTGACCACCACAATGGCCGCCAGGCAGGCGAATAGCACGGCCCGATAGATGATCGGGTCGAACTTGAACAGGGACCAACGCAGGCGCGGCATGGGGTCGATGTTCCCACTCCCGGCGCGTCGTGTCGTCTGCGTTAACCCCAAAAGAGAAGACGGGCACGCCCGGTGCCCGTCAAAGAGTGTGTCACGCGCTTCGCGTGGTGCAGAACAAGTTGCTTTGCTTGCGCGTGTCTCCCGCCCGACGCAGGCCGCTCATGGCGGTGCGCGGCCCGTGGTGATTCAGGCCTTGCGGTAGATCTCCGCGCCCATCTTCACGAACTCGATGGCCTTCTCCTGCATGCCCTTCTGAAGCGCGGCCTGGGCGTCCACGCCCTGCTTCTCGGCGTAGTCGCGCACGTCCTGGGTGATCTTCATGCTGCAGAAGTGCGG
>JAIXTA010000066.1 GCA_027484405.1 Burkholderiales bacterium
CGCTTGGCTTGGGGTTTCGGCAAGCACCGCTTGCCGCCGAGCCAAGAGTGGGCGCCTGCCAGCGCCCGCCCCATTGCGGTCTGACTTGGGCTTTCCGCTTGGCTTGGGGTTTCGGCAAGCACCGCTTGCCGCCGAGCCAAGAGTGGGCGCCTGCCAGCGCCCGCCCCGTTGCGGTCTGACTTGGGCTTTCCGCTTGTCCCAAGCGGTTCTTCAGCCATTTTGGCCTGAAGAACCGCGTGGATACTCGATCTACGTTTTTTGAACCTAGCCCAGGCGCAGGTTGTTCACCACGATCAGCCCGATGTTGGCCAGCACGATCAGCACGATTGGCGACAGATCGAAGCCGCCCACCGGCGGCAGAAACCGGCGGATCGGCCTCAGCATTGGGTCCACCAGATTGGCCGCGAAGTAGGCCGCCGGGTGATGCGGGTTGGTCCAGCTCATGATGGCCTGCACGATCAGCACGGCAATCAGCAGATACAGGCTCCAGCGCAGCAGCACGATCAGCGCCAGCACCGGCGTGCCCAGCGAGATCATGGGGCGGCCGTTGAGTGCGCCCACGACCAGCACCGACAGCCCCACCATCACCAGCGCCGCGCCATAGGCCAGCAGCAGGCTCGCCAGATCCACATGGCCCGTGCGCGGCAGGATCTTGCGCAGCGGCAGCACCGCAAAGTCCGTGAGCTTCATCACGAACTGGCCAATCGGATTGCGCATCGGCGCGGCCGTGGCACTGGCCCAGGCGCGCAGCAGTGCGAGGAAGGCGAGCGCGCCGAACGCGAACTCGATCAGATAGAGAAGGATTTGTGTGAGCATGCGGGTTCCTGGAGTGGGGTTACTGCGCCACAAACCCGATTCTGCGGATGATCTGCGCCCAGCTCCTGCTGTAGGCCTGCTCGCGGGTGGCGAGCTGCGCGCCGGTCATGAAGCCCACGGCCAGGCCCATGGCGCTCAGGCGCTCGCGCACATCCGGCTGGGCAATGACCTTGGCCACGGCGGCCGCGAGGCGGTCCAGCTCGGCCTTGGGCGTGCCCGCCGGGGCCCATAGGCCGTAGAAGGGCACGTCCTCGAAGCCGGGCACGCCGAGTTCGGCGAAGGTGGGTACGTCGGGCAGCACGGCCTGGCGCTGGCTGCCGATCACGGCAAGCACCCGGACCTTGCCGCTCTTGTGGTGCTCGATGAAGTCCGGCACCGAGCCCGTGCCGGCGGCGATCTGGTTGCCCAGCATGTCGCCGATCATCGGCGCGCTGCCGCGGTAGGGCGCCGCCACGAGGTCGAGCTTGTAGTGCTCGCCCACGGCCTTGACCAGAAACTCCGGAATGCTGGCCGGCGCAGGCGTGCCCACCGCCGACTTGCCGCCCTGCTGGCGCACCCAGCTCACGTAGTCCGCCAGGCTCTTGGCCGGCGTGCCGCCGGACACCGCCAGCGCATTGACGAAGGTGGCAAAGCCGGCCACGGGCACAAAGTCCTTTGCGGGATCGAAGCCCGGGTTCTTCATCGTGAGCGGCACGACCGAGATGGTGTGGTCGTGGCTCAGGAACAGGGTGCTGCCGTCCGACGCGGCGGCCTTGAGCGTGGTGGCCGCGATCTGCCCGCCAGCGCCGGCGCGGTTCTCCACCACCACCGAGGTGGCGAGCTCGTCCTTGAGCTTGTCGGCCAGCACGCGCGCAATCGCGTCCGTGCCGCCGCCGGCCGGAAAGCCCACCAGAATCTTCACGGGTTTGGCAGCAGTCTGCGCGGCCGCCAGCGTCGCAACAAGCGCCAGCAGGCCAGCTGCACACAGGGTCTTGATCGAGAACATGGGCACTCCGGGAGGCTTCCGTCAGGCGCAGCACCACGCCGGCCCGACGTCCTGCGAGGATAGCCAAGGGCCCTGCCGGATCGAAGATGCCGATGCGCGGCTGCGCCTGCGAGCATGGTGCGCCTTTAGCGCAGCGGCAAGCGAGGCGGTCACGACGCGGCACGTCCCTTGCCAGCCCATGGTGGCACCGCAGCGCAGGTGCGGCGTGCTGCGCCCCTGGCGCATCATTTTGAACGGCCGAAAATGAAGTTTTTTGAAATGAACAAACCCGGCTTTCCGCTTGTCTGATGCGCGAAAAGCCGGGTTTTTGAGATGCCCGGAATTCTGGCTGAAATCGAAGTATTTCAGTCAGTCATCAAGGCACTACTTGTCGCAGAAGCAGTGCGTCAGCACCACGAAGGGCATGCCGGCGCGGGTGCGCTGCATGAGCTCGTTGACCCAGAGGAAGTCTTCCACCACCGGCGCGGCGGCGCCGTTCA
This sequence comes from Burkholderiales bacterium, assembly GCA_027484405.1. GTDB lineage: Bacteria > Pseudomonadota > Gammaproteobacteria > Burkholderiales > Burkholderiaceae_C > Piscinibacterium. The sequence goes on from JAIXTA010000066.1 coordinate 2,281, forward strand.
TGCCGGCGGCGGCCAAGGGGGCGTTCTGCGACATGGCTGAACGCAGGGCTGCAGCGGCGGTGGCAGCGCTTGCGTCCACGGCGGCGTCTGCCGTGGCACCCAGCCCCAGGTTCTTCAGGAACTGCTCGAAGGCGCTGGGCGGGGCTTCCACGTAGCGCACTGGCGCGTCGGCCTTGAGCTTGGCGCGTTCGCGGGCGCTCTTGAGGGCGTCTTCGAAGCTGCCGACCCGGTCCACCAGCTTGCGGTCCAGGGCCTGCTGGCCGGTCCAGACGCGGCCCTGGGCGACCTTGTTGAGGTCTTCCACGCTCATCTTGCGGAAGGCGGCGGCCTTGCCCACGAAGTCGCTGTAGAAGTGGTTGATGGCGGTCTGCACCAGGCCCTCGAAGCGTGGGTCGAGCCCGCGGCGCGGGTCGTAGGCGCCGGCCAGCCAGGTGGTGGTGTAGCCACCGGTCTTGATGGAGAGCTTTTCGAGCAGGCCGCCGGCCGTGGGCAGCATGCCGAACACGCCGATCGAGCCGGTGATGGTGGTGGGCTCGGCAATGACCTCGTCCGACGCCATGCTGATCCAGTAGCCGCCGGAGGCCGCCAGGTCGCCCATCGAGACCACAACCGGCTTGCCGGCGGCACGGGTGAGTTCGAGTTCGCGGCGGATCAGTTCGCTGCCAAAGCCGCTGCCCCCGGGGGAGTCCACGCGCAGCACGATGGCCTTGATGCTGTCATCTTCGCGGGCCTTGCGCACGAGTTCTGCGGTGCTGCGCCCGCCGATGCGGCCCGGAGGTGCAAAGCCGTCGCCAATCTCGCCTTCGGCCACGATCACGCCCACGCCATCGCCGCCCTTGGCAGGCTTGACGGTGGAGAGGTAGTCGCCAAACGAGACCTGGCGGAAGGTCTTGTTCTCCTTGTCTTCGACGCCGCGCTCGAGCATGAGGGCGCGCAGCTCGTCGCGGGTCTTGAAGCCGTCGATCAGCTTGCCGTCCAGGGCGAGCTTGGCCGGGTCGCCGCCGGCGGCCTTGAGCTGCTCGGGCAGGGCCTCGATGTTCTTGGCGATGCTGCCGGCGGGCAGCTTGCGCGCCTTCTCGACGCCATCGGTGTAGGCCGTCCACAGCGCGTCATAGAGAAAGGCCTCGGCTTCGAGACTTTCCTTGCTCGGGCCGTTGGCAAAGTAGGGCTCGGCGGCGTTCTTGAAGGTGCCGACCTTGATCACGTTGGCGCTCACGCCCAGGCGATCGAAGGCATCCTTGTAGTAGGTGCGGTAGCGGCCGAAGCCCTCGATCATCACCATGCCCATGGGGTGCATGTAGACCTCGCTGGCATGCGCGGCCAGGTAGTACTGGCGCTGGTCATAGCCGCTGCCCCAGGCGACGATCTTCTTGCCGCTGGCCTTGAAGCGCTCCATCGCGGCGGCCACCTCGCGCAGCGTGGCCATGCCGGCGCCGCCAAACTCATCGGTCAGCAGCACCACGCTGGTGATCTTGTCGTCCTTGGCGGCGTTCTCGAGCACGGCGATCAGGTCGCGCAGCTGCATCTGGTCGGTGTCCTGGCCCTGGGCCTGGCGGGTGATGCGGTCACGCACGCCACCGTGCAGCTGCTCGACGATCGGGCCGTTGAGCGCCAGCACCAGCGCGGTCTTGTCCTGCACCTTGATGCCGCCGCCGGAAAACAGCGAGATCAGCAGCACCAGCACGATGGCCAGGAAGATCAGGTTCACCACAGTGCGGCGCGTGCTGTCCACCCAGCCCCAGATGCGCGCGAACCAGCCCGGCTTCTTGGGGCCGCCGGGCGGCTGCGGTGCGGGGGGTGCGGGCGGTGCAGCAGGGGGCGGGGGCGGGGGCGGGCTGTAGAGCGCGTCGGTGGTGGATGCGGAAGGGCTGTCAGTCATGTGGGGCTCCTGGGCAACCGTGCGAGGTTAACGAGCTGCGCCCGATGTGCCATCTGCATTTTGACGAGCTGCGGCTTGCCAGGCACAGACGCGGCGTTTCGGCGCGTGGCTGGCGGGCGGCAGCGGGCACTGCGCAAGCGAAAAGCGCGCCCGAAGGCACGCCTGGCCGGCCGGGCCGATGCCCACGCGGCTGCGCTCAGTCGCGCGCCAGATCCATGATGAATCGCAGCACGTACCAGAGCATCAGCGCGATCGACGCAAACAGATGCAGCGCTGCGCCCACCGGCCGGTCGGTCGGGTAGTGGCGCAGGATGTTGTTGGTGTCGTAGAGCACGCAGCCGCCGGCAAACAGCACCATCGCGCCGCTGAAGACAATGCCCAGCGTGAAGCCGAAGACGATGCTGGCCACGATCACGCCCAGGGCCACAATGCCGCCCACCTTCAGGAAGCTGCCCAGGAAGCTGAAGTCGCGCTTGCTGGTGTAGGCCGTGACGGTGAGCGCCACCACGAGCGCGGCGGTCACGAGCACGGCCGCGCCGATCGAGCCCGGTGCCACCTTGGCCGCAATCGCAAACAGCGGCGCAAACAGCAGCGCCTCGGCCACCACGTACAGGCCCAGGCCGGCCAGCTGCGCGCCCTTGGACGCCATGGTGTCGGCCATGCTCGAGGCCAGCCAGCCCACCACCATGAAGCCGCCGAGGTAGGCCAGCCACATGTACTTGCTGCCGGCCATGACATTGACCATCGCCACACCCACGCCCAGGCTGCTCAGGACATAGGACAGCGCGGCAAAGCCCAGGATGGCGGCGCACAGCCACTTGTAGGTATCGATCACGAAACTGGCGCGGCTGGCCTGCTGCTGCGCAATGGCCGCCGCCAGGTCCTGGTCCTGCACTGTGTTCTGCATGGCGTCTGACATGCCTTCCCTCCCTCACCTGTGTGTTTGATCCCGGATCAGTGTCCGGTGTGCGGGCGATTCTAGGTAGAAACCCGGACAATGGTCAGGGGTGGGGGTTCGCGCATGCCCCGATGGGCGGGGCGGACCGGCTGGGTGCTGGGCTGAGTGTTGGGCTGCGGCCGGCCTGCGCGGCCCGGCTGCCGCATCTCCAGCACGCCGGGGACGCGTAGTGCGTGCGCTCAGTCTGGCCGCTCGCAGGTCGTGTTCGCACAGCTTTGCGCGACCATGGCCTTCGCGCGTTGCCGCAGCAGGCGCCGCATCAGCCAGTGCATGAGGTGCTGCGCGCCCAGGGCGGTGAGCCAGTGGCGGTAGCGCGCGATGAAGGGATAGACCCGGTCGAAGACTGGACGCAGGCGCGGATGGCTCCACAGGCGCACCATGGGCGCCAGCTCCGCCGCGGCGTAGACCTGCACGAACACGTCTACGCCGCGCAGCCAGCGGCCGGCGGCGTCCTGCGCGTGGATGATCTGCATCAGCTGGGCGGGGTCGATGCCGGCGGCGCGCACCGGGGTGGCGTCGAAGTCGGCCGCCGAACAGTCCACCAGCGCAAAGCGTCCCTGCACGTCCAGCGCCTTCAGGCCATGCATCTCACTGGCGCACAGGGGGCAGGAGCGGTCGTAGTAGACGGTGAGGGGGTAGACGAGGGCGTCGGTCATGTTCAATTTCGGCCAAGAATACTGCAGCAGCCAAAATGGCCAAGAAGTCCGTCAGACAAGCGATAAGCGGCTGTTTATCGCCGATAAATCGCTCATTTTCGGTCAGGTTTGGTTGCGTACCAGCTTCTGCACGGTGGACAGCAGCTTCAATACTTTCTGCAGCGTGGCCGGGTCCAGCCGAAGCATCTCATCGGCCCAGGCCGCCACGGACTCGGTCAGCGCCAACGTGTCGCGGATGCGCTGCTGCGCCGCAGCCGGCTCCTGGGCAAAGGCCGGGTCGGCCACGCTCTCGCGCAGCAGGGCGGCGGTGGGGTCGAACTCGCGGCGCTTGCGCTCGGCCACCACGGTGCGCAGCAGCTCCCAGACATCGCCGCTGGTCTCGAAGTGGTCGCGCCGGTCGCCCATGACATGCACCACTCGCGCCAGGCGCCAGGCCTGCAGCTCGCGCAGGCTGGTGGAGACATTGCTGCGCGCCACGCCCAGGGTGGCCACGAGTTCGTCGGCATTCATTGGCCGGCCCAGGTAATAGAGAAGGGCATGAATCTGCGCCACGGTGCGGTTCACCCCCCAGCGGGTGCCCATCTCGCCCCAATGCAGCACGAAGCGCTGGGCGAGCGGGGACAGCGCGACCGGCCCGTGACCCGTGTCCGGCAGCTCGGCAGCCGCGCCCGCAGAGGGGCCACCGGGGGCCGGACGCAACTCCGGCGGCGCTGCGGGCGCGCTGGGTGCCTCGGCTGCTCTGGCCGCTTCACGGCCTGCAATGTGAGTGCCTGCTAGCGTGGCATCTGAGGCCGGCACAACGGTAGGCGTGGATGCTTGCACCGCATCCGGTGCGCTGATCGGGGTCGGTGTGGTGTTCATGGCTTCACCATACATCATCTCGCCTCGATTTGTTGCCGTAATTTCTGAATTGACTGAAAATCCAGACACACTGCAGCCGAATGCGCGTCCGTTGATGCGCGCGGCAAGCAGGGAAGGCGAGGCCGATCATGCGAGTGCTGGTACTGGGTGGACGTGGATTCATTGGGCGGCATGTGGTGGCGGCCCTGCGCCAGCGCGGGCACGACGTGCAGATCGGCGGGCGGCGGGCGGATGCCACCGCGCCGGTGCCGGTCCGGGCGCTGGCGCTGCATCGCCTGCTTCAGCCGGCCGACTGGCGCGCCGCGCTGGCCGAGGTGGACGCGGTGGTGAATTGCGTCGGCATCCTGCGCGAACGCTGGGCCCAGACCTATGCCCGCGTGCACTGCCAGGGGCCTGCCGCGCTGGCGGCCGCCTGTGCCGAGCGCGGCCTGCGTCTGGTGCACGTCTCGGCCCTGGGCTTGGGCGCGCCGGCCCGCAGCCGCTTCATCCGCAGCAAGCGGGCCGGCGAGCAGGCCCTGCGCGCCGCGCACCCGGACGCCGTGATCGTGCGGCCCTCGCTGCTGGATGGCGAAGGGGGCTTTGGCGCGCGCTGGATCCGGCGCGTGGCGCAGTGGCCGGTGCAGCTGCTGCCGGGCAGTGCGCGCGGTCAGATTGCCGCCCTGCAGGTCAGTGAGCTGGGCGAGGTGATTGCCGCGCTGGTGGCCGCGCCGGGGCCGGGCTGCCCGCGCGAGGTGGAGCTGGGCGGCCCGGACGCCCTGCCCATGAGCGAGCTGCTGCTGCGTCTGCGCGCGCCAGGGCGTGGCGCGCCGCTGCAGATTGCGCTGCCCGCCTGGCTGGCGCGCATCGGCAGCCATGTGTGCGACCTGCTGCACTTTTCGCCCTTTTCCTTCGGGCACTTGGAGCTGATGGGGCGCGCCAATGTGCCTGCCACCAATGCCGCCGCCCAGTGGCTGGGGCGTCCTCCGGCGCCGGTGGGTGGCTGCGCAGCGGCCCGCGGACTGGCCGGCCCGGCCCTGGAACGCGCCGCATGAACTGCCGCCCCGGCTGCGGCGCCTGCTGCATTGCGCCTTCGATCAACACGCCCTTTCCCGGCATGCCTCAGGGCAAGCCGGCCGGTGTGCGCTGCGTGCACCTGACGGCGGACATGCGCTGCGCCCTCTTCGGCCACCCGGAGCGGCCCGCAGCCTGCGGCGGGCTGCAGCCCTCGGCCGAGATGTGTGGCGACACCCGCGAGCAGGCACTGCACTGGCTCAGCACCATGGAACGGCTGACGCAGCCCGAACCCCGGCAGCCCTGAACGTCGCTCACCGCCGACAATGCGGCAAACCCGTTTGCGGGCGAACAAGGTTGCGCGCTACAACCCGCACTTCGGTTGTTGCATTGCAGCGTAATCATTCAGGATCTGTTCGATGTTCAAGTTTTGCCGCGCGTTCGCCTCTCCACTGGCTGCCATCGCACTGGGTCTTGCAGCACTGCCCGCACTGGCCCAGGCGCCCGCGGCCGATCCGGTCCGCCCCTTCGCCCTGAGCACGGGCGCCGTGCAGGCCGCGCTGGGCACGGACCTGGTCTGGCGTGTGCGTGAGCCGGTGATCGAACGCTTTGCCGCCGCCGGACGCGACGGCGACGCGATCACCGTGTTTGCCGAAACCCTGGGCATTCCCTGGCGCGAATTTGCCGAGAACGCCGAACCGCGCGCCGATCACCCCTGGGTGCGCATGCAGCGCGAACTGGCCGAGGCCGCCCGGGCCACGGGCAAGCCGGTGTCGCTGCAGCTCACGCTGGCGCGCGAGCGCTACGCCCGCGAGGCCGTGCGCTCCGGCACCAACATCGAACTGCGCGAGATCGGCTCGCGCTGCTTTGACCTGAACCTGGGCACCGAAGCGTCCTACGTGACCGCCTATCCGCGCTATGTCACTTGGATGATGCGCAACTACGCACCCCGCTGGGTGAACGTGTCGGCGGAGATCAACGCCTACCTGGCCGCCTGCGGCGATGGCCCGGCCTGGCGCGCCCTGGTGGACCTGCAGCGCGCCAGCTACCGCGCCGCCAAGGCGGTGGACGCCAACGCGGTGGTGTACGCCTCCTTCCTGATCGACGAGCTCTACGGCAAGACGCTCGACGGCTTCGATGCCGCCCACTACGCCGCGCTGAACAACCTGTCGCGCGACCGCTTCGGCCTGGCCATGCAGATCCACGGCCCGCGCGCCACCGACCCGGTGCAGCTGCCGCGCGACTACCTGAGCCGCGTGCGCGACCGCAACCCCAAGGAAGCGCCGCTGCTGGTGGCGGACACCGGCTGGAACTCGCGCGACCTGGCCGTGGGTACGCCCAGCAGCTGCCAGCGCGCCGCCGTCCCCGGCAACGACGCCGCAGCCGCCGCCTATCTGCGCTGGCTGCTCGACCAGGCGCGTGCGCTGCGGATCGATCTGGTGACCTGGTCCAGCCTCTTCGACGCACTGCCCGCCGAGGTCATGACCAGCTGCTACCCGAGCGCGAGCTGGCCCTTCTACCGGGCCTGCGGCAATGACAGCAACTGCGTCTTCATGAACACCCAGCGCTCGGCCGCAGAGAACGCCCAGGCCGGCGAACTGCGCTTCAAGGCCGAAGGCGCCATGGGCCTGCGCACTTACGAGGGCACGCCCAAGGGCGCGCTGATGCAGGTCTGGCAGGAGGCGCTGCGCCAGCCGCGGCGTTGATGCCAGCCGGCAAGCCCCGGCGCACGGCATGACCGAGACCCTGAACTACGCGCTGCTCGGCACGCTGTTCTGCGGCGCGCCGGTCGCGCTCATGGTCCTGGCTTGGTGCCTGCGGCGGCGGCAGCCGCGTCTGGCCGGCGCGGGCTTTGCCGCCGGTGCGCTGACGATCTGGCTGGCCGCCACCCCGGCCGTGGCCTCGCTGTGGATCGGGCAGATCGAGCAGCTCGTTCCCGCCCTGCCCGCCGGCGCGGACCTGTCGGCGGCGCAAGGGATCGTGGTGCTGTCCGCGGGGCGGGCGCTCAACACGCCCGAATACGGTGCACCGCAACCAGACCGAGTCAGCTTTGCCCGCATGCGCTACGCAGCACAACTTGCACGACGCAGCGGGCTGCCTGTCGTTCCCACGGGCGGTGGCCGAACGGAGCTGGGTGCGCCTGTCGGTGAGTTGGTGGGCCGATCCTTCCGCCAGGACTTTGGTATCGAAGTCGCGGCCGTTGAAGGCGCAGCGCGGGATACCCGCGAAAACGCGCTGCTGACCCGTGCACTCCAGCCGCAGTGGACGACGGTGGTGGTGGTCACCTCGGCCTTCCACATGCCGCGCTCCGTGCGCGCCTTCGAGGCGGCGGGATTCCGCGTGATTGCCGCACCGACCGACTACCGTGCCGAGCCGGTGAGTGGCCTCTTTGCCTGGGTGCCGAACCATCGCGCCCTGCTCACGACGCAGCTGGCCTTCCAGGAGACGCTGGCGCGGGTGCTGAAGCTCGTCTGAAGTACTCGCCTGGGCGCCGCAGGTGAGGCGCCGGGTTTCAGCAGTGAAACGATGGCGGCGTCTGCTTACCCTGTGGGGGTTGCCGCACGCGCTGCGGTGCCCGAGACTGCCGACGAGGCCTGAAGCACCGGCCACCCGTGACCCTGCCGGCTACCTGACCCATGCGCTTGCAACATTCCCGTCTTCGATCCCTTGGTGCCGCAGTGCTCCTGGGTGGTTTTCTGGCGCTGCCCGGCTGCGGTGGCGGCTCCGATGCCCCCAGCCCGCCGGCGCCGCCGGCCCCGGCATCCGCCTGGCAGCCCGTCATCAATGCCATTGAGGCGGCCCGACCGGGCTTTCCCAACGGCCTGGCCGTGGAAGTGGCGACCACCCAGGGCGTGGTCTTCAGCCACAGCGCGGGCTTTGCCAACAATACCGTGGTGCCGATCGCCTCGGCCTCGAAGTGGGTCTCAGCCACAGTGATCATGCGTCTGGTGGACCGCGGCGTGATGAATCTGGACGCGCCGCTGCGCACCTGGCTGCGGGATCGCAGCGGTACCCCCTGGTCGGGCAACCTGGGCAATGCCACGCTGCGCCACGCACTGAGCTTCACAACCGGCATTGATGGCGACCAGGCGAATTCGGATGCCAACGACATTTCGCTGGCCGAGGCGGTGCTGCGCATCTACGAAGGTCAGGCGGCCACGGCCGCCCCGCCCGGCAGCGTGTTCAGCTACGGCAGCACGCACCTGCGCATGGCAGCACGCGCGGCCGAGCTCGTGACGGGCAAGTCCTGGGCGCAGATCGTGGCCGACGAGCTCACGGGTCCGCTGGGCATGACGCAGACCACTGTGGCCGGCGTGGTGTTCCAGAACAACCCGAACCCCGCGGGCTCGGTGAACAGCAACGGACTGGACTACATGCGCTTCATGCTGTTCCAGCTCCGGCGGGGTCTGGCCGGCAGCACGCGGCTGATCAGCCAGGGCGCCATCGACGAGCAGCGCCGCGAGCAATGGAGCAGCACGACGACCATTCGCAACAGCCCGTATCTCACGCAGTCCGGCCGCGACTTCCACTACGGGCTGGGCCTGTGGCGCGAATGCGCCACCCCCGCCAACATCAGCGCCTGCGACGCCGGGCTGCGCGTCTCTTCCACGGGCGCCTTTGGCTGGGCGCCGTGGATCGACCTGCAGGGCAATCCGGCGGGCAACTACGCCGCCGTGATCATGACGCGGCAGCCGAACAACGCCGACAACCTGCCCTCGGAGACGCTCAAGGCGCTGCTCGACCCGCTGATCAAGCAGGTGCTGGCCACCAACCCGCCGGTGATCCGGCCCGTGCCTTGAATGTGGCGTGTGCGGCGCGCTAACGCGCTGCCGCGGGCGCCAGCTGTGCGGCCACTGCCGCGGTCGGTAGCGCAGCGGGGCTCAGGCTGCCGCTCACGCGTGCAAACAACGCCCGGTTCTCGTTCAGCCAGCGCTCCAGCGCCTGCGCGTCGCCCCCGCGCAGGGTGGCATCGAGAAACAGGGTGCTGACCTCACGCGTGGCGCGCTTGACCACGCGATTCAGCTCTGCACCGGCCTGGTCGGTACGGTCGGTGAAGATGTTGTGGGTGCCGCCGCGAAACACTGCAAGCAGCTTGCGCGGGCCGCCCGTGGCATCGAAGACCGCCACGCGATCGGCCGGCTCGCTGCGGTAGCCGGGGATGCGGATCACGTCTTCCGTGCCTGTGACGTGCAGAGTCGGCACCTCGATGCCGGACAGGATGGGGCGCATGTCGGCCTCGCCATAGAACGGCGGTGCCGAGAGCAGCACGGCCGCCTTGACCCGGACGTCGCGCAGGTCGTTGGGCACGCCCTCGCGCAGCACGCGTGCACCCGACACGAGCAGCGCGGTGTTTGCACCGTAGCTGTGGCCGGCCACGGCAATGGCATCGCTGCGGATGGACGGTGCAAAGCGCGCATCCGCAAGCATCTGGCTGATGGCAAAGCGCACGTCGAGGGCGCGGTTCGCCGCGTTCATGTCGCTGGCTGCGGCCTGCAGATTGCTCACGAGACTGAAGACACTGCCGCGCCAGACCTCACGATCGCTGCCTGGGTGCTGCAAGTGCAGGCTGGCATAGCCCTGCTGGGCCCAGTACTGGCCCAGGTGCCGGTACCCCATGCGCGAGCCGCCGAGCCCGTGGCTGAAGACCACCAGGGGCACGGCCGCCTGCCGGGCCTGGGCCGGCCAGTACAGGCGCGCAGGCACCGTGCGCTTGCGCTCGGCGTCCTGCCACTCGAGATCGACGATCTCCACACCTGCCAATGCCGGTGCAGACGCCGAGCCGCCGACAGCTGCCGGCGCCGTGTGTTCCGGTGCCGCTGCACGCACCGGACCGGGCAGCAGGCTGGCTGCTGCGATCAGTGCGAGCGCAGACAGGCTGAGGGCGATGGCAGCCCCACGAAGGCGGCCACGAATGACACGGGTTGGACTCATGAGGACCTCAGGAGGGATGTTGTTTGACTTTCTGCGGACGCGCGCCGTGCCGGCCGGCCAGGCACAGGGCCTGTGGAGGCGCCCCATCGCAGTGACCGACCGGGTGCGGCGCAGTTCCGCAGTCGCTGCGTGAAAACCCAGAGCGAGAACCGTGCCGGGTCAAGGCTACAGTCTGCGGCTCCATCTCCGTTCAACGGGTTTGCCGCCCGCCCCCCGCCCATGCGCCGTCGCACTCTGCTTCTTGCCTGCACCGCTTCCGCGCTGCTCACAGCCTGCAGCCGCAGCGACCCCGAAAAGGAACTGCGCAGCGCCGTGGACAAGATGCAGGCCGCCATCGAGGCCAAGGACGCCAGCGGCTTTCTTGAGCACGTGGCCGAAGACTTCACGCGCGAGTCCGGCAGTTTCGACAAGAAGGAGGCGCGGCGCATGCTGGCCGGCGTGTTTCTCACCAACCAGAGCATCAAGGTGGTGACGACGGTGCGCGACATCAAGATCGAAGGCCAGCGCGCCACGGCGCAGATCACGGTGCTGGCCACCGGCAGCAGCGGCCTGCTGCCCGAACGCGGCCAGAGCTGGGCGTTCACGACGAACTGGCGCCGCGAATCCGGCCGGTGGCGTGTCTTCAACGCCGAATGGAAGGAAGCGCTATAGCGGCCGGATGAGCAGGCGGTTCTCGTAGGTCTGGTCTTCCCAGACATAGGGCAGGGCGCCCACGTCGGTGTAGCCGATCGCGGCATAGAAGGCGCGGGCACGCCGGTTCTCGGCCCAGGCCGTGAGCCAGGTGGTGGTAGCGCCTGCCGCGCGGCTACGCGTGTGCGCAGCCTCCATCAGCGCACGGCCGATGCCGCGCCGCTTCTGGTTGGGCTGCACGTACAGGCGCACGATCTCGCAGCCCGCATGCGCCGTGTTGCCTGCGTTGCGCAGCGCAAGATGAAGCTGCGCAAAACCCAGCAGATGCGGGCCGCGCACCGCGAGCAGAAATGCGATCTGTGGCTCGCGCAGATGGGCCTCGAAGGCGCTGGTGCTGCACAGGGCAAACACTTCGCGGGCGAGGTCTGCGCGCACGCCGTCGGTGGCATAGGTGTCCAGAAAGGTCTGTGTGGCCAGAGCGGCGATGCACAGCGCATCGTCCACCTTGCCGGTGCGAATGCTGAGGTCCATGGACGCAGCGTAGCCGGTGGTGCCTGGCGGCGAGCGTGGGTCCGGCCGTTCATGTCGCCCAATCCGCAGTTCATGCATGCCCCGCCCGGCCACGCACTGCCCGCAGCTAGTGTTCAGGCTCCGTTCGTCTGTCTGGAGTTGTCGTGATGACCGCTGACCTCAACGTCGCGCCTGGAGCTGCCCTGCGCCTTGCGCTGCCCCGCACCCTCTCTGCCTGGGTCGCGCCACTCATCGCAGCGGCCCTCAGTCTGGTGGTGCCTTCCCCGGCCGCGGCGCAGTCCGACCCCGTGCTGCCGCGCAAGGCCGCCCTGGGCGCGCAGCTCAGTGAGCTGGCCATCGGCGTGCGCATCGACGCCGTCGTGCCCAAGCTCACGGCGCAGACACTCGGCCTGCAGGTCGGCGATGTGATCACCCAGCTGAATGACACTACGGTGCGCACCCCAGCCGAGGTGGCGGCATGGCTGGGCACCCAGGTGGAGGGCGCGCCGGTGCGCGTGACCGGCGAGCGCAACCGCAAGCCGCTGCGACTGAGCGGCACGCTGGCCGGGCGAGCGCGTGAAGTCTCGGCCGACTACCAGGTGAGCTACGGCCAGGTGAAGAGCGAGCGCGGCTGGCTGCGCACCATCGTCACGGCGCCCAATCCGCCCGGCACGCCGAGCTCAGGTGTGCAGAAGCATCCGGCGCTGATGTTCGTGCAGGGCATCGGCCCCGGCACGGTGGACTTTGCGCTCACGGCAGACAACGGCTATGCCAAGGTGATCCAGCCCTTTGCCCGCAGCGGCTACGTGACCATGCGCGTGGACAAGCCGGGCGTGGGCGACAGCGAGGGCGGGCCCTTTGCGGCCGTCGACTTCCAGCAGACGCTGGACGGCTATCGCCAGGCGCTCAAGGCCCTGCTGGCGCGGCCCGACGTGGACCCGGAACGCGTCTTCCTCTTCGGCCACAGCATGGGCGGCTACTGGGGCCCGCTGCTGGCGCGCGAGTTCAAGCTCAAGGGCATCATGGTCAGCGGCACCGCATTCCGCACCTGGATCGAGTACGACCTGGAGAACACGCGCCGCCAGGGCACGCTGAGCGGCACCACGCCGCTGGACATGCACAACCTGCTGCAGGACAAGGCCCTGCTCAACAGTGCGTGGCTGCTCGAGGGCATGACGCCGGAGCAGATCGTGGCGCGCCATCCGCGCCTCAAGCAGCTGGTGGCCGAGAGCTTCCGGCCCTCGCCCTCCGGCCCGCAGTACAGCGGTCAGCACGCGCGCTTCTGGCAGCAGGTGGCCGCGCTGAACATGCCCGAAGTCTGGGCCGGCGCCAGCGGCCATGTGCTGGCGATGTACGGCGCGAGCGACTTCCTGACCGATGCATCCGATCATGAAATGCTGGTCAGCTGGGTCAACGGCCTGCGGCCCGACACGGCGCGCTTCGTGCTGCTGGCCAACTCGGACCACGCCTTTCTCGACACGCCCTCGCAGCGCGACAGCCTGCTGCAGTGGGGCCGACCGGGCGGCAAGGTCAACACCAACATCCTGCCGGTACTCAATGAATGGATCACGCCCCTGTCGGGTGTGGCACTCAAGCCCTGAGGACTCGATCCGGGGCGCGACGTGTAGGCTTGCGGGCTGGACGGGGTTGAGCACACGCCCCGATCCAGAAGTGAACTCGCTTGATTGGCGCGGGTTTCCAGCCACTTTTGCCCGGAAAGCCGCATGGGACAAGCGAAAAGCCCCGTTGATGCCGCTGCTGCCGACCCCGCAGCAGGCTCCTTTGCACGCCTGACGCCCGATGTGGTGCTCGATGCGCTCGAGGCCGCGGGGCAGGCGCCCGACGGACGCCTGCTCATGCTTTCAAGCTACGAGAACCGGGTCTGGATGGCGTATCTGGACGACGGCAGCGCCGTGGTGGCCAAGTTCTACCGGCCTGAGCAGGGCGCGCACGGCCAGCGCTGGAGCACGGCGCAGATTCTTGAAGAGCATGCCTTTGCCGCCGAGCTGGCCGCCGCCGAGATCCCGGTCGTGGCGCCGCTTGAACTCGCAGGCGCCACCGTGCCCGGCAGCCGCACCCTGGCCGAGCACGGCGGATTCCGCTTCAGCGTGAGCCCGCGCCGCGGCGGCCGGGCGCCGGAGCTGGACGACCCGGCGGTGCTGGAATGGATCGGCCGCTTCCTGGCACGCATCCATACCGTGGGAGCCGCCCGGCCCTTCATGCAGCGCGAACGCCTGGACGTGGGGACGATGGGCGATGCCCCGCTGGCCTGGCTCATGGCCGAGGGCGATCTGCCGCCCACGCAGCAGGAGCACTATCGCGCGGCCGCCACGCAGGCGCTGCAGGGCGTGCGCGAGTGCTTTGCCGCGGCGGGCGAGGTGGCGCAGATCCGCCTGCACGGCGACTGCCACCCGGGGAACATTCTGTGGACGCCCGAAGGGATGCCCCAGCCGGGGCCGCACTTCGTCGATCTGGATGACGCCCGTACCGGCCCGGCCGTGCAGGACTTCTGGATGCTGGCCAGCGGCGATCGCGCCGACCAGACGCGCCAGTGGGCAGCGCTGATCGACGGCTACGAGACCGTGCGCGACTTCGACCGGCGCGAGCTGCATCTGGTCGAAGCGCTGCGCACCCTGCGGCAGATTCACTATGCCGCCTGGCTGGCACGGCGCCGCACAGACCCGGCCTTCACCGTAGCCTTTCCGTGGTTCGGCACCGATGCCTACTGGGCCGGGCAGGCGCAGCAGCTGCGCGAGCAGTGCGAGGCCATGACCCAGCCTGCACTCATGATCTGAGGCGCCCAATCTGGCTTGCATTCGGCGGGCTTATCCGCGCATTGCATCGCAGCACGGCACCTAGGATGGGTTCAACAGGGTGCGATCTCACACGCTTCCCCGCACCCCGGGAGCCGATCATGGACCACGAGATCACCGTTCAACTGGCCGCCGCCGTACTCGCACGCGCATTGGTGACGCGCGCCGCACAGGCCGCGCTGGACGCCCCGGTGCCCATGCCGCCAGCGCACGTGACGATCGACTCGATCGACCTGCCCCTGTACTGGGACGAGCACCGCCTGCTGCCGCGTCTGCGCGATCTGGCTGCCGAACAGGGCGTGCACATCGACATCCAGCGCATGCAGTTCGACCGCATCTACGGCATCGAGACCCTGGTGGACCTGCACGCGCTCGATGCGCCGCTCCTGCAAAGCTGCGCCGTGACCCTGATGGGCATGTACGAGGCGCCACACTGGGGCCCGCGCGCGGCCCACTAAGTCAGCGCTGCCGGCGCGCTCAGTCGACCGAACACGCGCTACGGCATCGCCCCACGCAGGACGGCGCGCGCTAGGCGCCGTAGTGGCGCAAGCCATCCAAATCAAGCACCTGCACGCCGCCATACCCGACCTTGAGCAGGCCGCGCTCTTCCAGCAGCTTGAGCGCCTGATTCACGCGCTGGCGTGAGACGCCCGCCAGATAGCCCACTTCCTCCTGCGAGATGGCCAGGTGCGCGCCGCTGCCCGGGTAGAGCAGGGGGTTGTAGAGCTCGGCCAGGCAGCGCGCCACGCGGGCATCCGGCTCCAGCAGACGTTCGTACTCCACCACCGCAATGAACTGGCCCAGGCGCTCGTTGAGCTGCTTGAGCAAAAAGCGGTTGAAGCCGATGGAATGGTCGAGCAGCCACTGAAAGGTGGCGCCGCTCATCCAGGCGATGCGCGTATCGCGCAAGGCAACCACGTCGTACTTGCGCACCTCGTGCTTGAGCAGGGTGCCCTCGCCAAACCAGCCGCCGGTGGGCACGCCGGTGAAAGTGGCCGACTTGCCGCTGGCGTTCACGGCATTGATCTTCACCAGGCCCTCGATCACGCCGAGCCAGCAGTCCACCCGCTCGCCCTTGCGCACCACCACCTGCCCGCCCGTGAAGAAGCGCTCTTCCACGCCAGCGATGGCGCGTGCGCGCTCCGTATCGGTGAGGTAGTCCCACCACGGTGTTTGCTGCAACGCAGCGTGAAGCAGCAGGGGTTGATGCTCTGTGTGCAAGGTGCGTTCCGCCGGAACCGATCACGGTAAACCCGGATGCGCACATTGTCGCGAAAACGACAGCATCGCGATATCCGGCGGCATCTAATGAGCCGAACGACCGCAGGCCTTGAGCCTTCGGCGCATAAAGAAGTGGAACGCGGCGGACCGATTCGTACTGGCCCCACGCGACACAACAAGGAGACATCCGTGACCGTTTCGTCGGGCACTGGCGATACCTTCCCGCGCCTGCTGCTGGAGCATGCACGCGTGCGGCCGAACCACCCGGCCATCCGCGAGAAGGACCTCGGCATCTGGCAGACCTACAGCTGGGGCCAGGCGGCCGAGATCGTGCGGGCCATGGCCTGCGGCCTGGCCGCGCTGGGTTTCCGGCACGGACAGAACCTGGCCATCATCGGTGACAACCGGCCGCGCCTGTATTGGAGCTTCATCGCCGCCCAGTGCCTGCGTGGCGTGCCGGTGCCGCTGTATCAGGATGCAATCGCCAGCGAGATGGCCTTCGTGCTGGACAACGCGGAGATCGAGTTCGCCATCGCGGAGAACCAGGAGCAGGTCGACAAGCTGCTCGAGATGCGCCGCGAATTGCCGCGCCTGACGCACATCATCTACGACGACCCGCGCGGCATGCGGCACTACAAGCAGGACGGTCTGCTGTCCTTTGAGGAGCTGCTGACCCGAGGACGGGCCTACGACGCGGCGCATCCCGGCTTCTTCGATGCGCAAGTGGCCGCGGGCGACACGCATGACGTCTCGGTGATGCTCTACACCTCGGGCACCACCGGCAAGCCCAAGGGCGTGTGCCAGACGCACGCCAGCTTCATCGGCAGCGCGCGCGGCGGTGTGGGCTTCGACAAGCTCGGTCCGGACGACCAGATCCTGTCATATCTGCCCATGGCCTGGGTGGGCGACCATCTGTTATCGGTGGCGCAGTCGCTCGTGGCCGGCTTCACGGTCAACTGCCCCGAGTCGGGCGCCACGGTGATGGGCGACCTGCGCGAGATCGGGCCCACCTACTACTTTGCGCCGCCGCGCGTGTTTGAAGGTCTGCTGACACAGGTGTCGATCCGCATGGAGGACGCGGCGGCGCCCAAGCGCTGGCTGTACGAGAAGTTCATGGCGGTGGCACGCCGCTGCGGGGCCGAGATTCTCGACGGCAAGCCTGTGGCCTTCACGGACCGGCTGCTTTATGCGCTGGGCACCTTCTTCGTCTACGGCCCGCTGCGCAATGTGCTGGGCATGAGCCGCATCCGCGTGGCCTACACCGCCGGTGCGGCCATCGGCCCGGACCTGTTCCGCTTCTACCGCTCCATCGGCGTGAACCTCAAGCAGCTCTACGGCCAGACCGAGACCTGCGCCTATGTCTGCCTACAGCCCGATGGCGGCGTGAAGCTCGAGACCGTGGGCCCGGCCGCGCCCGGCGTGGAGATCAAGATTGCCGACAGCGGCGAAGTGCTGGTGCGCGGCGTGGGCGTGCTCAAGGAGTACTACAAACGCCCGGACGCCACAGCCGAAGTGATGGACGCCGAGGGATTCTTCCACACCGGTGATGCCGGCGTGATCGACAGCGACGGGCACCTGAAGATCATCGACCGCGCCAAGGATGTGGGCCGCACGGCGCGCGGCGCGCTGTTCGCACCGAATTACATCGAGAACAAGCTCAAGTTCTTCCCGCAGATCAAGGAGGCCGTGTGCTTCGGCCACGGCAAGGACACCGTCTGCGCGCTGATCAACATCGATGCGGATGCTGTCGGCAACTGGGCCGAGCGCCGCGGGCTGCCCTATGCCGGCTATGTTGATCTGGCGGGCAAGAAGGAAGTGCTGGCACTGATCCAGGATTGCGTCGAGAAGGTCAACGCGCAGCTGGCCAGCGAGCCGCAGATGGCCGACACGCAGATCGCGCGATTCGTGGTGCTGCACAAGGAGCTCGACCCCGATGACGACGAACTCACGCGCACGCGCAAGGTGCGCCGCGGCTTCATTGCCGAGAAATACGGCGTGCTCGTCGACGCGCTCTACAGCGGCCGGGCCGACCAGTTCATCGAGACGCCCGTGAAGTTCGAGGACGGCCGCGTGGGCAAGATCTCCGCCGTGCTCGAAGTGCGCGACGCCCGGCGCTTTCCCGCAGGCGACAGAACTGCGGACAGAAAGGCGGCCTGAGCATGAATGAACACAACCCCGAGCGCAGGATCGGTGAGGTCATTCTCGATGTGCAGAACATCTCGCTGTCCTTCGGCGGCGTGAAGGCCCTGACCAACATCTCCTTCAATGTGCGCGAGCACGAGATCCGCGCCATCATCGGCCCGAATGGTGCGGGCAAGAGCTCGATGCTTAACTGCATCAACGGCGTGTACACGCCGCAGGAAGGCTCGATCACCTTTCGCGGCAAGACCTTCAAGCACATGAATTCGCGCCAGGTGGCCGAGATGGGTGTGGCGCGCACCTTCCAGAGCCTGGCCCTGTTCAAGGGCATGAGCGTGCTGGACAACATCATGACCGGCCGCAATCTGCGCATGAGGAGCAATCTGCTGCTGCAGGCCCTGCGCATCGGCCCGGCCGAGCGCGAGGAGCTGGCACACCGCGCCTTTGTCGAGAAGATCATCGACTTCCTCGAGATCCAGGCCTGGCGCAAGACGCCCGTGGGCCGCCTGCCCTACGGCCTGCAGAAGCGCGTGGACCTTGCCCGGGCATTGGCGAGGGAGCCGCAGGTCCTGCTGCTCGACGAGCCCATGGCCGGCATGA
>JAIXTA010000117.1 GCA_027484405.1 Burkholderiales bacterium
CCTGGTGCACGGATTTCAGCCGGCGGACAGCGTTGTGGACTGGGTGTATTGCGCGATCGAGGTCTAACGACGGGACGAGCGGGCCTGCAGCGCCTGTGCGTAATCGTCCAGCAATCGGGCTGCAACGGCGGCCGGGTTGTGCCACCTTTCCACGTAGTCCCGCCCCTTGAGACCTTGTTCGATCCGCTGTGATCTTGGTCGGGTCAGCCAGTCCCGCAGCACCGCCTCGATGCTCAGCGGCGAAGCGTCGATGACGGGCATGTCGGCAGCCATGCCTTCTGGCAGGAAGCCGAAGTCGCTGTGACGCAGGTAGCAGATCACGGGCTTACCCAGAGCCATTACCTCCACCGCGAAGCCGCCGTACCAGCCGGCCAGTAGTTGATCCACGACCAGATCGGCCTGCTCGTAGATCTTTCTCGCCTCGGCCTGCGGCAGGCCTTCCACCAGCTTCAGTTCGAAGGGTACGCCCTGCATCTTCAGCCGATCCAGCGCCTCCAGGATGTAGCGGGTGCCCTTGACGCCTCGGTGGCTGGGGGCATGCACAACCAGCGGCGGTGCATCCGGTGAACGCCTGCCGTCCATCACAGGCGTCCAAGCTCCCAAGTCGACGTGGGCGTATGGCAGAAATCTGGCCCGTGACGGCAATACGTGCAGCAGATCTGGGTTGAGTGCGTAGATCAGGTCTGCATGCCGGTCAAAGCACGCGATGCGGTCGCGCTTGGCACCGTCGATCGCGGACGAGTAGTAGCTGTCACCCACCTCGCGCGCGAAGGTGATGTCGAAGTGCTCTCGGCAGTAGTCGCCCTGGCGCGCATCATCTCCCTGGTAACTGACTGCCACCACACGGCCCAGACGCTTCACCAGCGGCAGTTCCAGGGCCTGGTTGAAAGCGGCATAAATGCCGCCCAGGCCACCCGCCATGCTTTTGTGGCGGCCATCCAGTGCACCCCAGTTGAGGATGGGCGCACCGTAGTTGTAGTGGATGACGTCGAAGTCTCTGATGGCCCTGGCCAGCAGGCGCCAGCGCGCGGCCTCCTGGGTGACGAGGCCGGCGCCGTCGGGCCACAGGATCTCGTCGGCTGGATAGCCAAAGACGGATGGCTGCCACGCGACTGCTCTGCTGTGTGCGCCAAGCGCCCGTTCGCCGCGTGCCAGACTGGTGGCTTGTCCGCCCACGAGATGGGCGCAGTGGAGGATTCGGGGGGATGAGGAATTCATGAAGTCATGGGCGGCGGAGCGCCTGCATCCATTGCACGAACCGGCGGCGATCTTGCTGGGTGGTCAGCAACCAGACCAGCAGCGGCAAGGGCAGCGCTGCAGCAGGCAATCGCCATGTCAGAGGCCAGTTTTCGGCTGCGGCCCAGGTCTGAGCGGCAGACGCCACCAGGAAGACGATGACCGAGCAAGCCAGCCGGCCATATGCCCGACCCACTGGAAATACCCGGTCGCTTGCCCAGAACATCATCCCCGCATAGAACAGACCTGTGATGCTGTAGGCCAGTGCAGCGCCCATGACGCCGATCCATGGGATGAGCCAGCTGCTCATTGCCAGTCCCACCACTACCAGCACCAGTCCAAGGCCGGCCATGGCGCGAGACCGTCCGGTCAGCCACAGGCCGGGAGCGAACGGATAAGCGGCAGCGGCCACGGTGCCGACCAGCAGTAAAGGCACATAGGCTTGTGCGGATCCGTAGGCTGGCGCAGCCAACCATGCCAGCAACACCGGCGATCCGGCTGACAGCAGCAGCGCCACGCCGATGGCGATCAACAAGAAAACGCGGAATGACCGTTCCAGCTGTACCTCGCGTTGGCCGGTTTGGCCCTGGCCGACCGTGGCCGGCAGGACTGCGAGCTGGAAACCCTGGAAAGCCAGCATGGCCATGGCCGCTATCCGCATGGCAACGCCGTACACGGCAAGTGCTTCGAGGCTCAGGTATTGAGCGACCAGCAGCCTGTCCACGGTGGTCGCCAGGATGATCGTCACGCTGGACACGGCAAGGGGGAACGAGAACCGAAGCAGCGGTCCCAGTTCGGCCAGGTTCAAGCGCGGGCGCAGCAAGTAGGGCAGGCTTCGCATGGCCAAAGCAGCGCCGCATGCGCTCCCCAGGATCATCGCAGCGTAAAGACCCAGGATGCCTGCATCCAGAACGAGCAGAAACAGAACGGCCGTCACTGCGGTGATGCCTGCCGTGACGACAGAAGTCAGTGCATAACGGTCCGCCCGGGAACTCCAGCGCAGCTCGTTCTGCACGAAGTACAGCCATCCATTGACCAGCAGCAATATGGCTGCTGCCACCAGCAGTCCGGAATGCATCTGAGCCATGGGCCCGATCCGGAAGTGGGTGGCCAGCACCGTCACTGCTGTGGCGAACCCGCCCAGCATCAGGAACGTGAAACTGAACGCCGTGCGGCACTGACGCTGTATTTCCTCGGCGGGCAGGTCCTGCGTGCGCAGCCGTGCCAGCGCCTGTGTCACCTCCAGCGGCAGAAGTGCCAGCAGAGTCAGACTGGCTGCGGTGAGCCATTCGAACGCGCCCACCTCACCTTGCGACAAGACCTGTGTGTACAGCGGCAGCAGCAGGAACACCATGCCCCGCGCCACCAGGTTGGCCGCGCCGTACAAGGCGCTGTCGCGCAGAAAGCGGCGCAGCGCCATCAGATCACCATTTCGGCTTCAAGGCATTCGTACACAGACAAAGACGCTGTTGGTGCCAAGCACGTGGATCTGACGCTCCACCGTCCCGAACAGTGGCAGTGTCTCGGCCAGACTCTTCTGGGTGAAGTAGTGAAAGTGAAGCTTGTCCAGCGGCACGCCAGAGCGCATGTCGCGCCTGCGCTGCAGCAGCCAGAAGTATTTCACCGGGATCTTCACCAGCGTTTCAAGGAACCGGGGAATGAACCGCAGCGGATGCAGTGACCCGTACAACTTCTGGAAGATCTGCGCACCCACGTGCTCCGCGACCAATGTCTGGTCATGAAGACCCACCCAGAAGATGGCCAGTGCGCCGGGGCTGGCCAGGCTGCGCACTGTCTGCGCCGTCAGGGACAGATCCTGAAAATGATCCAGCGACGTCGAGAAAAGAAAAACATCGAACGGATGAGACAGGGTTCCCGGCAGGTCTTCCAGCCGCCCTGCCACGAAGGGATAGTCCCGCTTCTCGAGGTTGTGGCTCATGGGGTCGAGGCCCACGTACACATTCCCGCTCACCGGCATGCCTTTGTGCAGAGAACGAACGTAGTGCGGCCAGTCGCTGCGGATGCCGCACCCCACATCCAGCACTTTCTGATC
>JAIXTA010000010.1 GCA_027484405.1 Burkholderiales bacterium
GAGCGGTTCATCGCCTTGCACATGATGTACGAGAGGATCGCGCCGCTCGAACCCACCAGCGAGCCCGCAATGATCAGCATGCTGTTGTTCAGCGAGAAGCCGATACCCGCCGCGGCCCAGCCGCTGTAGCTGTTGAGCATGCTCACCACCACCGGCATGTCGGCGCCGCCGATCGGGATGATGATCAGCACGCCCAGCACGAAGGACAGGGCCAGCATGATGTAGAAGGCCGTCCAGTTCTCGGTGACGAAGAACACGCCGCCCCAGATCAGGGTGGCAATGCCGAGCAGCAGGTTCAGCATGTGCTGACCCTTGAACACCACGGGCGCGCCCTGGAACAGGCGGAACTTGTACTTGCCCGAGAGCTTGCCGAAGGCGATCACCGAGCCGCTGAAGGTGATGGCCCCGATGGCCGCACCCAGGAAGAGTTCGATGCGGTTGCCCATCGGGATCAGCCCGCCCTTGGTGGTGATGCCGAACGCCCAGGGTTCGGCCACAGCAGCCACGGCAATGAACACGGCGGCCAGACCGATCATGCTGTGCATGAAGGCCACCAGCTCGGGCATCTTGGTCATCTCAACCTTGTTGGCCATGTAGGCGCCGAGTCCTCCGCCCACGACCAGGCCGGCCAGCACATAAGCCATGTCGGCCGCCGGGTTCTGCGAGAGCTTGAAGATCAGCGCGACCGTGGTCAGCACGGCGATCGCCATGCCGGCCATGCCGAACACATTGCCCTTGATGGACGTGGTCGGGTGCGACAGCCCCTTGAGCGCCTGGATGAAGCAGACGCTGGCCACGAGATAGAGCAGGACGACGACGTTCATGCTCATTGGGACTCCCCCTTCTGATTCTTTGATGCTTCACCCTGGTCGGCGCGCTGGCGCTCCTTGACCTTGGCGGTGGCAAAGGCGGCCGCCAGGCCGCCGGCAATGATGGCCGGAAACAGCGCGAACTCCGCCAGCGGCGGCACCTGGCGCAGCAGGAGCAGCACCGGCAGCGAGACCACCAGGAAGACGACGCCGGGCAGCCAATACTCAGGTTTCATCGCGCTGATTCCGTTGGATTACTTGGGCTCGCCCACGGGCTTCTTTTCTTTCTTTTTGAACATCTCCAGCATCCGGCGCGTGACCAGGAAGCCGCCGAAGACGTTCACCGCCGCCAGTGCAACGGCCAGCACGCCCATGGTCTTGCCCAGGGTGGTTTCCGTCAGTGCCGCAGCGAGCATGGCGCCCACGATGATGATGGCCGAGATCGCGTTGGTCACAGCCATCAGCGGCGTGTGCAGCGCGGGGGTGACGTTCCACACCACGTGGTAGCCCACATAGATGGCCAGCACGAAGATGATGAGGTTGATGACGAGCGGGCTGATCTCGGCCATGGGGCTTACTCCTTCATGCCTGTCATGTGGTTGGCATCATTGACGAACACGACCTTGGGTTTGTAGGTCTTGGCAGTCGCATCATCCATTGGCGCATACGTGCAGATGATGAGCAGGTCGCCAGCGGCGGCGCAGCGTGCGGCCGCACCGTTCAGGGTGATGGCGCCGCTGCCTGCAGGCTCCACGATCGCGTAGGTCGAGAAGCGCTGGCCGTTGTTGACGTTGTAGATGTCCACGGCCTCGTTGGGCAGGATGTCGGCAGCTTCGAGCAGCTTGGCGTCGATGCCGCAGGAGCCTTCGTAGTGCAGGTCTGCACCGGTCACGGTGACGCGGTGCAGCTTGCTGCGCAGCATGATTCTTTGCATGGGCGATTCAGGAGATGCGAGAAGCGCGAGGTTCAGGTACGGGTCACGGCGCCGGCGTGGGCAACCATGCAGGCCTTGACGATCTCGTCTTCAAGGTTGAGGTGGAAGGCGCCGTCCTTGTCCGTGACCAGCTTCAGGAAATCGAGCAGGTTGCGGGCGTAGAGCGCCGAGGAGTCGGTGGGCACGCTGGCCGGGATGTTCACCGCGCCGATGATCGTGACCCCGTGCTTGACCACGGTCTGGCCGGCTTCGGTGAGTTCGCAGTTGCCGCCGCGCTCGGCGGCCATGTCCACGATCACGGCGCCGGGCTTCATCTGCGCCACGGTCTCGGCACTGATCAGGCGCGGCGCGGGCCGGCCGGGAATCAGCGCGGTGGTGATGGCGATGTCGGCCTGCTTCAGGCGCTCGGCCACCATGGCGGCCTGGCGCTTCATCCAGGCCTCGGGCATCGGGCGGGCATAACCGCCCACGCCTTCGGCGATCTGGCGCTCTTCGTCGGTCTCGAAAGGCACGTCAATGAACTTGCCGCCCAAGGACTCCACCTGCTCCTTGGTGGCTGGGCGCACGTCACTGGCTTCCACCACGGCCCCCAGGCGCTTGGCGGTGGCAATGGCCTGCAGGCCAGCCACGCCCACGCCCAGAATCACCACGCGCGCCGCCTTCACGGTGCCGGCGGCCGTCATGAGCATGGGCATCAGCTTGCCGTAGGCGTTCGCACCCATGAGCACGGCCTTGTAGCCAGCCACGTTGGCTTGGCTGGACAGCACGTCGAGCGACTGTGCACGAGAGATGCGCGGCGCAGCTTCCATGGCGAATGCCGTGAGGTTGGCTGCTGCGAGCTTTTGAAGGCCGTCGGCGTTGAAGGGTTCGAGCATGCCGATCAGCACGGCACCAAGCTTCATTTTGGCCAGTTCGTCGCTGTCGGGCGCCCAGACCTTGAGCACGACGTCCTGCGCCAGGGCCTCGGCGCGATCAACGATGCGGGCGCCAGCCGCGGCATAGGCCTCATCGGTGTTGAAACTGGCTGTCCCGGCCCCAGCTTCCACGCACACCTCGTGCCTGGCGGCCAACTTCTTGACGGTCTCGGGCGTGGCGGCCACGCGGGTCTCGCCGGCGCGTGTCTCGCGCGGAATGCCGAATTTCATCTGAGCGATCCTCCAGCGGGGGCGTTTTGGGTATGTACCTGGAACGTGTTTGTCTGCAGCCGACACCCCGACCAAGCCGGGCGGGCCGGAGCTGCGAGCCCCAACTAAAATCCGAAATTAACCGAAAAGTCTGGCGCAACTGCTGCATTTGCCCATGCCAGCTGCGCATCAAGCCATGAGTGCTTCCTCTAAACCCAGCGTGACGGTCGCCGCGATCGTCGAGCGTGATGGCCGCTTTCTCATCGTCGAGGAAGACACGGCAGACGGCGTTCGCCTCAATCAGCCGGCCGGTCATTGGGAACAGGGCGAGAGCTTGATCGACGCGGTCAAGCGCGAAACGCTCGAGGAAACCGGCCACGTCTTTGAGCCCACGGGCTTTCTGGGCGCCTACATGAGCCGTTACATCTCCGCCAAGACCGGCGAGGACGTGACCTATGTGCGCTTTGCCTTTGTGGGCGAGCTGGGTGAGGCGGTGGCCGGTGTGGAACTCTCGCCTGAGATCCGCCGCGTGGCCTTCATGAGTGCCGACGATCTGCGCATGATGAACGACATGCACCGAAGCCCGCTGGTCATGCGCTGCATCGACGACTACCTCGCCGGCCGGCGGCTGCCGCTGGACGCGATCTACACGCATCCCTCGGTGCTGGCGGGGGCTGCATGAGCAAGCCCAAGGTCGTGGTGGGCCTCAGTGGCGGGGTGGACTCGTCGGTCTCTGCCTGGCTGCTCAAGGAGCAGGGCTACGAGGTCATCGGCCTGTTCATGAAGAACTGGGAAGACGATGACGATAGCGAGTACTGCTCTACCCGGCAGGACTGGCTGGACGCCGTGAGCGTGGCCGACCGCATCGGCATCGACATTGATGCCGTGAACTTTGCCGCCGAATACAAGGAACGGGTGTTCAGCTACTTCCTGCAGGAGTACGAGGCCGGCCGCACGCCGAACCCGGACATCCTGTGCAACACCGAGATCAAGTTCAAGGCCTTCCTGGACCACGCCATGAAGATGGGCGCGGACCACATTGCCACCGGCCACTACGCCGGTGTGCGGCAGGTGGGCGATCGCTTCGAGCTGCTCAAGGGCAAGGACCCGGCCAAGGACCAGAGCTACTTCCTGCACCGGCTGACGCAGGCGCAGCTCTCCAAGGCCATCTTTCCGCTCTACGACATCGAGAAGACCCGGGTGCGCGAGATCGCCGCGAGCATCGGCCTGCACAACGCCGCCAAGAAGGACAGCACCGGCATCTGCTTCATCGGCGAGCGGCCGTTTCGCGAGTTTCTGAACCGCTACCTGCCCACCCAGCCGGGGCCGATCCTCACGGAGGAGGGCAAGCCCATTGGCGAGCACGTTGGGCTGGCCTTCTACACCCTGGGCCAGCGCAAGGGCATCGGCATCGGCGGGCAGAAGGCGGGCAATGGCGAACCCTGGTTCGTCGCGCGCAAGGACATGGCCGCCAACACGCTCTATGTGGTGCAGGGCCATGACCACCCCTGGCTCAAGACCTTGAACGTGGCCACCGAGCAGCCGCACTGGATCGGCGGCGCCGCACCTGCGTTCGACTCGACGCTGGCCGCAAAGACCCGCTACCGCCAGCACGATGCCGCCTGCCATCTGACGGCCGACGACGCGCGCGGCTTCACGCTCGCTTTCGACGAGCCGCAGTGGGCCGTGACGCCCGGCCAGAGTGCCGTGGTGTATGCCGGCGAGGTCTGCCTGGGCGGCGGCGTGATTGCGGCCTGAGCCGCGCAAACCTGCATCGGCCTGGATTTGTTGGCCGAAAGTGACTTATTCGTGAAGGTTCATGGGGTAGCTTCCGCTTTCCTCGTGGACTTATTGGGCGTTTCTTGATGTGTTCGAGATTCGGCCGAAATAGAATGAATTTTTGCCCCGAGTGCGTGTTCTGCAGGGCGCTCGAATCTGCACACAGCTCCTGCGCCATGGAGCGCACCGCCCCAGCCGTGGCCGCAACCTATCATCGGCACCGCCTCCTTCACTTCGGCGCCCGGCGCCGCGTCACACCCCCATGACCGAACCCGCAAGCAGCAACCCCCTGGCCAGGCTCAAGATCCAGCGCGGCGGCCTCGCGCCCAAGCGCCGCAAGTCCTGGGTGCGCTGGGCTGTGATCGGCGCCATCGTCGTGGTCGTGGCCGCCGCCTTTCTGGCCATGCCGCGCAAGCCCGAAGTGCAGGTGGTGTCCGTCATCACCACCACCCCCAGCCAGCAGTTCGCACAGCTCACGGCCAGCGGCTACGTCGTGGCGCAGCGTCGCGCCGCGGTCTCCAGCAAGGCCAGCGGCCGGCTGGAGTATCTGGCCGTGGCCGAGGGCAGCCGCGTCAAGGCCGGTGACCTGATCGCGCGCCTGGACGCCCGCGACGTGGCTGCGCAGCTGGCTGGCGCCAATGCGGCGGTGAATGTGTCGCAGGCGGCCCTGGCGTCCGCCGAGGTGGAGTTCAGGAACGCCCAGGCCGACTACGCCCGGGTGCAGAGCCTGGTGAAGCAGAACTTCGTCTCGGCCTCTGCGGCGGACGATGCCCGCGCCCGCGTGGAGCGCGCGCAGGCCGCCGTCGCCCAGGCTCGTGCTGGCGTGGAGAACAGCCGCGCGGGGGCGAATGCCGCCGCCGTGGCCAAGGACTTCACCGAGATCCGCGCGCCCTTCGATGGCGTGGTGCTCGTCAAGAACGCCAACGTGGGCGACAACATCACGCCGTTTTCGAGCGCGGCCGGCAGCCTGGGCGCCGTGGTGACCATGGCCGACATGAGCACCCTGGAGGTGGAGGCGGATGTGAGCGAGTCGAGCCTGGCCAAGGTCAGCATCGGCATGCCGGTGGAGATCGTGCTCGACGCCTTGCCGGACACGCGCTTCAAGGGCAGCGTGGCGCGCATCGTGCCCACGGTGGACCGCGCCAAGGCCACGGTCATGACCAAGATCAAGTTCGACACGCTGGACGCGCGCATCCTGCCAGAGATGAGCGCCAAGGTGACCTTCCTGTCCAAGCCCATCACCGAGGCCGACCAGAAACCCGTGCTGGCCGTGAATCCGGCGGCAATTGTGGAGCGCGAGGGCAAGCCCGTACTGCTGCGCGTGAACAAGACCGGGGTAGACGGAAAAGCGGGCGAGGTGGTGGAGCTGGTGCCCGTGCAGCGTGGCGCTGCGCTGGGCGAGAGCGTGATCATCACGGGCGAGGTCAAGAGCGGCGATCGCGTCGTGCTCAAGCCGGACGCCAAGCTCGCCACCGGCAGCGCCGTGCGCGTGGCCGGTCGTTGATTGCCTGAGCCGCGCGATGAGCGACCCCACCCCCATCATCCGCATCCGCAGCCTGGCCAAGGCCTACCTGCGCGGCGAGCAGGTGATTCCCGTGCTCACCGACATCAACCTGGACGTGATGCCCGGCGAGTTCGTCTCGCTCATGGGGCCCTCCGGCTCGGGCAAGAGCACGCTGCTCAACCTGATTGCCGGCATCGACAAGCCCAGCGGTGGCTCCATCGAGGTGGACGGCGTGGACATTGCCCGCCTGTCCGAAGGCGAGCTGGCCGACTGGCGGGCAGCCCACGTGGGCTTCATCTTCCAGTTCTACAACCTGATGCCCGTGCTCACGGCCTACGAGAACGTGGAGCTGCCGCTGCTGCTCACGAGCCTGTCGCGCAGCGAGCGGCGCGAGCATGTGGAAGCCGCCCTGCAGATGGTGCAGCTCTCCGACCGCATGGACTACTACCCCAACGAACTCTCCGGCGGCCAG
This sequence comes from Burkholderiales bacterium, assembly GCA_027484405.1. Lineage (GTDB taxonomy): Bacteria > Pseudomonadota > Gammaproteobacteria > Burkholderiales > Burkholderiaceae_C > Piscinibacterium. The sequence continues at coordinate 6,623 of JAIXTA010000010.1, forward strand.
CAGCAGCGCGTGGCCATTGCCCGGGCGCTGGTGACGGACCCCACGCTGATCGTGGCCGACGAGCCGACGGGTGACCTGGACCGAACCACGGGCGCCGAGGTCTTGAATCTGCTCGAGCAGCTCAACACCGAACTGGGCAAGACCATCGTCATGGTCACGCACGACCCCAAGGCCGCGGCCCGCGCGCGCCGGCGTATCGAACTGGAGAAGGGCGTGCTGGTGGATGGCGATGCGCCGCAGGTGGCGGTGGAGGCCGCCGTGCAACCGGTGGGGGCCGAGTGAAAGCAGAGCGTTTCGCTTGTCTGGTGCTGGAGGCGGTGTTTCGACGGGTATGCCCGTCGCCGCCGGAAGCGCGAGCACCTGCAAGTGCGAGCTCCCCTGCACCACTAGTCGGTTTTCTAGTGCGGTTCTCGAGCCACTTTGGTCTGAAGAAGCGCATGAATGCTGGATCGGCGTTTGCGGATCGAGGGCGCTGAACCATGTTCACGTTCAAGCTGCTGCTCAAGAACGCCTTTCGCCACAAGCTGCGCACACTGCTGACCATGGTCGGCCTGGTGGTGGCGATTGCCGCC
>JAIXTA010000153.1 GCA_027484405.1 Burkholderiales bacterium
AATGGTGGAGGCCTTCTGACCCACGGCGACGTAGATGCAGATGAGGTCCTTGCCCTTCTGGTTGATGATCGTGTCGGTCGCCACGGCGGTCTTGCCGGTCTGGCGGTCACCGATGATCAGCTCGCGCTGGCCGCGGCCGACGGGCACCATGGCGTCGATCGACTTCAGGCCGGTCTGCACCGGCTGGTCCACCGACTTGCGGTAGATCACGCCCGGGGCGACCTTCTCGATCACGTCGCGTTCCTTGGCGTTGATCGGGCCCTTGCCGTCGATCGGCTCGCCCAGGGAGTTCACGACGCGGCCGATCAGCTCGGGGCCGACGGGCACATCGAGAATGCGGCCGGTGGTCTTGACCGTCTGGCCTTCGGAGATGCCCTTGTAGTCGCCCAGGATGACGGCGCCCACGGAGTCACGCTCGAGGTTCAGGGCCAGGCCGAACACGCCGCCTTCGAACTCCAGCATTTCGCCCTGCATCACGTCGGACAGGCCGTGCACGCGGCAGATGCCGTCGGTCACGGAGACCACGGTGCCCTGGTTGCGGATGTCGGCCGAGGCGCCGACGCCCTGGATCTTCGCCTTCAGCAGTTCGCTGATTTCAGACGGGTTGAGGTTCATGTTCTGACTCCGAATTGAATTCTTTGCAGGCCGCGATCAGACGATCAGGCAGCCAGGGCAACGCGCATCTGGTCGAGTTGCGCGCGCACCGATGAATCAAGCACCTGGTCGCCCACCGTCACGCGCACACCACCGATCAACGCGGGGTTCACGGACACTTGCGGCTTGAGCTTGACGGCGAACTTCTTTTCCAGCGAGGCCACCAGTTCCTGGACCTGTGCGGGCTCCAGGGCGAAGGCGCTCTCGATCAGCGCATCGGCATTGCCTTCCGATGCATTCTTCAGCTGGCGGAACTGGCGCGCGATCGCGGGCAGCGCAGCCACGCGGCCGTTGGCCACGACCGTGGCCACGAAGGGCTTGCCGATGCTCGACAGACCGCCCTTGACGGCTGCGGACAGCACGTCGACGAGCTGGGCGTCGCCCACCTGCGGATTGATGGCCAGCTGCGCAAGCTCAGGCAACTGCGCGGCTGCGGCCAGTGCATCCACCTCGGCAAGCACGGCGTTCAGGTCGGCACCCTGGGCTGCGCCGAAGAGGGCTTCGGCGTAGGGGCGTGCGATGGTCGAGAGTTCCGCCATGGTGTCGGTCCTTAGAGCTTGGCCTTCAGGCCGGCGAGCAGCTCGGCATGGGCCTTGGCGTCGACTTCGCGCTTGAGGATCTGCTCGGCACCGGCCACCACGAGCGCGGCAACCTGGTCGCGCAGGGCGTCCTTGGCACGAACCATTTCCTGGGCAGCCTCTTCCTTGGCCTGGGCCAGGATGCGGGCCTTCTCGGCCTCGGCAGCCTTGCGGGCTTCGTCGATCAGCTGGGCAGCACGCTTTTCAGCGTCGGCCAGGCGGGCCTGGTTTTCATTGCGGGACTTGGCGAGGTCGGCTTCGATGCGCTTGTTGGCTTCGGCCAGTTCGATGCGCGCGCGGTCGGCTGCAGCCAGACCGTCGGCGACTTTTTGGCGACGCTCGTCGAGCGCCGTGCGCATGGGCGGCCACACGAACTTGGCGACAAACCACGCCAAGACGAAGAAGACCACCAACTGCATGAAGAGTGTGGCGTTGAGATTCACGGCCTTGTGTCCTGAATGAAGCGGGGACTGCGAAACGAGGTAGGTTGAAAAGGGGCGCTGTTTCAGCAGCGCCCCTCGAACTCGCTACCAGGGGCGTGGATCGATCAGACGAAGGGGTTCGCGAAGGCGAACAGCATCGCGATACCGACGCCGATCAGGAAGGCGGCGTCGATCAGGCCGGCCAGCAGGAACATCTTGGTCTGCAGCGTGTTCATCAGCTCGGGCTGGCGAGCCGAAGCTTCGAGGTACTTGCCGCCCATGATGGCGATGCCGATACAGGCACCGATGGCACCCAGGCCGATGATCAGGCCGCAGGCCAGGGCAACAAATGCTACGTTGGTCATGATTGCTCCTTAAGGTCTAGAGAAGTAGCGAGTTGGAAAGAAAGAGAAAACGGATCTGAACGGGTCGAAAGTGTGTCGATCAGTGGCCGTCGTGCGCCTGGCCGATGTACACGAGCGTCAGCATCATGAAGATGAAGGCCTGCAACACAACGATCAGGATGTGGAAGATCGCCCACATGGCGCCGGCCATCAGGTGCAGGCCCATGGCCCACCAGACCCCCGAGGCGCCCAGCAGCGCGATCAGCATGAACAGCAGCTCGCCGGCGAACATGTTGCCGAACAGTCGCATGCCCAGCGACACGGCCTTGGCGAGGTACTCGATGATGTTGAGCAGCAGGTTCACCGGCGCCATCACGACGGCCATGAAGCCGTGCGCATGGAAGGGGGCGGTGAACAGCTGGGCGATGAAGCCGCCCGGCTTGTGGATCTTGATGCCGTAATAGAACATCAGCAGCAGCACGCCCAGCGACATGCCCAGGGTGGCATTGAGATCGGCGGTGGGCAGGATGCGGTGGTAGTGGATCACGTCGCCCAGGCCAACGGCCTTGATCACGGCCTTGGCCCCATCGACGGGGATCAGATCGAGGCTGTTCATCAGCACGATCCAGACGAACAGCAGCAGCGCGAGCGGCGCCACGAAGCGGCGGTCGCCGTTGACGATGGACTTGGACTGGTCCTCGACCATGTCCACGAGCATCTCGACCAGGGCCTGCATGCGGCCCGGCGCACCCGAGGTGGCCTTGCGCGCCACGGACCACATCAGCAGGCAGGCCGTCACGCCGCAGAGGATGGACCAGAACAGGGTGTCGTAGTTGATGATCGAGAAATCGACGATCACCTTCTGCGGATGCCCTGAGCTGTTGAGGTGGCCGAGGTGATGAACGATGTACTCGGACGGTGTCGGTGCGGCGTTACCAGCGGCCATGTTCTTATCGGATCAAGAGGGCAAATAGGGGAACGTGGACTGCGACGATCAGACCAACCAGCAGGGCTGGCCAGACGATGGGAGATACGTACGCAACCACCAAACCGAGGATCGCCACGGCCCCTGCGACGCGCAGCAGGATGCCCAAGAGCAACGACACTGGGTTTGCGCCCTGCGATTGCCCGGTCAGGAGCAGGCGCAAGGCCAGGATCGAACTGGGAGTCGCGTAGGCCGCTGCGCCGAGAAACCCGGACACGCCGGCCATCACGCCAAACGGCAGACAGACCAGACCCACGACGATCGCGCCGAGCCATTCGGCGATCACGGTGAAGATCAGCTGCCGTTGTCCGGTCGTCCACATGGCGAGAATCTCTGGCCTTGCGGCACTCACGGACTGCCAACCCGGCGTCCGGCTGCTCAAGAAGCGCCGAAAAACACGGATTTGACGTTGATCGATCCCAGATGTCGGACCGATGAATTTCCCAAATTCATGCGATCCACAAAACTTTTGGAGTGTAGTTGGATTTGACGCACCGCGTCAAAGCACGCGCCGGGTCCAAACTAGTGATTTGCACCAAGTCTGGGCAGCTTGCGGCGGCGTGTCGCGCGCCGCCGCGGCGCTCAGCGCCCCTCGTCGGGCAGCAGACGCTCGACCACGCCTTGCAGGGCTTCGAGCGAGTGATAGTCGATCACCAGCGTGCCGGCGCCCTTCTTGCCGGGCTTGATGGTCACGGATGTCCCCAGGGCCTCGGAGAGCTGCTCGGCCAGGCGCAGGGTGTCGCGGTCCTCGGCCTTTTTCTTGGGCGCCTGACTGGCCTTGAGCGTGAATTCGGCGCCGACCTTGGCCACCAGCTTCTCGGCTTCGCGCACGGAGAGGCGCTTGGCCGCGATCTGGTGGGCCAGGGTGATCTGCGTGGCGGCGTCCACGGCCAGCAGGGCGCGGGCGTGGCCCATGTCGAGGTCGCCGGCCAGCAGCATGGTCTGCACCGGCTTGGCCAGATTGAGCAGGCGCAGCAGGTTGGAGGTGGCGCTGCGGCTGCGGCCAATCGCGCTGGCGGCCTGCTCGTGCGTCAGGCCGAATTCGTTGATCAGCCGCTGCACGCCCTGGGCTTCTTCCAGCGCGTTGAGGTCTTCGCGCTGGATGTTCTCGATCAGCGCCATGGCCGCGGCGTTTTCGTCGGGCACGTCGCGGATCAGCACCGGCACTTCGGTCAGGCCCGCGAGCTGCGAGGCGCGCCAGCGGCGTTCGCCTGCAATGATTTCGTAGCGCTCGCCGCCGACGCTGCGAACCAGGATCGGTTGCATGAGGCCTTGCGCGCGGATGGAATCCGCCAGCTCGGTGAGCGCGGTCTCGTCCATGCGCGTGCGCGGCTGGTACTTGCCGGGCTGCAGCTGGTCCACGCGCAGGCTGCCGGTGGCATCGCGCGGGGCGGGGGTGGCGTCGTCGTTGCCGCCCAGCAGCGCGTCCAGTCCGCGCCCCAGGCCCTTGGGTCGTTTCACCATACGTGTCTATTCAGTGCGGGAAGATCGGGCCGGAAGGCCTTCTCGCTTGTCCCGCGCGGGTTTTCAGGCATTTTGGCCTGAAGAACCGCATGAATCCTTGATTCTGTGTTTCAGAGGCTTGCCGGATGCGCCTCTTCAGGCATTTATGGCTGAAGAATGGCGCCCGGTGCGCGATACCAGTAGGCGTACAGGTCCGTGAACCCGAGGGCCGTGTAGACGGCGCGCGCGGCGCCATTATGCGCGTCCACCTGCAGATAGGCGCGGCGGGCGCCGCCGGCAGTGGCGCGATCGAGCAGTGCCGCGGTCAGGCGCCGGGCATGGCCCTGGCCGCGCACCTCGGCGGCGGTGAAGATGTCGAACAGGCCGGCCACGCCGCCCACGGTGGGGCCGGCGCCCTCGCCTTCCAGGACGAACTGGCCGACTGCCGCCGGGCCATGCGCGTCATGCAGGGCCAGCAGCGTGCTCGCGAAGGGCTGGGCCTGCAGGCGCGCGGCATGGGCGGCGATGGCGGTGGCCGAGGAGCCGCGCCAGCCGCCGATCAGGCGCGTGAACTCGGCCACGCTCATCTCCAGGAGCTTCAGGCCGCGCGCGGCGGCCTCGGCTTCGTCAAAGACCGGCAGGCGCGGGTCGAGCGTGCGCTGCATCACGCGGCAGTCTTCAAACGCGCGCCAGCCAAGCGCCGCAAGGGTGTCGTCCAGGTGCGTGGGCTGCACCATGGGCGTGATGCGGATGATGGGCGTCAGGCCGCGCGCCTCGTAGAAGCGGCGCACATGGCTGATCTTGTCCTCCAGCGGCAGCGAGCCGGCCATCAGCGGCTGCACGCTGCGGGCGCGCTTGGCCTTGCCCGGCGAGAAGCGCAGCAACCAGCCGTCGTGAAAGGCCTGCTCGGCCGGCTGGCTGCTGTTCAGGCTGGCCTGCTCGATCGTGAAGGCAAGCAGCCCGGACTGGTTGCGCAGCGCCGGCGGAATGCAGGACGGCACAGCGGCGGGGTCGAGCTGGGCGGACTGCGCCGACTGGGCTGCAGGGCCGCTCCAGCCGGCCAGCAGTGCAGAGGTGGGGTCGCTCACGGGTGCGCGGGTCGAGGCGGGGCGCCTACTTGAACTGCGCCAGCAGTTCGTGGCCGGCGGCCCAGTCGCCCAGGCCGCTGTCGCTGTTGATGTGGCCCATCAGACCCACACCGATGAACTGGCTGCCCCAGTCGGCCGCCATGTCGCGCGCGCGGATCTGGCTGCCGAAGGGGTCGTTCGTGGCGGCCAGCACGATGCTCGCAAAGGGCAGACGCTGGCGCGGAATCGGCCGGAAGCTGATGAAGGGCGCCTGGTCCCAGCGCGGCATTTCAATGTCGGGCGGCGCCACCAGCAGTGCGCCCTTGACCTTGCCGGCATGCGCCGTCTGGCGCGCCCAGTGCGCCACCTGATGGCAGGCCAGGCTGTGCGCCACCAGCACCACCGGCGCGGCCGCCCGGGCCACCGCCTGCTCGAGTGCGGTGATCCAGTCGATCAGCCGGGGCGCGAACCAGTAGGCCTGGTCATCGAAGCCGGCGGCGGCACCCCCGACGCGCGGATAGTTGTAGAGATGCTCCCAGCGGCTCTGCCAGTGGCGCGGCCCGCTGTTCTCCCAGCCGGGCAGCAACAGCACCTGGGGCACGCTGGTCGTTGCGCCGCCCGCGCCGTTCATGCCGCCACCTTCGCGCCGGCGTCCACCGAGGCCATGCGCGAGACCAGCTCCTCGGCAAAGCCCACGTAGGCCTGCGCGCCCTTGGACAGCGGATCGAACACCACGCCCGGCTGGCCGTAGCTCGGCGCCTCGGCCAGGCGCACGTTGCGCGGGATGATGGTGCGGAAGACCTTGTCGGCAAAGTGCTTCTCGAGTTGACTGCTGACCTGCTGGGCCAGGGTCATGCGGGGGTCGAACATCACGCGCAGCAGGCCGATGATGGTGAGCTCCTTGTTGAAGGCGCCGGTCACGCGCTTGATGGTGTTGACCAGATCCGTCAGGCCTTCGAGCGCGAAGTATTCGCACTGCATGGGAATGATGACGCCGTGCGCACTCACCAGCGCATTGAGCGTGAGCATCGACAGGCTGGGCGGGCAGTCGATCAGGATGAAGTCGTAGTCGGAAGCGACCGTGGCCAGCGCGTTCTTCATGCGCCGCTCGCGGTCGTCGAGCTCGACGAGTTCCACCTCGGCACCGGCGAGTTCGCGGTTGGCGGGCAGCACGTCATAGCCGGCCTCGGTCTTGATGCGCGCCTGCGCCACCGTGCTCGCGCCGATCAGCACGTGATAGACCGTGGTCTTGAGCGACTGCTTGGCCACGCCCGAACCCATGGTGGCATTGCCCTGCGGGTCCAGATCCACCAGCAGCACGCGCTGGCCGATCTGCGCCAGCCCGGCGGCCAGATTCACCGCGGTCGTGGTCTTGCCCACGCCGCCTTTCTGGTTGGCGACACAAAAGATTTTCATCAGATTCCGTCGTGATGAGGCCGCCCCCGCGGCCCTACTGCGTGCCCAGGCGGATGCCGAAGCCGATCAGGAAGACCCCGGCGGTGCGCTGCATCCATTGGCCAAAGCGTCGATTGTCTCGCAATCGCCGGGCCAGTGCATCGCCGATGAAAATGATGCCGGTGCAGTACACCAGCGTGATGAGCGCGATCAGCAGCGCCATCACGGCAAAGGTGGCCAGGCCCGGATCACGCGCCGGGTCGATGAACAGCGGGAAGAAGGCCATGTAGAACACGATGGCCTTGGGGTTGAGCACCGTGATCAGGAAGCCCTGGCGGAACCAGTGGCCCGGCTGCATCGGGATGAAACCCGTCCCGGCACCCTCCTTCGCGCGCAGCAGGCCGATGCCGATCCACACCAGATAGGCCGCGCCCGCGTACTGCACCGCATGAAACACCGCCGGGTGCGCCTTGAGCAGCGCGGCCACCCCGGCCACCGCCAGCCACATCAGCACCTGATCGCCCAGCACCAGCCCGGCCAGCGTGGCATAGCCGCCGCGCACCCCGCCCTTGCTCGTGCCCGTGAGCAGCGCAAAGGTGCCGGGCCCCGGAATCGCGAGGAACACGATCACGGCAATGACGAAGGCCCAGAGGTCGGTGATGGCGAGTGTTGGCATGACTGGATGACCTCGCACCGTGCGGTGCTGGATGACTTCGCGCCTGTCGGCGCTTCAATGACTTTGGTGTCGGCGCGTCTCAATGGGGCGTCTCGCGCGCCAGCGCAGGAGTCATTCCGATGCGCGCCGCAGCAGCGCCAGATTGCGCGTCTCCTCCAGCCCCGGCACGCGCAGATCCACCGCACCGAGGAAGGACCAGCCCGCCGGCAGCGCGGCGGCCTCGGCCTCCAGGCGCGGGCCCTTCATGGCCAGGATGCAGCCGCCGGGCGCCACCAGATGCCCCGTGAGCTGCACGATCTCGGCCAGGGACGCAAAGGCCCGGCACGTCACGATGTCGTAGATCTCCCGATGCTGTTCCACTCGAATTGCGATTGCGCGTGCATTGCTCAGGCCAAGTGTGCCGATGGCCTGCTGCACGAAGCTGATCTTCTTTTCCACCGCGTCGATGCAGGTCACGTGCAGCTGCGGCAGCGCCACGGCCAGCACGATGCCCGGCAAACCGGCGCCGGTGCCGATGTCGGCCACGCGAACCGGCTGCCCCTGCGTGAAGCGTGCGAACTCCGGCACCACCGCCAGGCTGTCGAGGATGTGGTGCGTCACCATCTCGGCCGGATCGCGGATGGCCGTGAGGTTGATCTTGCTGTTCCACTTGGCCAGCAGCTCCACGTAGCGCGCGAGCTTCTCGGCACCGCCTTCGGGCAGGCCGCAGCGCAGCTCGGCGGCGCCCTGCTCGATGGCGGGTTGGAGAATTGCTAAATCTGTCCGGTGCAAAGGTCTGCGCTCCCGTGAACCTAACTCAAGGCGTAATGATGGCGCAGATAGACAACCTGCTCCGCATAGCCATTCGGAGACTCAAGACAGGTGGGGGACGGCGAAGCTGCTTCGGCCGCAACAGCTTCGTGCAGGTCTGGCCGTGCCCGCAAGAACCGATCGAGCACCGCCTGGGCCGCCGCTTGACCGCCAAAGCAGTATGCAAGCTCCACTTCATCTCGGGGAAAAATGAAGCCTGGTAGGCCGGTGCTCACCAGCTGCGCGACCAGTGCTGCGCGGTCTTCGAACCGTGCGAAGTACGGAAGCACGACCGTACGGATGAAGTCGATCAGATCGTTCACGGTGTCTTGCCGAGTCGCAGGGTCTGCAAACTCCCACGACACATCTGCGTACTCGTCGGCGAGGTTGTGCGCGAGCCCACCTGCCGCATCGTCACGGGCGAACTCCTGCGGCTGTTTGGATTGCCGAATGGCCTTCAACTCGGCAGACCGAACGATGGCGTACATACGCATATCGACGTGCCGACCAGCACGATTCCACTGGCTGGACTGAAAGGAGACTTCGTAGGTCAGGCCGTTCTTTTCTGCGCGGTACAGGCGCTTCGATGCCAGGTACCGAAATCCGTGCTTCGCCAATTCAACCGCCACTTGGCCACAGACCCCGTCAAGAACGTCCTTCACGGACTCCGTGCTCAAGAGGACTTCCCCCACCCTGAAAGAAATCGGCGGGGCCTCTTCTTTGCTATTGCGAACCGGGATGAATTGACGAGGCATCAAAGCGATCTTGGTGAGATTGCCAGAACAGGATTTATGCGGCCGAATTTGATCTTTTTCTATACAAATGTCTATGATTCTCCGCTTGCCCCACAGACTTCTTGGCTAGATTGACGCACTTAGACTTTTTGGCCGAAATTGCACTTCAATCGCCAGCGCCCGCGGCACCATCAAGCCGCCTTGCTGGCCCCCGCCGCCTGGTTGATGCGCTTCAGATGCACCATCAGCAGCGAGATGGCCGCCGGGGTCACGCCGGAAATACGGCCGGCCTGGCCGACGGTTTCGGGCCGGTGGGTGTTGAGCTTCTGCTGGATTTCCTTGGACAGGCCGCGGACCTGGGTGTAATCGATATCCACAGGCAGGCGGGTGCTTTCGTAATGGCTGGCCTTGGCCACCTCTTCGGCCTGCCGCGCGATGTAGCCGGCGTACTTGATGCCGATCTCGACCTGCTCGGCCACGACCGCGTTGTTCACGGCTTGTCCACAGAGTTGTCCACCGGACTGGTCCCGCAATTCGAACAACTTGGCGTAGTCCACGCCGGGGCGCTTGAGCAGGTCGGCCAGGGTGTATTCGCGCTCGATCGGCTGGCCGAGCACGGCCTCGGCGGAGGCGGGGTCGACGATGCCCGGATGCACCCAGGTGCTCTTCAAGCGCTCGGTCTCGGCGGCCACGGCGTCGCGCTTGCGGTTGAAGGCGTCCCAGCGGGCGTCGTCCACGCAGCCGAGCTTGCGGCCGATCTCGGTCAGGCGGGCATCCGCATTGTCTTCGCGCAGGGAGAGGCGGTATTCGGCGCGGCTGGTGAACATGCGGTAGGGCTCCGTCACGCCGCGGGTGATCAGATCGTCGACCAGCACGCCGAGGTAGGCCTCGTCGCGCCGCGGGCACCAGGCGGCCTCGCCGCGCACCTGCAGCGCGGCATTGATGCCGGCCAGCAGACCCTGGGCCGCCGCCTCCTCGTAGCCCGTGGTGCCGTTGATCTGGCCGGCAAAGAACAGGCCCTCGATGGCCTTGGTCTCCAGGCTGGCCTTCAGCGCGCGGGGGTCGAAGTAGTCGTACTCGATGGCGTAGCCGGGGCGCAGGATGTGCGCACGCTCGAGGCCCGGGATGCTGTGCACGAGATCCAGCTGCACATCGAACGGCAGGCTGGTGGAGATGCCATTCGGGTAGAACTCGTGCGTCGTCAGACCCTCGGGCTCGAGGAAGATCTGGTGGCTGGCCTTGTCGGCAAAGCGCACCACCTTGTCCTCGATCGACGGGCAGTAACGCGGACCGACGCCCTCGATCACGCCGCTGTACATCGGCGAGCGGTCCAGACCGCCGCGGATGATCTCGTGGGTGCGCTCCGTCGTGTGCGTGATCCAGCAGGGCAGCTGCTGCGGGTGCATGGCGGCCGTGCCCATGAAGCTGAAGACCGGCATCACCGGGTTGTCCGCGCCGGGCATTCCGTCACCGGGTTGCTCGGTGCACTTGGCAAAGTCGATGGTGCGGCCGTCAATGCGCGGCGGCGTGCCGGTCTTCAGACGCCCTTGCGGCAGCTTGAGCTCCTTGAGCCGCGCCGACAGCGTGACCGCCGCGGGGTCGCCCGCCCGGCCGCCGGTGTGGTTCTGCAGGCCGACGTGGATCTTGCCGTCCAGGAAGGTCCCGGCGGTGAGCACCACGGCGCGGCTGCGAAAGCGGATGCCGATCTGCGTGATGGCGCCGGCCACGCGGCCGCCCTCCACGATCAGATCATCCACCGCGCCTTGGAAGAGCGTCAGGTTGGGCTGGTTTTCCAGGCGCGTGCGGATGGCCTTGCGGTACAGCACGCGGTCGCCCTGGGCGCGGGTGGCGCGTACAGCCGGGCCCTTGGAGCTGTTGAGGATGCGGAACTGGATGCCAGCTTCGTCGGTGGCGATCGCCATCGCGCCGCCGAGTGCGTCGATTTCCTTGACCAGGTGGCCCTTGCCAATGCCGCCGATCGAGGGGTTGCAGCTCATCTGGCCCAGGGTCTCGATGCTGTGCGTGAGCAGGAGCGTCTGGGCGCCCATGCGCGCAGCGGCGAGTGCGGCCTCCGTGCCGGCATGGCCGCCACCGACCACGATCACATCAAATTCCACGGGATACAGCATGACGGTCCTCGACTGACGCGCGCCGCCGTGATTGCGGCTGCCTGATCAGCAAACCCTGAATTTTACGGACGCGCGCCGATTTGCGCCTAGGTGTCTGTCTCGCCGCCTGTTCCACGTGGAACATCGGCGCGCAGCCGGGCCAGGACACCCACCCGCTGTTTCACGTGGAACACGCCCAACCCAGCCAACCCGCCCACCGATGCCACGGAATCCGCAGTTCGCCGCAATCGTCACCACGCCCCTGGCGGCCGCGCGCACACTGCGCTGCACCGAACATCCACCAGGAGCCTTCTGAATGAAGCACGCCCTCTCCCCCCTCGCCCTGGCGCTCTGCGCCGCCCTCAGCCTGAGCGCCCTGCCCGCCGTACACGCCCAGACCGCGCCGGGCAGCGCCGGCAAACAAGTCATCACCAGCGCTGAGCAACTGCCGCGCCGCACCGTCAAGCTCGACAAGCTCCCGAGCTACTACCTGAGCGCCCCGAAGGCCGAGGTTCTGGCCCTAGCCGCCAACCTGGAGGCCAATGCCAAGGCCGACCTCGACAAGTTCGACATCAAGGACGCCGCCACGCTGCGCGCCTACTACGGCACCCTGCTGAGCCTGGCGCAGTTCCGCGGCGACTGGGCTGCCCTGCCCCCGCTGGTCGAGAAGCTGCGCGCCCTGCAGGACAAGCCGGGCCCGCGCGCGACCACGGGCGTGATGGCCGGCATCCTGGCCGACCGCGCTGCCGGCAACCGCGACGCCGCCTGGGTGCAGGCGGAAGTGGCGCGCCGCTACGGCGCCCTGAACTGGCAGGACGTCGCCGACAGCGTGCGCGGCTTCAAGGGCCAGCTGGAACTGCTCAACCCGGCGCTGGTGAAGGGCAGCTTCGAGCAGCAGGTGGATGTCATGGCGCGCAACATGAACATGGACGTGCCTGAAGGCGTGATCGGCGCCATCGTGGGTGCGCGCCTGCAGGAGGAGCAGATCGTGCCGATCCGTGCCGCCGTCATTGCCGGTCTGCAGTCCGTGATCGACCGCAACACGCAGGTGGCCGCCAAGCCGGACATCTGGACGCCGCGCACCTTTGCCATCCCGGCCACGGCCGCCGCCAAGGAAGTGGGCGTGGCGATCTGGGATTCGGGCGTGGACCTGAATCTCTTCAAGACCCTGCCCGGCCGCGGCGTGGCCTTTGATGAATTCTCCCGTCCGAGCAAGGCCCTGCTGCGCCCACTGGGCGAAGCCGAGCCGCGCTGGCCGCAACTGAAGCAGCTGGTCAAGGGCAGCATGGACTTGCGCGCTGCGCTGGACACGGAAGACGCCCGCAAGCTCAAGCAGACCGTCGCCGGCCTGAAGGCCGAGCAGTCCAAGAGCTTCCAGGAAGACATGGCGCTGGTCAGCCTCTATACCCACGGCACCCATGTGGCCGGCATCGCGGTGGACGGCAACCCCTTCGCCCGCGTCTTTGCGGCGAGCATGCTCTGGAGCGTGAAGTCCGAGCCACTCAAGCCCAGCGAGGAGCAGTCGCGCCGCACGGCCCAGGCCTACACCGACGCCGTGGCCGCCTTCAAGGCCAATGGCGTGCGCGTGGTCAACATGAGCTGGCGCTACGGTGCCAGCGTCTATGAAGGCGCGCTGGCCTGGCACAACATCGGCAAGGACGCCGAGGAGCGCAAGCAGATCGCCCGCCGGCTCTTTGCCATCGAGCGCGACGCCCTGCGCGCCGCCATCGCCTCGGCACCCAACATCCTGTTCGTGGCGGGTTCCGGCAATGAGGACAACAGCGCCGACTTCGCCGAGTACATCCCGGCCGGCTTCGAGCTGCCCAACCTCATTACGGTCGGCGCCGTGGACAAGGCCGGCGAGGAGACCAGCTTCTCCACCTTCGGCAAGACGGTGGTGGTCCATGCCAACGGCTTCGAGGTCGACAGCTTCCTGCCCGGCGGCGATCGCGTGAAGTTCAGCGGCACCAGCATGGCCAGCCCGCAGGTGGCCAACCTGGCCGCCAAGCTGATCGCGCTCAAACCGGAGCTGACGGTGGCGCAGGTCAAGGACGCCATCCTCAAGGGCGCAGACCAGCGCGGCAAGGTCAATCTGGTGAACCCGCGCCGCAGCGCCGAGCTGGTGGGTATCAAGCTCTAAGTCAGCACCACGCGCCCGGCAGCCCCGCGCGGCCGGCGCACGCTGCGTCGAGGCACATGGCAATCGGGCCGAGGAATCCCTCGGCCCGATATCTTTGTTTCACGTGAAACAGCGCCGCAGCGCCTGGCAGACTCAGCGCATGGCCTGCATGGCCGCCAAGCCGATCAGCACCACGCCAAACAGCATGACGGCGTAGACATACCAAGGCGTGCCCTTGGGCTTGCGCTTCTTGCGCACCGGCACAGACTGCGTGCGCGATGGCGCCGGCACCGGCTTCGGAATGGCGCCGGTGGTGGCAAACGCACCCACGGTGGTGGGGCCTACGGTTTCCAGCGGGTCGCGGTCGTGGCTCTTGGCCTCGACGACCTCGACGTTCGGGTCGCCCTCGGCAAGCAGGCGCGCGGCTTGCGTGCGGATGGTCTCCTGCTGCTTGGCGACATCGATGACCTGGGTGGCTGCCGGCGAGATCTCGGTGGCGGCGGCGCTGGCACCGGCCACCTTGGCCTGCATCAGGGCGTTGAGCTGCTCCTGCGCCGGCGTCATGGGCAGGGTGGTCTGCTTGACCATCTTGTCGAACTGGCCGGGCGGGATCGTGGTCGGGCCCTCGACGTTCTCACTGGGCATGCGGATGATGGTGACCGGATCGTCGGCCGTCTGCTGCAGGAACTGCTGACGGACGTCGTCCTCGATCTCCACCGCCGGCACCTCGGCCGTGGGCGACAGGATGCGCTCGCTGATCAGGCCCAGCTCACCCAAACGGCGAATGGCCATGAACACGCGCGGCATGGACAGGCTGGGCATCTTCTCGATGAGCGCGGCCACATCCGCGCGGCCGTCGATCATCAGCAACACCACTCGCTCGCTCTGCGTCAGCCGGTTGGACTTGTTGTAGATCTCCGAGATGCCCGCATCGGTGCGCTCCAACAAGGTGTCGAACTGCATGAAAGGCCTTCCTTACCTTTTGTGTCGCATCGGTCTGTGCCGCGCGCCTTGCTTTAGTCACAACTCGTCATAGCACAGGGCCGCGCGGGGCGTCCGAATGCTGTGCAGAATGGTCAACAATTGTGCACGCAAATCCTGCCTGCGCCTACAGAAAACCACCGCAGCGTCGCGGGCACACCGCGCCCCAATCATCAAGCTTGGTGAACTGCCCCGCTCAGCGCAGATAGGCATCCCAGGTGGTGCGCAGAATCAGCGCGCCGACCACGATGATGAACATCCAGCGCACAAAGCCGCTGCCCTTGGCGATCGCCATCCGGCTGCCGAATTGTGAGCCGGTCAAGTTACAGGCCGCCATCATCAGGCCCACCAGCCAGATCACATGCCCGCCGGGCAGGAACAGCGCCAGCGCACCCAGATTGCAGGCGACGTTGATGACCTTTGCCGACGCCGAGGCGCGCAGGAAGTCGTAGCCCAGCACCCGCACGAAGGCAAACACCAGAAAGCTCCCCGTGCCCGGGCCGAAGATGCCGTCATAGGCCCCCAGCACCGCGCCCCGCACCACCGCCCAGAGCATCTGCCCGCGCGCACTGTGGCGCGGCGCATGCGTGCTGCCCAGGTCATGCTTGAGCAGGGTATAGATCCAGACCGCCCCCAGCACCCAGGGCAGCAGCTTGCGCAGGAATTCGCTGGGCAGCACCGTCACGCCCCACGCACCGACAAAGCTGAACACCAGCGCCGCGGCAGCGCCCGCCAGCGCCGGCCGCCACGCCATGGGCACGCTGCGCGCGTAGCGCACGGCCGCCCAGGCCGTGCCCCAGATGCCCGCGAGCTTGTTGGTGCCGAACAGCGTGGCCGCAGGCGCGTTGGGCAGCACGGAAAACAGCGCCGGCACCTGCACCAGACCGCCCCCGCCAACCACTGCGTCAATGAACCCGGCGCCGAATGCGGCCACCGCCAGCAGTGCAATCTGCCAGAGTTCCAAGTTGCCCAATGCCCTGCCCTCGCCTGAAGAAGGTCGTTGTTCTGTGTGTCCTGCCCGGCCTGCAGTCTCGCCGATGGGGCGCGTGCACGCCCATGCCCATTCTGCATGGCGCGGCCGTCCGATCAGGCCGCTGCCAGCAACAAGCCAGCGCGGGCTACGCTGCATGCAGTGTCACCGCAGCTCACCGCCACCATGCAGCTTCGCATTGCCCGACCCGTCAGCCAGCTTGCGCAAAGCGAACAGATGCTGCGCGAAGGACTGGGCTTTGCCGTGCTCAGCCGCTTCGAGCAGCACGAGGGCTTCGCCGGCGTGATGCTGGGCGACCCGGCCCTGCCCTGGCACCTGGAACTCACGGTGTGCCACACGCACCCGGTCAGACCACAACCCACGGCCGAGGATCTGCTGGTGCTCTATCTGGACTGCGCCGCCGACTTCGAGACCCGCTGCGCGCGTATGCTGGCGGCCGGCTTCGTGCCCAACGTCACGCTGAACCCCTGGTGGCATCGCCACGGGCGCAGCTTTGCCGATGCCGACGGCTACCAGTTTGTGCTCTGCCCCCAGCCATGGATGCCGGGGCGACCGGCGACATGAGCAAGGCACAGACGGGCGGCGCAGGCGAGAAAAGCAGCGCCCCCGTCATGAGATGCACACGTTCACCGCGAGCACTCCATCGGCCCGAAACCCGCGCCAGATCAGCGAGACTGCCCTCGGGCGATTTTCAACGTTCAGTGCAAAAACGCGGCCGGCAAGCCGCGTTCTTCAAACGTTGTTTGAAAATGCAACGGATCTCGCTCAATCATCAAACAGCGCCAAGGCCACAGAGTGGTCTGCGTTCAGGGGCTGAAAGGCGCGAATCCGCGTCTTGGCCGTGAACTCGGCCGGCAGGCGCGTGCCCGTGAGTGCATTGCGCACGGCCTCCAGGCGCTCCAGGCTGAGCGCCGGGCTGGCGATGACCGCGTAGACCGGGATCACCTCGGTCTTGAAGAACACCGTGGCCCCGGCCGCCGTGAGGGCCTTGACGGTGTTTTCATCACGCGTCGCCACCACGTCGGTGAAGCCGTTCTGGATGAAATACGGCAGCGCGTCGGCGTCCTTGGCATCGCGCAGCTCGCGCACCTGGCGCACCACGCCGCGGCTCTTGAGCACGTTGCTGGTCACATCCAGGTTGAAGGTGCCGCTGGTGGCCACGCGCAGGCCCTTCAGATCGCTCGGGCTCCTGACGTTCACGCCCTTGCGCGCAGCCATCTGCACCATGTTGCCGCTGGTGTCCGAAGACAGCGCCACGATGCGCCAGCCATGCTCGTTCTGCGCGCGCCAGGCGTCGCTGGTGAGCAGCAGGAGCAGGTCCACCTTCCCGCTTTCGATCACGCCTTTTGCGTTAGTGGGCGAGACCGTGCTGACGTTGACGGTGCTGCCCAGACGGCGCGACAGCGCATCGGTGACGGGCGCAAAGTTCTCGGCCACGCCCACCAGCCCGGCAGTGTCGCCCACGGTGTAGACGATGGCCATGCTGGTGCGCGC
Organism: Burkholderiales bacterium; assembly: GCA_027484405.1. Lineage (GTDB taxonomy): Bacteria > Pseudomonadota > Gammaproteobacteria > Burkholderiales > Burkholderiaceae_C > Piscinibacterium. Next base: position 16,781 of record JAIXTA010000153.1, read on the forward strand.
CTGCGCATGAACCTGCGGCGCGCCGAACATCGAAGACAGCAGCACGGCCGCGACTGCAGCCACGCGCACAACACAAGACGCACGCATGAAGACACCATTTCGTTAATCAACGAACGGTATTCTGCCGCAGCGCAGCATACGCGAGGCCGCTAAGCGGCCATTACGTTGCTTTTAGTTCATCTCGGCGACGGTGTTGCATCGATGCGCGCCCCGGCGCGGAGTACGCCGTGGCTCACCGGCCGGCCTCGCAGCTCAAGGCACGCGGCGCAGCTTGAGCAGCTTGTCCTGGAACGCCTTGAGCGCAGCGTCCTTCTTGCCGGGATCGCTGTAGTAGATGCCGAGTATGCGCAGCTCCGTGTGTTGCGCCCCGCGCAGGTAGTGCACGGTCGGGCTGGTCAGGTCGCCCTGGCCCTCCTGCAGCATCGCGCCATCCGGATCGCCCGCCACGGGCTTGAGCCTGCCCGCCATGGGCTTGAAGGCATCCTTGGCCTGCACGGGGGTGCCGTAGACGATGCTATTCACCATCAGGGTGTAGTTCTTGCTCTCATAGCGGCAGCTCCGCGAGACCGAACCCGCGCCGAACGGCGTCTCCCTGCCGACCTTGCCCTCTTCAAACTTGGTGCCCAACGCCGCACCCACCTCGGCGGCAGTAAACGGGCAGGCATTCGACTTGCCCTGGGCCCAAGCCAGCGGCGCGCTGCCCAGTGCGGCGGCCAGACCCAGTGTCATCCATGTCTTCTTCATGAGGCACTCTCCCTGATCGAACACCGCACAGCGCGTGCGGCGGCCGCAAGCGTGCGCGCGGCGCGGCCGCCCGGCAATACCCCGTGGCCACGACTCCGCGCGAACGCGCAATCAGGTAAACGCGGTCCGGCCTGCGCGCTCAGTCGAACAGGCCCAGCGCCACGGCATGATCGGCCGAGACCGCCGTGAAGGCCCGAATCCGCGTGCGGCCCTGGAACTCCGAGCCGAAGCGCTGGCCGATCACCGCCTTGCGCAGGCGCTCCAGCCGCTCCTGCGGCAGCTTGGGGTTGGCAATCAGCGCGTAGACGGGAATCTTGTCGGTCTTGAAGAAGGCGCCGGCTCCGGCCTGCTCCAGGGCAGCGGCCACAGCGGGCTCGCGCGTGGCGGCCACGTCGGCAAAGCCGTTCTGCAGGAAGTACACCAGCGCCTGCGGATCGCGCGTCTCGCGCAGCTCGGCCACCTGCTTCTCGATGCCGCTCTGGCGCAACAGCGCGCCGAGCACATCCCGCGCAAACGTGCCGTTCACGGCAATCTTGCGGCCTTTCAGGTCGGCCGGCGTCTTGGCCGGGAGGCCCTTGCGTGCATGCAGGCTGACCACATTGCCCGCGGTGTCGTCCGACAGGGCAATGACGCGCCAGCCCGCGTCGTTCTGCGCGCGCCATGCGTCGCTGGTCAACACGAGCATGACATCGCAGCGCCCGGCGGCAATCGTGCCGGCCACCTGCGTGGGCGGAATGGCCAGCACCTCCAGCCCGGCCTTCTCGCCCAGCAGCTGCACCACGGGCGCGAAGTCCTCGCGCGCATCCAGCATGCTGGCGGTATCGCCCAGGCCGCTGGACACACCCACCACGGTGCGCGTGGCCGGGGGCTGGGCCTGGGCCGCACCGCCCCACAGCATGGGCAGGCTCAGCAACATCATCCGACGCAGCAGTGAACGGCGCGCGGCAGCGCGGGGGTCGAGCGGGGGCAACATCGACGGCATGCAGGGGCTCCGGACAGGGAGAGGTTCAGGGGCAGGTCAGCTTAGCCCTTGCACTGCAGCAATTCGCGCACCTGTCGCATGGACGGCAACAGGCTTCGCCTCAAGCCGATCCGCCCGACCGGAGCGCGGCCCTACTTGCCGATGCAAAAGCGCGAGAAGATCACGCCCAGCAGATCGTCCGCGGTGAACTCGCCGGTGATCTCGGCCAGGGCCTCCTGCGCCAGGCGCAGCTCCTCGGCAAAGAGATCGAGCACGCGGTCACTCTGCGCTGCATGGTCCGCCGCAACGTCCAGGTGCTCGCGCGCCAGCCGCAGGGCCTGCAGATGGCGTTCGCGCGCAATGAAGCGGCCCTCGCCCGAGCCGCCCTGCCAGCCGGCTACGGCCAGCAGCTCGCGGCGCAGGGCGTCGATGCCCGCGCCGGTCTTGGCGCTGAGGTAAAGACGCCCGCCCGCGGCATGCGCCTCGGCGGACGGCGCGAGGTCGATCTTGTTGACCACGGTGCGCCGCGCCACACCGGCCGGCAGGCGCGCCTCGATTTCCTTCGCCATGGGCGCATTGGCATGCTGCGCATCCACCAGATGCAGGATCACATCGGCGCTGCGCACGGCCTCCCAGGTGCGCTCGATGCCGATGCGCTCGACCTCGTCGATCGCATCGCGCAGGCCGGCGGTGTCGATCACCACCAGCGGCACGCCATCGATCTGGATGGTCTCGCTCACGCGGTCGCGCGTGGTGCCGGCAATCGGCGTGACGATCGCCACCTCCGCACCGGCCAGCGCATTGAGCAGCGAGCTCTTGCCCACATTGGGCTCGCCCACCAGCACCACTTTTAGGCCCTCGCGCAGCAAGGCGCCCTGCCGAGCGCTGGCGAGCGTGGCCTCAAGCTGCGCACGAATCTCGGCCAGCTGGCCGCGCGCGTTAGCCTTCTCCAGGAAGTCGATCTCCTCCTCCGGGAAGTCCAGCGTGGCTTCCACGAGCATCCGCAGGTGCGTGATGCGGTCCATCAGGCCATGCACCTCGCGCGAGAATGCGCCGGACAGGCTCGCCGCCGCGCCACGCGCCGCGGCCTCGGTGCTGGCCTCGATCAGGTCCGCCACGCTCTCGGCCTGCGCCAAGTCCAGCTTGCCGTTCTCAAAGGCCCGGCGTGTGAATTCACCGGGCTGCGCCACGCGCAGGCCGATGCTCGCACCCGCCTCCAGCACGCGCGCAAGCAGCAGCTGCATCACCACCGGCCCGCCGTGACCCTGCAGCTCGAGTACGTCCTCACCCGTGTAGGAATGCGGCGCGGGAAACCACAGCGCAATGCCTTGATCGATCGGCGCGCCGGCGGCATCCAGAAACGCGCCGTAGCTCGCATGCCGCGGCTGCAGGGTCTTGCCCAGCAGCGGCGTCATCAGCAGCGCCAACAGCGCCCCACCCTTGCCGCCCGAGATGCGCACCACCCCAATGCCACCGCGGCCGGGGGCGGTGGCAATGGCGGCGATCGGAGTGCTTTGGGGGGTCATTCAGAAGGGCTTTCCGCTTGTCCCATGCGGGTTTTCAGGCATTTTGCCTTGGGAAGGCGCATGAATGCTGGGTCTAGGTTTCATGGCCCTCGTTGGCGGCAGCCTGAAACTCAGCCAGGATGGCGTCCCTCATGTCTGGCGGCAAGCGGTCAAAGTCCTCGGCGCAGTTTGGCAGCCAATGGTGCAGTCCGGTCCATTGGTCAAACCCCTCTCGGACCGCTCGCAGAACCAGCAGTACACAGAGCGCGAATGCATCTTCGTGGCCTTCTTGAAGCCGCGTGCTTCCCAGCTGAATGACCTCATAAGGAAACCACGACTGGTCGCCGACAAGTGAGCCCCGCTGCTCTTTCAGCATCTGCTTCAGCGCAGCCAAGTGCTTCTCTGCGTCCAGACCGTAGTCAAGGTGAGCGATCCAGCGCAGCTCGGATTCCGGAATTCGCTTGATGAGCTCGTTCAGCATGTGCGAAGCCTAACGCGAGCGGAAAGGAAAACGCCCGCGAGTTGCGGGCGTCCATTCTTGCGCTATTTCTACCCCCCAGTGGGGGCACGGGGTCCACGCAGCGCCAGCAAAGTCAGGTGCGCTCCGAGCCTCGCGCTTGCAAGCGCTCGTCGTTCGCCCGGCGGCGAGCAGTGCTCGCCGAAACCCCGGGCTCACCGCATCTTGTATCCCTGCTTTTCGAGCTGGCGATAGATCCACCACTGCTGCGCGATCGACAGCACGTTGTTCACGATGTAGTACAGCACCAGGCCGCTGGGGAAGAACAGGAACATCACGGCGAACACGGCCTGCATGATCATCAGGATGCGCGCCTGCATCGGATCTGGCGGCGTGGGGTTGAGCTTGAACTGGGCCCACATGGTCACGGCCAGCACGATCGGCAGGATGTACCAGGGGTCGGGCGTGGAGAGGTCCTTGACCCAGAGCAGCCAGGGCGCGTGGCGCATCTCGACGCTGCCCAGCAGCACCCAGTACAGGGCCAGGAAGACCGGGATGGTGATCAGGATCGGCAGGCAGCCGCCCAGGGGGTTGATCTTCTCGGTCTTGTAGAGCTCCATCATGGCCTGATTGAGCTTCATCTTGTCGTCGCCGTACTTCTCGCGCAGGGCCATCATGCGCGGGGTGACCTGCTTCATCTTGGCCATGCTCTTGTAGGCGCTGGCCATCGGCAGATAGAAGATCGCCTTGATGATGATGGTCAGGAAGATGATGGCCCAGCCCCAGTTGCCCAGCACGCTGTGCAGCCACATCAGCAGGTAGTACATGGGCTTGGCGATCACGGTCAGCCAGCTGTAGTCCACCACCAGGTCCAGACCCGGGGCGACCTTCTTGAGCATCTGCTGGTCCTGCGGGCCGATCAGCAGCACGGCCTCCTGCTCCGCCTTGCCGGCCGGGGCGATGGGCTGGGCGAAGTTGGCGATGTAGCGCACGCGGTAGCCCAGGCCGTTGGGGTCCAGATCGGTCTGGTAGACGCGCGCCAGACCGGCCGGCGGCACCCAGGCACTGACGAAGTAGTGCTGGATCATGGCCACCCAGCCGTTATTGCCGTCCTTGCTGTGCTTGGCCTTGCCCTTGGCGATGTCCTCGAAGGGCACCTTCTGGAACTTGTCGGCCTCGGTGTAGAGCGCCGGGCCGGTAAAGGTGTGGATGAAGTAGTCGTTGATGCCGGCCGAGACCTTCTCGCCATGGCGGCGCAGTTGGCCGTACACGGCGGGCTGCACGGCTTCGGCGCGCAGGTTCTCCACGGTGAAGCGCTGCTTGATGCTGTAGCTGCCGGGCTCCAGGGTGTAGGTGCGCGTCAGGCGCAGGCCGCCCTGCTCGGCCGTGAGGCTCAGCACGCCGGCCGGCGTGCCCGGCACCACGGTGAAGCCGGTCAGGTGGTTCGGCACCTCGCTGCCGGTGAGCAGCAGGCCGCTTTCGGCCACGTAGGGGCGGCCGGCTTCGTTGGACAGCAGCACAAGGTTGCCGGCGTTGGTGCCGTCGGCCTTGTGCTTGAGCAGCTCGGCGCGCTCGATCACGCCACCGCGGGTGTTGACCGACAGCTTGAGCACGTCATTGGCCAGGGTCAGCACTTCGCTCTTGAACGCGGGCGCGGCAGCAGCATCGGGCGCAGCGCCTGGGGTGGCGGCATTGGCGGCCGTGGCCACGGCCGGCTGGGCGAGGCCCACGCCCGGGGCGGCCGGCGGCGTGCCGGCCTTGGCCTGCTGGGTCTGCTGCGGCTGCGGGCCGAACATGGAAGGTTGGCCGGTGTACTTGAGCCAGGCGTCCCACAGGAAGATCAGGGAGAAGCCGAAGATCGCCCACAGAATGAAGCGCTGCGTATTCGAGTTCATGAATGCGTGTTGGGTGTGGCTGAAGTGGATGATGGGGCGGCAGAGGACGATGCTGCGTCATCTGCCGTGCTCGCGCTTGCGCGGCCGGTGTCCGTGGATGCAGTGCTCGGGCTGGCGGGGCGGCAGGCACAGCGGGGCTTGAACAGGCGCCCGTCGTCCGGAACCGGGTCCGGACCGCCTTCGCACCAGGGGTTGCAGCGGGCAATTCGCCAGGCGGTCAGTAATGTACCCCGCGCCGCACCATGCTTCCTGACGGCTTCCATGCCGTAGGCCGAGCAGCTCGGGGTAAACCTGCAGGAGCGGCCGACGATCGGCGAGCCGACATAGCGATACACGCGGATCAGGCCGAGCAGCAGCGCTGCGGGCGCATCGGCCACATGGGCGGCGAGCTGGCGCAGGCGGTGCGCAAGGCTCATGGCGCGGCCCCGGCGGCCGGCTGCGCTGCGGGCGTACTGCGCGCCTGGCCAGGCACCCGGCGCAGGATGTCGGCCCAGAGCTGCGCCAGTTCCGCATGCAGCTGCGGCGCATGCGGGTTGAAGCCCGAGCCGCTCAGGCGCACGAAGACATCGCAGCCCGGGGGTAGCGACAGCTGTTCGACCGCGAAGTGCTCGCGGATCAGGCGCTTGATGCGGTTGCGGTCTACCGCATGTGCGAAGTGGCGCTTGGCCACCACCAGCCCGAGCCGGTGGCGCGGTGCCTCGGTGTCGCGCGGCTGCACCAGCACCTGGAAGTGCGCGCTGCGCAGGCGCAGGCCTGTGGCCGCTGGGGCCGGCGCAGACTTGCGCATGAAGGCCGCCGCAAAGGCGGCCGATTCATGCAGGCGGCGCGATTTCAGGCGGCCCATGGGTCGATGTTCATGGTGCGGCCGATGGCAACAAGGGGCATGTGCAAGCGGAGCAAGGGCGAAACTTGGCTGGGAGATCGCGCGCCGCGCAGCAGGGACCAACAAAAAAGCGGCCACGCAGGCCGCTCTTTGTACTCATGCATCCGAGCTTCTGGTGCTTGCCAGACCGGCATGTCAGACCGTGGGCGCCGCTGGCGCGACGAAACCGGCCTGAGCGCTGCCCGGTGCGATGCTCCGCATGTTCTCCGACGCAGCGCGCTGCCGCGTCAGATGAACAATCAGGCCACCGCCAGGCGCTTGCGGCCCTTGGCGCGACGTGCGTTCAGGACAGCGCGGCCGCCCTTGGTCTTCATGCGGGCACGGAAACCGTGGGTGCGCTTGCGGCGGATGACGGAGGGTTGGAAGGTGCGTTTCATGGTCGCTCTCAGTGTTCGAAGCTTGATTTCGTGTTGGCTGCCGACCGCCACGGCGCGCTCGGCACCGGTTTGGCGTGCTGCGCACCCTGCGGCGCGGCAAGCATGCAGCCCGTGTCCCGACCTATTGCTTCAAAGCATCCGTCTTGCCGGAAGAAGCCTTTGCGGGCATTCGTCCTGCAAGCCAAGCCCATCAGGGCAACTCAGCCGGCGTGTTTCCTGATGGTGCGTACGCTCGGCCCGGGCAAAGCGCGCGAAGAATCAGGAAAAGCCCATGATTAGAGCCTAGAAAAGTCTTTTCTGTCAACGAGTTAAGCCCTGGCAACCGCCCGGGTGCTAGAGCCCGGGCTCGGCGCAAGACCGGCCATGGCCTCGGATCGCATCCGCGACCGGACCGGGTGAGCACCGCTTCGGTGCCTTATTGGCGATGACGCGCCCGGACACGAAGGCGAGCAGTCACTCACTGAAATGGGCGCAAGATTCGGAGCATTCAATTTCAGCCAAAGCATGCCGCAAACCCTAGGACAAACGCTGCGAAGCGGGTGTACGCTGTGGATAACCGCCCTCGAAGGGCGATTTGCAGCACTAATCAACATCAGAATATGAATAACTACGTTCGAGGTTGGGAGACCTCAAGACCGTCGACCCCGTCGGGACGTCGGTCTGCATCGGAGGCCCGGAGGCTGCGTGTATTGATATTTATGCATCAGCCTACCCGCACTGGCCCGCTTGTCCACCCGCTGATCCGCTGCTGAACCCATGCCGATTCCTTATGCATCTGCCAGCGCTGCTGCGCTGGCCGGGGGCGATCTGTCCCCCATGGATACCGCAACGCGTGCTGGTGACGACTTCTGGATCAAGTGCTGCGAGCGCCTGGGCAATCAACTCACGCGCGAACAGTTCGTGGCCTGGGTCAAGCCCATCTCTGCGGGCGCCTACGACGCCGACGCGCGCCGACTGACCCTGGTTGCACCCAATCGCACCAAGGCCGAGCACTTCCGCAACGAATACCTGCGCGAGATCCAGACCTGGACGGACGAGTTCTTCGGTCACCGGGTGGATCTCAATCTCGAGATCGGCAGCGTGCCGCCGCTAGGCGTTTCGGCCACTGCGGCGGCACTGCCTTCAGGCGAGTCGGGCGCAGGGCCCGCGGCACTGGGCAGCCTGCCGCACGGCGTTGCCGACGGCGTGACCCTCGCCAGCCAGGCCCAGACCGCGGCCAGTCAGGCTGCGCTCGCAGCCACCCA
>JAIXTA010000004.1 GCA_027484405.1 Burkholderiales bacterium
GCTGGCCTGCTGCACGCGGTCAGCATTGGGGCGCACCCGCTCGAGCATCCCTTGATTGATGGCCTGCCGCGCTGGGGTCGCAAGCAGTTCGAGGTGTGGAATCCGCCCGGCTTCATTGACGAGGCGACAGGCGAAGGCGCGCGCCCGGTCAGAACGCGAGATGCAGCAGCCTGCCTGAACCTGGAGCCGCACCAGCTGCTGCGGATCGCAGCGAAGCTGGGGGTCGCCGGCCGCCTTGATCCCCTCGACCCTCGCTGCCGACTTTGGAGCGTCGAAGACCTGCACGCGGTTGCACGCGCAACGCCACTGGACGGCTGGCCAGCTGGGGAGTCGGACGATGCGTGAGCCCGGCCGCATAGAAGCCCGCAGGAGGCTCGCGGTTGTGATCGCGCTCCAGACCATGTCCGCGCGACCGATCGCATCGCCTGAGCCGTTCTGGCAGGCCGCAGCAGCATCGGGGAAGGCACCCCCTCCCCCCGTCTCAAGGTACTTCCTAGCCCAAGTGTGGGCGGGTAACGGGCGACCCCCGAAGAAAAACTAGTTGCCGCTCCGCATAAGGCCTTTCGCCCCAAACCAAAGAAGCGATTCTGATGACCGAAACCCTTAACACTGAACAGATGGCCGCGCTGCTGGACCTGTCCCCACAGCGCCTACGCGAGCTAGCGCGACGCGGCGCAGTGCCAAAGTCTGGTCATGGCCGCTTCGTCCCCGCCGATGTTGTACCCGCGTACTGCCGGGCGCTGCGCGAGCAAGCAGCAGGCCGCTCAGGCGAACGCGGTGCGCTTGACCTCATCGACGAGCGCGCAAAGCTTGCCCGCGCGCAAACCGTCCGAGCAGAAATCGACATTGCCGAAAGGCGCCGCGAACTGGTCCCCGCCGAAGAGGTCCGTAGGTTTGGCCGCGCTCTGGGATCAACCGTCGTGCACGGCCTGTACAGCATCCCAGACCGCCTGGCTGATGAGGTCGCTGGAATGGAGCGGCCGCACGAAATCCACGCATTGATGCTGCGCGAGATCGATCACGTCGTCAGCAACTTACGCACCCTCATAGCCCAAGGCGTCGATTCACACGACCCAAACACCACCAACGAGCCCAAAAGCAGGAGAAGCGATGAACCAGTCAGAAAGCCAGCTCGACCCAGTAGTTCTGCGCGTCACGCGAGAGGCGGCAGTGATGATCCTTCAAAACTGTGACCGCCTAGCCGCAGGCGACCCAGCAACAGATGCGCTGAGAGACGCCGTGTTTGCCGTGATCGATGCCGGGGTAGCGATCCGAGAAGCCGATCGGCAGGCGAGCAGAGAGGCCATCTCGTCTAGTCTCACCGAGGCGCTCTCCGAGGGAATTTGTGTATCGAAGGCGTGATCCGCGATCCGGGTGGGTCCAAAAGCGATGGCCCGCCTGTGCCAGATTGAAAATCACAGCGTTCGTGCCTATGTAGTAGGCCTGCTTGCCCATATCCCACACGTTGTTCGGCACTGCCGTACGCAAGTCTCGGCGCGACGCTGTTCTGCTGCGGTCCTATATCGGCGAGAAACTGATGTAGTCACAGGACAACTGCACCTCGCGACCCCTCCAGTCATACAGATACTCGGCTTGGTCGATTTCGCTGCATCGAATATCCGGAGCACCTGGAAGCCAGACACCGCTAGGGTTCGTAACGACCTGCCGTGCGCTGTAAGACCAAAAGGTCATCATGCCTGTGCTGGAAGGTTCGGGGCTGAATCTGTCCAAACGAATCGTGCCGCAAACGCCAGAGGGTTGATCCTGAACGACCCACACAGGCGCTTTTCCTTGTCCTGCGAGCGGGCTAAATCTCTGGTCGAACCGTCGCGAGCTAACCTCACAAGTGCGAGATTTTTTGTCTCTGTCGAGTTCCAAGACGGCGCGGAAGTTGGGCTCACTGGGAGACTTGCAGTACTCAAGAAATGCACGTGCAGTACGCGCAGAGTCATCTCGCTGCTTCTGGCTGACTGCAGCGAGCTTTGATGGGTCGGGGGCTTTTGTCCTACCAGTCAACACATCATCCAATTGCTTGAAGAGCTTGCAGCTGTCAGGATCAGGTTGCTCGGTGCCAGCTCGGAACTGCTTCAGAGCACTCTGGTATTGGGCTTCCAACTCTTGCGGGCGGTACTTGGCGCGGATGATCGATTGCGAGAACTCGCAATTCAGGACGCCGCTTCCGTCGAGCTGACAGGCGTATGTAATCGCATGGTTGTCCTTGGTGTTGAACGCGATCCCATTTCTTGGATGGTCTAGTTGTTGCCCCCAAGCAGGTAGGGATACAGCCAACATCAGCGAACCAAGGGTCTTGAGGGTCATTTCGTACACAGGGCTCCTCCATTTACCGACGCAGGTAGCGCTTACGGTCTGATCGGCTAGGGTGTTTGCTCGCCTCTAGGCTGATTTGAGAAGCTGCCGAGATCGTCCGAATCGCATAGCTGCTAAGCACACGTTGCATCATCTGACAGCCTGAATCAAGCACGGCGGCCGCACGAAAGCTTCACTTGGCAACTTGAAGTCATCAAGCCCGCAGGGCCCGTACGGCGTGTCTCCGTATTCAATACACCGCTTGTCAGAACTCGCAATTTCTTCCAGCTTGGATGAGTAAGCGATCGACAGCGCCTCGCCCAGATGTTCACGATGCAGCGGGCTCCATATGCTTGGCAACAGACTGGAGCCGAAATCTGTGCACGATGCTTCACCGTCGGTATCAATCCACACTGTCCATAGATCGACATCTCTAGCAATACAGCTCACGACCCAATCTATGGTGAAGCGCCAGTAGCCAGCCTCCACGCAAATGGTCTTCATGTATCCAAGGATCGGAGTCTCAATTCCGAGTTGACCCACTAGCCGGTCACCGCATTGCCATAGACGAAAGTAGGCACTGGGAGGGCTTGAGGTAAGAACGCTGATCCAACGCTCCTTGGCAGCGATCAGCGCAAGGCTCCCTAAGTCGTCAAGTTTTGCGAGCTGCATGTTCAACCTTCGATAGCGATACATGTTTTGCAAGCTAGCGCATAGGGAACATGTTGGAGCGGTCGCGCCGTGGCCCGCTATTTCAGAGCTTTGGCTGCCGCAAGCTGAAGCCTGAAGACTTCTGTCGAAACTGCTTGCAGAGTCTGTTGCACTCCCGAGTTATGGTTCTTTGCCCGACCCGCGCATCGCATTAGCAGGGTCTGCAGCTTGCTGACTTGCGCCTGAACTTGAACTAACAGCCATACGGACTCTGGCGGGGCGCTTGGCGAGATCAATGCATTGAGCTGGGAAAACGCGCGATCTGCGCGAGTCGAGTCGACGCTGAGCGGGACTTCGGGCGCGTGGCGATCTATTTCCCCCAGCAAGTCGAGAACATCCGCGCAGATTAGGTAAGTCGCGTTGGCGATTGCCTTGGTATGTGCTTTCTCCACTTCAAGCGCAGCAAGCCTCAGGTGAGCGATCTGACGATGCCCAATCCACCACGCCGCGAAGATCGCGATGATCGAGCCAGCCGCTTGGACCCAAGCGGCCCACTCTGCGCTTGTTAGACCGCTGAGAAAGCAGAGCTCATTCATGTTGGCTCACCCCTAAAGACAGAATTCTTCAATTGCGAAGTCGAATCAGCCTCATTGACTCAGGAGCGCTGAATCGCCCTTGTTGATCGCGTACATCTCAGGATTGCAGTACTGCGTGCGTGAGCTGTATCGCGAACCGCAGGCTGGCCGCGCCACCCATGGTTGGAGGCCGCACGCTTCAAAGCAACAGCGTGCTTTGGTCAGCGAGTATTGAATGGCGCAGCGCGGCACATCACGACAGCGCCGCAAAGAAAGTCTCACACGCGCCAGCAGTGGCACACGGTTTTACACAGA
>JAIXTA010000090.1 GCA_027484405.1 Burkholderiales bacterium
CGCGCCCTGGGCTGCGAGGTCGACGAACTCTTCTGCGAGGTGGACGGCCATTTCCCGAACCACCATCCTGACCCGGCGCACCCCGAGAACCTCGAGGACCTGATCAAGCACCTGCAGACGAGCGACTGCGAGATCGGCTTTGCCTTTGATGGCGACGGCGACCGCCTGGGCGTGGTCACCAAGAACGGCGCCATCATCTGGCCCGACCGCCAGATGATGCTCTACGCACGCGACGTGCTGAGCCGCAATCCCGGCGCCGAGATCATCTCTGATGTGAAGTGCTCGCGCCTGCTGGGCCGCGAGATCGAACGCGCCGGCGGCAAGCCGCTGATGTGGAAGACCGGCCACAGCCTGGTCAAGGCCAAGCTCAAGGAAACCGGCGCACCGCTGGCCGGCGAGATGAGCGGCCACATCTTCTTCAAGGAACGCTGGTACGGCTTTGACGACGGCATGTACACCGGTGCCCGCCTGCTGGAGATCCTGGCGCGTGCCAAGGCCGCGGGCCAGGACATCTCTGCCCTGCTCGAAGGCCTGCCCAACTCAAGCAGCACGCCCGAGCTGCAGCTCAAGTGCGCAGAGGGCGAGCCGCACAAGGTGATCGAGCAGCTCGCGGCCACCGGCACGTTCGACGGCGCCGAGCGCATCATCAGCATCGATGGCGTGCGCGCCGAGTGGGCCGACGGCTTCGGCCTGGCCCGCGCATCGAACACCACGCCGGTGATCGTGCTGCGCTTCGAGGCGGACACGCCCGAGGCGCTCGTGCGCATCCAGACGGCCTTCCGCAGCCAGCTGCTGGCCGTCAAGCCAGACGCCGTGCTGCCGTTCTGAGTGTGTTTCCGAGCGGCCGTCTAAGCTCGCGGCTTTCCTGATTCGCCTACAAGAAGCGCCACCGCCATGAACCTGCCCACCAGCGCCGAAATCACCGCCTTCCATGACCGCTGCCTGGCCGACCCGGCCTGGCCGCCCAAGGAAATCCGGATGCGCGAGACCGATGAAGCGGTGTGGCAGTGGATCGGCGAGAACCACCGCAACAACTGCCTGCTCTGGGCCGAGGAAGACCTGGCGCGCCGCACCACGGTGTCGGCCGAGGACATCGCGGTGAACAAGCGCCACATCGACAAGTTCAACCAGGCCCGCAATGACGCCACCGAGCGCGTGGACGAGCAGCTGCTGATCGGCCTGGGCCTGGTGGATGCGGCCAGCGCGCGTACCGATTCGCCGATCTCCAACATCAAGCCGGGCAGCCGCCTGAACAGCGAAACCGCCGGCAGCATGGTGGACCGGCTCTCGATCATGTCCCTGAAGATCCGCGCCATGCGCCAGCAGACCGAGCGCACCGATGTGGACGAGGCCCACCGCGAAAGCTGCCGCGGCAAGCTCGCGCGCCTGAACGAGCAGCGCGGCGACCTGGCCGGCTGCTACGACCAGCTGCTCGAAGACGCCCGCCTGGGCCGTGCGCATTTCAAGGTCTACCGCCAGTTCAAGATGTACAACGACCCGCGCCTGAACCCGGCGCTGGTGGCCGAGGCGAAGAAGTAGGCGCAGGCTCAGGCTGCAGCGGCGCCTCGCTCGCTTTCAGATGCGCATCCTGATCGTCAAGACATCGTCGATGGGCGATGTGGTGCATGCGCTGCCTGCAGCGAGCGACATCGCGCGCCGCTATCCGGGTGCGCAGATCGACTGGCTGGTGGAGCGCCCGTTCGCCGCGCTGCCGCAGCTGCACCCGGCCGTGAGCAATGTCATCCCGATCCAGTTCCGCAAGTGGCGCAAGAGCCCCTTCGATGCCGCCGTGCGCCAGGCGGCGGGCGAAGCGATTGCCCGCCTGCGCCGCGAGCCCTACGACCTGATTCTCGACCTGCAGGGTCTGGTCAAGAGCGCCATGTTCTGCAAGCTGGCGCGCGGGCCGCACAAGGCCACGCCGATCGCCGGCTACGACCGCGCCAGCATCCGCGAACCCCTGGCGAGCTTCCTGTACGACCGCACGTCCGCCGTGGCCCGTGACCAGCAGGCCGTGGCACGCAACCGGCTGCTCGCGGCCGCCCATCTGGGCACGGACGCCAGCCCGCCGGCCGATTTCGGCCTGAGCGCGGTGCGGCCCCTGGATGCCGCAGCACATGACTGGCTGCCCACAGCGCCAAATGCTGCGCCCTACGCCGTGCTGATGCCCGCGGCCAGCCGGGCCGAGAAGCTGTGGCCGGAGGCCGGCTGGCAGGCCGTGGGCGAACGGCTCGCGCAGGCTGGCCTCTCGCGCGTGGTGCTCTGGGGCAGCCAGGACGAGCTCGAACGCGCCCAGCGCATCGCACAGGCCATCGGTGGCAGCGTGCCGCCGTTTCTCAGCGTGCAGGAGGCTGCACAGCTCATGGCCGGCGCATGCACCGTGGTGGGCCTGGATACCGGCTTCACCCATCTGGCCGCCGCGCTGGGCAAGCCGACCATCGGCATCTATTGCGATCACGAACCGGGTCTGGCCGGCGTGACCGGCCCGGCCTTCACGGCCAGCCTGGGCGGCAAGGGCCGCCCGCCGGCCACGGCACAGGTGCTCGGTGCACTGGAACAGGCGCTGGCTGCGGTTGCTGTGCCGTCACCCAATGCCCATCCATGAACGCAACCCCATGAGCGGCAGCCGATGACCGCCTCCAGCTGGCTTGCGCTCAAGCTCTACGGCCTGCTCTGGCGCGCCGCCATTCCCGTGGCGCACTGGCATCACAACCGCCGCTCGCGCGCCGAACCGGGCTACCGCCTGCACCGCGACGAACGCAGGGGCCACTACGAACACGCCCGCGCCGGTGTGCTCTGGCTGCATGCAGTCTCGGTCGGCGAGGTGCGCGCTGCACAGCCGCTGATCGAGGCCCTGCTTGCCCGGCCGGATGTCCAGGCGCGCGGCCTGCTCGTCACCACCATGACCCCCACGGGCCGCGCGACCGCACAGGATCTCTATGGGGACCGCGTGCTGCACGCCACTCTGCCCTGGGACACACCCGGGGCAACTCGGCGATTCATGCTGGCCTGGCAGCCGGTACTCGGCCTGCTCATGGAAACCGAGCTCTGGCCCAACCTGCTCGCCGCAGCGCGGCAGCGGTCCCTGCCTGTGGTGGTGGTCAATGGCCGGCTGTCGGAGCGCTCGCTGGCGCGTACCCTGCGCCTGGCCGCACTGGCGCAGCCCGCCTACGCGGGTCTGGCGGCCGTTGCGGCGCAAAGCGCCGATGACGCACGGCGCTTCGCCGCGGTCGGCGCACGCAAGGTCTCCGTCTGCGGCAACCTGAAGTTCGAGATCGCCCTGAATGCCGACCAGCTCGCGGCCGGGCGCCAGGTGCAGCGGCGCGTGAGCGGCGAGGGCGAAGGGCTCGTGATCGGCCTGATCAGCACGCGCGACGACGAGGAGGCGCCGCTGCTGCAGCAGGTGGTGCCGCTGCTGCAGACCCATCCGCGATTGAAGCTGCTGGTGGTGCCGAGACGGCCGCAGCGCTTTGACGAAGTGGCCGAGCTGATGCGCGGCATGGGCCTGCAGTTCGGGAGACGCAGCGAGGGTGCGGTGCTCGGCGACCTGAATGCGCAGCGCGTGCTGCTGGGCGATACGCTCGGCGAGATGGCGTACTACCTGGGCTGCACCCACCTTGTCGTGCTCGGCGGCGGCTGGCTGCCGCATGGCGGCAGCAACCTGATCGAGCCCTGCGCCGCCGGCTGCGTGACGCTGCTGGGGCCGCACATGTTCAACTTTGCGCAGGCCACTGCAGATGCTGTGGCGGCCGGTGCGGTGCTTCAGCTCGAGGGTGCAAGCGCCCTGCGCACGCAGATCGAGACCCTGATGCCGGACACCCGGCGCATGCAGGGCCTGTCACGCAATGCGCTGGGCTTCCAGCAGGCTCATCAGGGCGCGCTGGCACGCACCCTGGCGCTCATCGACCCACTGCTCGGCTGAAACGATGCTTGATCAGCGCTTGACCGGCGGCTTGACGGCCGGCGACGGCGGCACGACCACCGGATCCGGCGTCACGGGCACGGGAGACAGATAGGCGTTCACCGCCTTGAGGTCTTCATCGCCCAGCTGGCCGGCAGCCGACTTCAGGCGCAGGCTGGCCAGCAGCGTGTCGTAGCGCGACTTCAGCAGGTTGGTGCGCGTCTGTGCGAGCTGCTGCTCGGCATTGAGCACTTCGAGATTGATCCGCACACCCACCTGATAGCCCAGGCGGGTGGAATTGAGCTGACTGGTGGCCGAGATCTCGGCAGCCTCGAGCGCCCGCACCTGGGCCAGACCATAGGTCACGCCCAGGTAGGCCTGCTTGGCACCCTGATTGGCAGTGCGCTTGGCCGACTCCAGATCAAGACGCGCCTTGTCTTCCAGGGCGATGGTCTCGCGCAGACGAGCATCGATGGCCCCGCCGGCATACAGCGGCCAGGTCATCTGCACGCCGACCGTCGCGGAATTGCCCGTGGACGAGCGCGCCAGAGAAATGGAGCCTGACGAGCGGTTGGCGCCGACATTGCCCACCAGGTCCACGGTCGGCAGGTTTCCGGCCTTGCTGCGCGTCACGTCGCGCTTGGCAATCTCCAGGCTGTTGCCTGCGATCACCACGCCGTAGTTGCCGCGCTCGGCCTGGCTGACCCAGTCTTCCATGGAGGCAGGTTCCACCATCCGCAGGCTGGGCTTGTTGACCAGACCGTTGAGCAGGGGCGTGGGCTTGCCGGTGATCTGCGCCAACGCACTTTGCTTGGTGATCAGATCGCCCTGCGCCACGGCCTCCTGCGCCACGATCTGATCAAAGCGGGCCTGGGCTTCGTGGGTGTCGACAATGGTCTTGGTGCCCACCTCGAACTCGCGCTTGGCCTGCGCCAGCTGCTCGCTCACGGCCTTCTTCTGGGCAGCGATCGAGTTGACCGTGTCCTGGGCGGCCAGGACATCGAAATAGGCCTGCGACAGGCGCAGGATCAGATCCTGGCGTGCAGACGCAAGCTGCGCGTCGGCAATCTGCTCGGACAGCTTGGCCTGCTCCTGCTGCGCCCAGTTGGCCGGACGGAACAAGGGCATCGAAGCCTGCACGCCGGCCTGCTGGTTGGTGTCGTTGGACGACTGGGACGCGAAACCGCTGACCTTGGATTCCGTGCGTGTCGCGTTGGCCGATGCCGTGAGATTCACGCTGGGGCGAGTCAGCGACTTGGACTGATTGGTGCGCTCCTGCGCCGCAACCAGGGAAGCACGCGCCGCACTGAAGGTCGGATCGTTCTGCAGCGCCGCGTCGAAGGCCTCCTGGAGCGAGAGGGCGTGAGCCGCCGGCAGGGCCAGCAGACTTGAAAGGGCTACAGCAAGTGCAGTGCGTTGCATGGATCGGGTTCCTTGTGGGCTTGGCAACGTGTGGTGGGAGGAGTCTTGTGGGTATGGGTGAGGTGCCGCTGTCAGTAACGCGGCACCGCAGGGTCGACAGCGCGGGACCAGGCATCGATCCCGCCGCTGAGGTTGCTCACGCGCGCAAACCCTGCGCGCGCAAGAAAAAAAGCCACTTGCTGGCTGCGCATGCCGTGATGGCACATGCAGATGATGTCTGCATCCGGATCCAGCTCGCCCAGCCGCTGCGGGATCTCGCGCATCGGGATGACCATGCTGCCGGGGACCTGCGCCGTGGCGATCTCCCAGGGCTCGCGCACATCCAGCAGGACCGCACCTTGTGCGATCCGCGTCTGGGCAACCTCTGGAGCGAGCTGGTCGATCATGCGGGCAGGTCGGAGTTGCAGCGCATCAGAAGCGGAAACGCTCGACGGTGGGACCACCGACCAGCAGTGTGGTCAGGGTCTCGAACAGCTTCACCTGCGCATACTGCTCATCGCCAGTGCGGGTCACGAGCACGGCGCTCATCACTGGCGCCTGGCCGACGATGGCGATCAGGCGGCCACCCAGCTTCAGGCTCTTGAACAGCGTCTCGGGCAGGCGCTCGACGGCGCCGGACAGCAGGATCACATCATGGGTGTTCGTGCCGTGATCGGCTGCGAAGCCGTCGCCCTCGCGCACGGTCACGCTGCTCATGCCGGCGCGGCTGAGGTTGGCGCGGGCAAAGCCGGCCAGCGCGGCCTGGCGCTCCCAGCTCTGCACGGTCTGTCCTCGGCTGGCCAGCAGCGCGGCCATGTAGCCCGAGCCCGTGCCGATCTCGAGGATCGTGTCCGTAGGCTTGACGAGGAGTTCCTGCAGCAGCCGCGCTTCAAGCTTGGGGGCAAGCATTACTTCGCCAGGCGTCGCGCCGTCCACGTTCAGTGGAATCTCCAGATCGCTGAAGGCCATGGCCCGGTAGGCGGGCGGCACGAAGTCCTCGCGCTTGACGGCGGCCAGGGTGTCGAGCGTGGCCTGATCCAGCACCTCCCAGGTGCGGATCTGTTGCTCGATCATGTTGAAGCGGGCTTGTTCGAAGTTCATGGTGTTCAAAGGCGCAATGTTCCGGCAGATGCTCGCTCACCGGGGGTCCGGTGCGACAAACCGACGAATTGGGGTGTTGAAGTGCACAAGCGAAAGCGTCGCTGCACAGTGTGCTGGGTCCAGCCGTCGGCTGCCAGCGAAGAAAAAAATCTTAGCAAAGGGACATCGGGCGACTGCATCGCTCTACTCCGCAGCCTTCGGCGCAGGACTTCCGCCGGGCAGTCCCGCGCGCCGCCTGAACCAGACAGTCATGTCGTCCAGGTAGGTGTAAATGACCGGCACCACCACCAGGGTCAGGATCGATGAGGTGATCGTGCCACCGATCACCGCCTGCCCCATGGGTGCACGCTGCTCGCTGCCTTCACCGATGCCCAGTGCCAGGGGCACCATGCCGAACACCATGGCGAGGGTGGTCATCAGGATCGGCCGAAGGCGAACATGGGCGGCTTCGAGAATGGCTGCGCCACGCTCCATGCCGGCATCACGCGCATGGTTGATGAAGTCCACCAGCAGGATCGCGTTCTTGGTCACCAGACCCATCAGCAGGATGAAGCCGATGATCGAGAACATCGACAGGGTGGAGCCGAAGAACAGCAGCGCCAGCACCACGCCGATCAGCGTGAGCGGCAGCGAGCTCATGATCGCAATCGGCTGCACGAAGCTCTTGAACTGGCTGGCCAGCACCATGTAGATGAAGATGATGGCCAGCACCAGGGCCTGCAGGGCGTAGGCAAAGCTCTCGGCCATGTTCTTGGCGCTGCCGCCGATGCTCGGCCGGTAGCCCGGCGGCCAGTCGATGCGGTCCAGCACCTTGCGGATCTCGGCTGAGACCTCGCCCGAGCTGCGCCCGAACACATTGGCGTTGATGTTGATCTCGCGGGTGAGCTCGCGGCGGTTGATCTGGCTGGCGCCCACGGTCTCGCGCAGGTCGGCCACCTGGGACAGCTTCACCAGCCGGCTGGCGGCATCGCTGCCGCCCGAGCCGCTGGCCGAGACCGTCAGGCGCGCCATGTCCTCCACCGCGCTGCGATCGCTCGGCGCAAGCTGCACGTTGATGTCGTAGTTCTCGCCGTCCGGCGCAAGCCAGGTGCCGGCCGTGTCGCCGGCAATCAGCGGGCGCAGGGTCGCTGCCACCTGCGACACGCCGACGCCCAGATCACTGGCCGCGTCGCGCCGCACCTCGATGGCCAGCTGCGGCTTGGCCGGCTTGGAGGACGTGTCCACATCCACCAGGCCGGGGATCTCGCGCATCTTGCCCAGCACCTCGGCGCTCAGACGTTCCAGCACCTTCTGGTCCTGTCCGAGGATCGAGAAGCTGATGGTCTTCTCGCCACCGACGCTGTCGCGCATGCCCACGTTGGTCACGGTGATGCCAGCCACGCTCTGCAGGCGCTCGCGCAGGGGCTGGGTGAGCTGCTTCTGGCTGCGGCTGCGATCCTTTCGGTCCACCAGTTTGATGTAGATGGTGGCGTAGTTGCGGCCCTGCGCATTGCCGGTATTGATGGTGGCGTAGGTGTAGCGGACCTCGGGTAGCTCGCGGATGATGGTCTCCACCTGCCGGACCTTGGCCTCGGTCAGCTCCAGCGAGGACCCCACCGGGGTGTAGAACTCCACTGAGCTTTCGGAAAAGTCCGCCTGCGGCACGAACTCGCTGCCGACATACTTGGCAATCGGAAAGCTGCCGAAGAAGGCCGCGGCCGCCAGCGCCAGGGTGGCCTTGCGGTGCGCAAGCGACCACGCCAGTGCGCGCTGATAGAAGCGCCCCACGGCCTGCGTCACACCATCGAAGCCGCGCAGCAGGCGGGCCAGCGGGCCGTTGCCCTTGGGCCCGCCGTGCGCATCCGGATCCGGCCAGATCGAGGACAGCATCGGGTCGAGCGTGAAGCTCACGAACATCGAGATCAGCACTGCCGCGGCGATGGTGATGCCGAACTGATGGAAGAAACGGCCGATGATGCCGCCCATGAAGCCGATCGGAATGAACACCGCCACGATCGCCAGCGTGGTGGCCATCACGGCCAGGCCGATCTCGCGCGTGCCGTCCATCGAGGCGGTGTAGGCGTCCTTGCCCATGGCGGCGTGACGCACGATGTTCTCGCGCACCACGATCGCATCATCGATCAGCAGCCCCACGCACAGCGAAAGCGCCATCAGCGTGATCATGTTGATCGTGAAGCCGAACCAGTACATGAACAGGAAGGTGCCGATCAGCGCCACGGGCAGGGTCAGGCCCGTGATCACCGTGGAGCGCCAACTGCCCAGAAACAGAAACACGATCAGGATGGTGAGGATCGCGCCTTCCACCAGGGTGCGCTGCACATTGGCCACGCCGGTGCGGATGGGCTTGGAACCGTCCTTGGCGACGTTGATCTCGACGCCCTTGAGCTCCTTGTTCAGCCCATCCACTGTGGCCTTGACGGCGTCCACCACCTCGATGGTGTTCTGGCCCTGGCTCTTGAGGATGTCCATGGCGATCACGCGCTGGCCGTCCACCAGCGCGAGGCTGTCCTGCTCGGCCTGACCGTCCTGCACGGTGGCGACCTGGCGCAGGTAGACCGGCTGGCCATTGCGGCGGGCGACGATCAGGTCATTGAACTGGTCGGCGCGCTCGATGCGGCCGGTGATCTGCACCACCTTCTCGCTGCCGCGGTTGCGCAGCGTGCCGGCGGGCAGCTCCTGGTTCTCGTTGCGCAGGGCGTTCATCACGGCATCCACCGAGACGCCATAGGCCTCCATGTCGGCCGGGCGCAGCAAGACGTTGATCTGGCGCTTCACGCCGCCCACGATGTTCACCTGCCCCACGCCGCGCACGTTCTCGATGCGCTTCTTGATCAGCTGATCCGCCAGGGTGCTGATCTCGCGGGCGCTCATGGCCGGCGCCTTCACGTACAGCGACACCACTGGCCGGTCGGCCGGGTCGAAGCGGCTGATGCGCGGCTCCTTGACCTCGCGCCGGAACTGCGGGCGGATCAGCGCCACCTTCTCGCGCACGTCCTGCGCGGCCTTGGCCGGGTCGATGTAGAGCTCGAACTGCACGATCACGACCGAGCTGCCTTCATAGCTGCGGCTGGTCAGGGTATTGATGCCGGCGATGGTGTTGACGGCCTCCTCCACCTTGCGCGTGATCTCGGACTCCACCACCTCGGGGCTGGCGCCGGGGTAGTCGGTCTGGACCACCACCACCGGGAAGGTCACGTCGGGGAACTGGTCCACCTGCATGCGCTGGTAGCTGAAGATGCCCAGCACCACAAAGGCGAGCATCATCATGGTGGCCAGCACCGGGTTGTGGATGCTGATGCGGGTGAAGAACATGCGCGGTGCCCCGGCCTATTCGCTCTTGCCGCTGTCGCCGGCCTTGGGCGCAGCCGGTGCAGGGGCGGCGGGCACCGCGGCAGGCTTCGCGTCGGCCGCGCTGATCCTCACCGGCACACCCATGCGCAGCGGGCCCAGATTGCGGGCCACGATCTGCGTGCCCTCGGCCAGGCCATCGACCGCCACCATCACCTGGCCGGCGTTGGCGCCGCTGGCCGCCTCGCCGCGCAGGTTCGGGCGCACGGCCACGGCCTGCAGCTGGCTGCTTTCGCCCTGCTTCACCACGGTGTAGACCACGGTGCGGCCGCCTTCCTCGCGCAGGGCTTCTGCGGGGACGAGCACCGCGTCGCTCACGCCGCCCAGACGCAGGTTGCCGCCGGCAAACTGGCCGCTCTTGAGGCCCGCATCGCTGGGCACGGCGGCATAGATCATGACGGCGCGCGAGCCGGCCGTCACCGCTGCATTCACGCGCAGCACCTTTGCATTCACGGCCGGCAGCCCGTCGGGCGTGAGCGTGACGACCATGCCCGGCTTCACCTGTGCGGCGTCCTCGGGGTCGAGTGCAGCTTCATATTCCAGGCTGCGGTTGTCCACCAGCGCAAAGAGCTTCATGTCGGGGCTGGCCTTGTCGCCGGCCTGCACGGCACGCTCGGTCACCACGCCGGCAAAGGGCGCGCGCACGGTGGCGTCGGCCAGGGTCTTGCGGGCCTGGGTGAGCTGCTGCTCGGCGGCGGCCACGGCGGCGCGCTGGGCCTCAAGCTGGTTCTGCGTGGTGTCCATGGCGCTCGGGCTGATGAAACCCTGTGCCACCAGGCGCTTGTTGTTGTCGGCATTGCGTTGGGCAATGGCCAGCTGGGCGACTGCGCCCTTGAGGTTCTGCTCGCGCTCGGCCACGCGGGAGGCAAATTCCGTCGTGTCGATCTGCGCCAGCACGGCCCCGGCGGCCACCGCCTCGCCCTCGCGCACGAGCACGCGGGCCACGTCGCCGCTGACCTTGCTGCGGATGGTGGCCTGCTGGGTGGCCTTGACGGTGCCGGTGACGGGCAGCACCCGGGCCAGCGGGGCCTTGCCGGCCACAGCCAGATCGCTGGCCAGCAGCTCGATGGGCTTCTGCCCCGGCTGGGCCGCGGCAGCGCTGGCGCTTGCGCCCTGGCGCTGCTTCACGAGCAGGATTCCTCCCCCGAGGGCGACGAGCACGATCACGGTGCCGACAACGCGCTTGTTCATCATGTCCAGTCTGGCGTTCAGCGGCCTCGTCTGCGCGGGCCGGTTCCTTGTTGATTCATGGCGGCGCCCGCCCATTGGGCGTGCAGCCGGTGTCAGGCGGGCCGGCCTGTCCCCTGGGCCATCGCCGCCTCCAGCGCGGCGCGCGCCTTCTCCATGCTGTACATGGGCGAGCCCGCGGCCAGCGCGGGTACCGTCCCCGCGGCCAGGCCATGCTTGATCAGATCGATGCTGGCGCGCACGTGCTGGATCGGATCGACCGGCATGCAGCAGTTCGGCGCGCTGAAGGTGTGCTTCCACAGGAAGAGCATGAGCATGGGCGAGATCATCACGTGCGTCATGACATCGGTATCCACGGCGCGGAACTCGCCGCGCGAGACGCCGCGCTCCAGCAGCTTGACCATCATGGCGTGGGCCGGCTCGATCACGGCCTCCTGATAGAACTGGCTCAGTTCCGGGAAATTGCCCACCTCGGCCACCACCAGCTTCTTGATGCCGGAGAGCTTGGTGGCGCCCACCCGCTCGAACCAGCCCCAATACAGCTCCTCGAGCAGGTCGAAGGTGTTGCCCTGGTACTGGTCCACCAGCTCGGTGGCTTCGCGCAGCACCGGGCCCAGGCCCTCGCTGATCACGGCGCGGAAGAGCTCTTCCTTGTTGGCGAAGTACAGATACAGCGTGCCCTTGGACACGCCGGCGCGCACGGCCACGTCTTCGGCCCGGGTGGCGGCATAGCCGCGCTCCACAAACAGATCGAGCGCGGCCTCGACGATCTCCTGCGGCCGGGCGTCCTTGCGGCGGCGCCAGCGAGGCAGTTCGTGGCCTTGGGCGTCGATGGCGGCGGCGTCGTCCATGGCGGTGGGTACGGCGTTCATGATACGCAATGAGCATCGGGCAGATTCGCCGGGGCGGCGGCCGATGTCATACCTAAGTGACTGATCAGTCAGTAATTTAGTTCTCAGGGAAACACGGGTCAACGATGAAAGTTGGCGCCGACTTAACCTGGCTCAACTGCGCGCGGGGCCCCCCTTAAGGTGCCTGTCTTGCGCATCTTTGTCCCAATATGCACCATTCTCCCACCGAAATGGCCCAGAAAGTCCGCGGGACAAGCGATACAAGGCTTTTCGCTCTTTGGCCGAAATTGTCGGAAAGAAAAACGCCGAGCACCGGGCTCGGCGTGGCATCACGCGGCAGATGGGCTGCCGGGCAGGGTCTGGCGTGGTGCCCAGACCCGTTCGGTCGGCGGCCCAGGTGGCTCAGCGCGTCCAGACGGCGTAGTTGTTGCCGCTGGTGGCCAGGGTCCAGCCGGCGCCGGGGCTCCAGCTGTTGGGGCCGATCTTCATGGCCACGTTGTTGTTGACGATGGCGGCGTACAGGCCGTTCTCCGCGCGCTGGATCGCCACGGTCGAGGTGCTGGTCACGCCCTTGTTGCGGCGCACATCCATCAGCGCCTTGATGCTGGCCTTCAGGTTCCAGTCATAGATGTGCGGGTAATACACCGTGGGCACGCCGGGGTGGGTGAGCACGTAGGCATAGCCCTGCATGACCTTGTCGCAGGGCACGGGCCAGTAGTTCTGGCCGCTGCCGCAGCTCTCACTCGGGCCGGTGTCGTGGTTGTCCACGAAGGTCACGCTCTTCTGCGCCCACCAGCCGATCGCCCCCTGGGGCTTGCCGTCGCTGGCGCGCAGGCGCCAGTACTCGTTCCAGCTCAGCGCCTGGTTCAGCAGGCCCTTGGTGGTGAAGTCGAAGGCCGCGCAGCGCCCGCCGGTGCCGTCGATCCAGTTCATCAGCTCCTGGCGGTGCGGGTTGACGTCGTTGATGTTCAGGTCGCTCCAGACCTCGCCCACGCAGAAGTCGGGCGCCACGGCGTCGTGATAGCCCTGCACGTAACTGGCGCCATAGCCCTTGGAGTAGTCGAAGCGCAGCCCGGTGAAGCCCACCGCCTTCAGGCGCTGTGCCAGCCAGGTCTTGATGCCGTTCTGCGTGTTGACCTGGTTGTGCGCCAGGTCGCGCGCCGCCGAGAAGCCGGTGCCGGTGTCGGCGCCGCCGGTGCCGCAATTGCACTCATCACCGCTGACGATGGTCTCCAGGCCCCAGTTGGGGTTGGTGAAGTCGCTCCAGCCGGTGGTGCCCACGCGGTGATTGACGACGATGTCGGCCGTCACGCCCATGCCCTGCGCCTTGAAGGCGGCAATCGCGTTTCTCAGTTCCTGCTCGGTGCCGTAGCTGGAATTCAGGTTGTTGAGCTGGCGCGGCAGGTAGCCCTCGCGCGCCGCCGAGTCCGAGGGCGGCGGAAACCAGATGTGCGTGAAGCCCATGCCGCGCAGGTCGGCGGCCCTGCCCTGCAGCACCCCGTACCAGCTGGGGTTGCGGTAACCCGCCGAGTTCCAGTGAAAGCCCTGGACCAGGATGGCGGTGGAGGCCTTGTTCTGCTCGGTGGCCGCGTGGACTGGGGCGTCCATCAGGGCCGAAGAACCGAAAGCGGCGGCAAAAGTGATCCCGAGCGCCGCAAAGCGGCGCGAAAAGCGACTAGCCATGTTGTGTGTCTCCTCCGGGGCCGCGTGGATTCAGGGAATGCGGCCTGGGTTGCTGAATGGATCGGTACTGCACAAGATGCACTGCGGTACTGCATTCATGTGGAGTGGCCTGCGGATCGGCGCCAAGCAAGCGCCTCGGGATGCAAGCCTCTCGCGGGCACAAAAGCGTCGCAATCGGTGCCAGGCAAGGCGCAAACCGCAGGCAGATTGGCCATCTGCCGAGGATGTGCAACGCCGCATGGCGCGGATTGCGGCGTCTTTTGTGGCGCCGATCCGCAGGCCACTCCACTTCTGCGCCCGCCGCCTGTTCTGCGTTCCCCAGTCGGGGCGGTGCGCGGTGCCCGCCCGGCCGTCGTGTCGAGGCCGAACAGGCTGTAGCAAAGCTACGGACTGAACCCTAGGCAGGCACGTTTAAAACTACAAGCACTTTCGCTGCTGCGCCGCAGCAGCTCCGGGCAATCCCCTGCCCACTCCACGGGATGGACGGGCGTTGAGCGAGGCCTCAATACACTGCCGGCATCTGTGCACGCAGTCGGCCCCAGCCCTGGGGCATGCGCGGCCCGCCGGGCGAGCGCCTCGCACTTGCAAGCGCGATGCACCCTGACTCCCTCACTTGTTTTGCAAACGCCGAATGACTACCAAACAGGTTCCAAACGTCGTCTCGATCGCCGGCATCGACCCCTCGGGCGGCGCGGGCCTCTTGGCAGACATCAAGACCTTTTCCGCGCTGGGCGCCTATGGCTGCGGCATCGTGGCGGCGCTCACGGCGCAGAACACCCAGGCCGTCACCGGCATCCAGGCCGTGCCCACGGCCTTCATCGCGCTGCAGATGGACACGCTCTGGGCCGATGTGCGGATCGACGCCGTGAAGATCGGCATGCTCGGTGCCGCGCCCGTGATCCAGACCGTGGCTGAGCGCCTGCAGAAGTTTGCGCCCGCTCACCTGGTGCTCGACCCCGTCATGATTGCCAAGAGCGGCGATGCGCTGCTGGAAAACAGCGCGGTGGGCGCGCTGACCGAGATGCTGCTGCCCCAGGCGACGCTGCTCACGCCGAACCTGCCCGAAGGCGCCGCGCTGCTGGCCCAGACCGCGCCGGAGAACGTGCGCGACATGCGGCGCATGGCCGAGAAGCTGCGCGAGAAGCTGCATACCACGGGGCGGCGCTGGGTGTATCTGAAGGGCGGGCACCTGCCGGGCAGCGACTGCATCGACCTGCTGCATGACGGCGACGTGATGATCGAGATGCCGGGCAAGCGCATCGACACCAAGAACACCCACGGCACGGGCTGCACCCTGTCCAGCGCCCTGGCCGCGCTGCTGCCGCAGGTGCCGGATGTGCCGCGCGCGGCCCAGGCGGCACACGACTGGCTGGCCCGGGCGATTGCGCGCTCGAACGAGCTGACGGTCGGCGGCGGCCACGGCCCGGTGCACCACTTCCACGCCGCCTGGGACGCGCAGCGCGAACGCGGGCCGTTTCAATAGGCCGCGCCAACGCAGCGTGGGCGAAAAACATTCATTTTCAGCCAAAGATCCCGCAAGGCTGATTGGCCGGAATCGCTTGTCAGAAAAGCGATACCGACGTACTTGAAAGATTGAACAACCGTTTTCGGCCATCAATGGCTACCCGCATCCACCCAAATGAGGTAGCCCGGGTCGTGCAGATGCCACGTTGACCAGAGCGCGCACCGCAACCGCCTGGGTGCGGCCGCGCCCGCCTCGCTGCCCAACCCCCCCATCCCCGATCGATCACCCGCCATGCCTCACACCGCACAGCTGAAACCCTGCCCGCTCCATGCCCTGCAGCCTGCTCCCACGCACCGCTCGGCCACGTCTCTGCTCGGCGTGACGGCCCTGGTGATTGCGCTTGCCACACCCCTGACCGGTCGGGCGCAGGACGTCCCGGTCGTCCCCGAGCGCATGGTGGGCGTGGAGCGCGAGGTCCGCACCGGCGCGGATGGCGGCAGCGACGATCCGCGCATGTTCCGCGGCATCGCCAGCGTGGGTCTGACCCTCGGCGGCAGCCGGGTGGGCTCGGTCAACAGTGCTGAAGCGATCTTTCCTGACCTCTATGCCGGCAACCTGTGGCAAGCCAGCATCGGTGTGCAGTGGCGTCTGGGCACGCGCCTGAGCGTGAGCGGCACCGCGGGCTATCACACGGACGAGGCGTCCGACGACCGCTATTCGCTGCGCTTCTCGCGCTTTCCGATCGAGGCCCTCGCGCATCTGGACCTGAACCGCAACGTGCGCATTGGCGGTGGCGCGCGCTACGTCGATCGTGCGTGGCTGACCCTGCGGTCAAGAACCAGCGAGAACTCGCGCGACACCCAGACCCTCGCCCGCTATGGCCACAACCTCGGCTGGGTCGGCGAGGTGGAGTATCTGCTGCACGGCAGCAACCCGGCGGACTCCAAGCTCGGCATCAAGCTGCGCTATGTGCGCGAGACCTATCCGCTGCGTGGCAGCGTGCGCAAGTTCAGCGGCAGCCACGTGGGCCTGTTCGTCACGGGCTACTTCTAGGGTCGGGCCGCGCAGGACTCATTCGATCATCGGCTTGCGGCTGCGCTCATCGAAGAATCGCTTGAAGCGCGGCGCGACCGATTCGCGGATCTCCGGCGGATACCAGTTCACCGCCGCGCTGCGGTAGGCCGCCTCGCGCGCAGCGCTGCGGATGGCCTGATCGATGAGCTCGATGGCCTTGCGTCCGGCGGCCGAGCGCGTGCAGGCGATGTAGAGGTGCTTGTCAACCGCAAACTCGAGCACCGGCCGCCAGGTCATCGGCGGACGGCGCGGCAGATTGCGGATCTGCCATTCGGCCACGTGGGGCCACTCCAACCAGTAGTCCACCCGGCCGAGCATGAGCATCTGCGCCGCCTGCGTGCTGCTGCTGTAGCGCAGACGCTCGATGCGGGTCTGCACCTCGGGCTGGGCCAGCAGGGCATTGATTTCCGCGCCGAACGAACGCCCTGCGGGCACCAGCGCCGTCAGCTCCGGCCGGGCCAGCAGCGCCGCCAGCGACGCGACCGGACTGTCGCCCAGCAGCTCGCCGACGCGGTCAGCCCGCACCACAATGGTCATGGGTGGCGGCGGCGACATCGGCGTGTACCAGGCCCGCTCGCTGCGCTCATTGAGCTTCACCACCGCAGGAATGCAGATCTCGCGGCCCCGCTCCAGCTCCGCCCACGCGCGTGGATAGGTCATGCCGACGATCTCGTGCCGAACATCCGGGATCTGCCGCATGATCTCGCGCAGATAGCCATCCCCCGAACCGCGCCCCAGCTGCGCCGGCCCGGTGGGCGGCCGGCCTTCGCTGTCGTAGAAGAACACCGGCGGCAGTTCGGGCAGCGCCCACTCGATGCGATCGAGCGTCTGCGCCTGCGGGCTGGCGATGCCGGCCATCGCGAACGCGCTTGCGTGCGCAAGCCGCTTCCAACGCCGCCACCAAGACACCATGGCGCGGCCCAGGGCCGCGCGCGCAGCCGTGTTCCTTGTCATGCGTACAACCCCCTGCGCACCCGCGGTGCGGGCGCGTGTCCAGCTTTTGTTCTTGACGAAATACTAGCGAAGGCCCGGGCGTTCGGGTGCAAGAACGTGCAATCGCTGGCCTGCGTGCCGCACCGCACTGGTGTTTGCCCACCCCGGCCAGGGGCACACCCACGCGTTGCCGGACCACGCAGCGCAACTCAGGCGGCCTGCATGCCCAGGCGGCGCATGCGCGCCAGCCATCGCGCCGCAGCCGGTGGCACCACATTGCCCGCCATGCCCACCAGGGTTTCATGTACGGGACTGATACCCACGAAGTGCAGGATGTTGCGCTCCAGGTTCTTGACGCTGTGGGCGCGGTAGTACCAGCGGTACAGCAGCGCCGGCATGCCCATGGTGACGATCACGCGCGCCGAGCGCCCCGTCAGGCCCTTGCGGCCGAAGGGGTTGTTCGCCTCGCGCTGAAACGCAAAGCCCGGCCGCGCCACCTGCTCCAGAAAGCCCTTGGTCAGCGCCGGCATGTCGCCCAGCCAGAGCGGAAAGGCCAGCACCAGGTGTTCGCACCAGGCGATGTCGGCCTGCGCGGCCTTCAGGCCCGCCGGTACCTCGCCGTGCTCCCAGTCCTGCGCGCTGCGCAGGATCGGAAAGTCCAGCTGCGCCACGGCCAGCTCGCGCGACGCATGGACGGCCGCGCGCGCACCCTCGGCATAGGCCTCGGTGAGCGCGTGGCCGAAGTGGCGCTCGCTGGCGTCAGGGTGGCCCTGGATGATGAGGATGCGGGTCATGGGGGCTCCTAGTGAATTCAGCAGCAGACGCCCCAGCATCGGGCAAGCCGACCTCGTCCGCATTGAGCCCGCGCAAGCCGCCGGCTCGCCGTTCGCGCCGGCCACTTGCCATTCATCGCACGCCGGTCGATCCGTGGCATCCGGCTGGGCAGCATGGCGTCACTTCAACCACCGTGCCGCACGCGCACCGACCGGGAGCCTTGCCATGTCCATCCACACGATGCTCGCCCTTGCCGTTTCCGCCAGTCTCGCCAGCCTCCTTGCGCCGGCGCAGGCCCAGACGGCGCCGGAACCCCTGAACTGCCCGGTGCTCGAACTCCAGGGCGTGAAGCCCGGCGAAGGTTCGCTGCGCATTGCCGTGTATGGCAGCGCGGAGAGCTTCAACAAGAAGCCCGTGTTCTCGGTCACCGTCGCCGCACCCGCAGCGTCCACCTACCGCCTGGGGTTGTGCGGCGTGAGCAGCGCAGAAGCCGCCGTCACCTTGTTTCAGGACACCAATGACAACGGCAAGATGGATACCAACATCATCGGCATCCCGTCGGAGCCCTGGGGCGCCAGCGGTCGGCCGGTGATGGGGCCGCCCTCCTGGGACGCCGCAAAGGTTGCGGTGAACGGCCAGCCCATCGTCATCAAGCTGAACTGAGGAGCGCCACCATGGAACGCCGTCAGTTCATCGAATCGCTGGCCTGCGCTGCGGGCATCGGCGCAGCCAGTGCACTGCGCCCCGCATGGGCGCAAGCCGCCGCACCTGCACCACTGAACGCCATCGAGCGCTTTGATGCCGCCGTCAAGCAGGCCCCCTGGCTGGCCGCCGTGAAAGGCACCGCAGTGGACCTGGATTGCGAATCGCTCGCCATCGAGGGCCGCTGGCCCGCCGAGCTGCAGGGCCGCTTCTACCGCAACGGCCCGGCGCTGTTCGAGCGCAATGGCGTGCGCTACCAGCACTGGTTTGACGGCGACGGCATGGTGCAGCAGTTCACCTTCAGCCAGCGCGCTGGCAAGCCGCATGTGTCGCACAGGGGCCGCTTTGTACGCACGGTGAAGTTCGAGCGCGAGCAGGCCGCCGGCGAATTTCTCACCCCCACCTTCGGCTCGCCCATCCCAGCCAAGGTGGCCACCCGCGGGCCTGACGACTTCAACACCGCCAACACCAACGCCATCGAACACGGTGGCCGCGTGCTGGCCATGTGGGAGGGCGGCAGCGCCTTCGAGCTGGACCCGGCCACCCTCGCCACCCGCGGCCCGGTGACCTGGCGCGAAGGCTGGGCGCAGGTGCCCTTCTCCGCCCACCCCAAGCTGGACCCGCAGGGCGTGCTGTGGAACTTTGGCACCTTTGGCGACCGGCTGCTGGCCTACCAGATCGGCGCGGACGGCAAGGCCGACCGGATGCCAACCACCAAGACGCAGATGACCAAGTTGCCCCTGCGCGTGGGCATGGTGCACGACTTTGCCATCACGGACCGCTACATCGTGGTGCCCATCCCGCCCGTGACCCTGGACTTTGGCGCCGTGGCGCGCGGCGCGTCGCCTGAGCAAGCCTTTGCCTGGCGCAGCGCCGAGCCCCTGCGCATCTGGGTGGCCGAGAAGGACGACATCAGCAAGAACCGCCTGTTCGAGCTGCCCAACGAGATGATCTTCCACGTGGGCAATGCCCACGAGCAGGATGGCGTGATCCACCTGAGCTACGTGGGCTCGAGTGGCACCGCCTTCCTGGCGGGCGATGCGGTGCGCATGATGCGCGGCGAGCTGGACCGCCCTGCGCATGGCGCAGACGACCGCTCCCACACCGTGCTTGCGCAACTCGATCTGCGCAGCGGCAAGGCCACACGCACCGCGCTGGACGACAGCGCCGAGTTCCCCCGCGTGAACCCGCAGCGCATCGGCACCACAGCCCGCTACCTGCTCAACCCGACCGGCTGGAAGACCTTCCCCAGCCGCCCGAACTACTGGTTCCACGGCCTGGCCCTGCGCGACCTGCAGACCGGCAAGCTCGACCGCTACGACTACGGTGCGGACGTGACTGCCGAGGAGCACCTCATCATCCCCAAGCGCGGCGCCGATGCCGCACGCGACGAGCGCAACGCCTGGGTGATCGGCACCAGCTTCGACGCCCGCCGCAAGCAGACCGCCGTGAGCGTGTTCGAAGCCAGCAACCTCGCCGCCGGCCCCGTGGCCGTGGCACGGCTGCCGTACTTCATCCCGCTGGGCTTTCACGGCAACTTCACGGCGGCGTAGCCCGGACTTAGAAGGAAAGATTCGCTCTGGATGCGGGTTTCCAGGCCAAAGTGGCTGGAAATCCGCATGGGACAAGCGATGAGTGGCGCAGGGCGCTCGCGCTGGCAAGCGCTCGCCGTTGCAGCGGCGGCAAGCAGTGCTCGCCGAAACCCCCGCTTTCACCGCCGAACAACCGGTAGGTGGCGCAGGGCCCTCGCGCTTGCAAGCGCTCGGTCTTCGGACGGCGCCAAGCTGCGCTTGCCGAAACCCCGCCCTCAGCATGACACAAGCGAACCACTTCTCCAGCCGCACGGGGCTTGCGCTGCCCGGCGTGAGCGCCGAACGAGCACGGCTTTCCTCCATACAGCCTGTTGCGCTTTAATGCGCATACGTCATGGAGGATCAACATGCCTAGCATTGCATCGCAAGCCGCTGCCGACTCGCGCAAGCGCGCGACCAACCTCAGCCTGCCCGACGACGCACTCACGCAGGCCAAGCAACTCGGGCTGAACGTCTCTGCCATCTGCAGCGAGGCGCTCGTGGCCGCCGTGCGTGCCGAGCAGGCACGCCGCTGGCACACAGACAACCGCACCGCCATTGAGCAATACAACCAGCGCATCGCCCAGACCGGCACCTTTGCCGAGCAGATTGACGCCTGGGAGGCCGCGCAGTCGTCCACGCCGCCTGCAGCGAAACCGCAGCAGCAAGGTGGCTGAGCGCATGGCGCAATACATCGCCTACCGCAACCCCATCCGCGAGTTGCGCGCCCAGATCCCCTACGTGCTCGACGTACAGACCGACTTTCTGCACGGCCTCGCCACGCGCGTGGTGGCACCGCTCCTGCTCAAGGGGCCGGAGCTGCACGAAGCGCAGCGCCTGAACCCGCTGTTCGAAATCGACGGCCAGTGGCACATGATGGACACCGCCAACCTACGTGCGGTGCAAAGCACCCTGCTGCGCGAGCGCGTGGCGGATCTGCGCGAACACCGCTTAGCCATCAGCGACGCACTCGATTTCCTGCTCAACGGCTTTTGAGCGCAGTCCAAGCGCAGCGAGATGTCCATTCGACAAGGCTTTCCAGACCAAAATGGCTGGAAAGCCGCGCCAGACAAGCGAAGTTCGTGGCGCAAAAGGGCTCGAACTGGCTGGAACCCGCTGCTGCGGCGGCAAGCCGTGCCCATCGACACACTGCCACCGCCGCGAGGCAAGCAAGACGGCTGCTGAAGCGCAGCCGCTGCGCGCGAGCCTCGCGGCGAGGGCAGCTCAACACGGGTTCGGTCGGCTCAGGCAGGCATTGGCCTTCTCGGGCGGGCACTGCGTATTGATGAGCGCGCGCAGTCGGGCCACTTCCGCGTCCCAGCCCTGGCGCACGCGCGTCTTGGCCAGCAGATCGTCTTCTGCGGCGGTGAGCGCAGCCGTGAAAGCCACGACCGTCAACAGCGCGGCCGCCGCTGCCGCGGCCAGGCCGATGGCAATGCCGGTCAATACCGCCGCTGCCGGCAGGCCGAAGATGGTGCCGGCCGCCGCAGCCGCCGCCGCAAAAGCCACCGCTGCAGCCGTACCCAGGCTCACTGCGGTCGCAGTGGCCGCAGCCACCTGACCGCGCACGCCGTCAGCCCGGCTGCGCGCACCCGCCTCGTCGCGCTGGGCGTTGCAGGACTGCTGCCGCGCGTTGTCCCATTCCGAACAGGCCGACTCGCATGAGTTCCCGCCCGTCGGGTCCTTGGGCGGCGCCGAAATCGTGGGCGGCGACCCCGTCTGACCCGCCGCACGCCCGATGACCGCAGCCCCGACAAACGCCGCAATGATGACCAACGCAATGATGACAACCATTTTTCTGTCCTCCTCTGGATGCACGAGCAGATCGTGCCCCGGGAAGGTAGGTGGCCTCGGCAGGCGTCCGCGATCACGCGCATTGACGATGCGCCGTACCGTGGTATCCCGTGTGTAGGTCAGGAGCGACGCATGCGTAACGCACACAGGTGCAGGGCGGTCGGCCAGCGCCAGGGGCGCACGTGCCCCCGTCCGCGCCGCATCGGCCACATCAACTGTTCCGGCCCGGCAAGCTGCTGGTGGAGATCAGGAGCGAGGGGCGAGGGCCTCGATCGTCGCTTTCGCAATAGTGACTCGCGCGGCCTTTGGCTCGGGCCCCGCCCACAATCCGCGATATCACTCAGTCATTCGCTGACCACCGCCAGTAGCTCGGCGATGACGCGGAAGTCATCACCGTCCGATCGCACGATCTCGATGGGCTGAAAACTCGGGTCGTCGCTGTCGGGGCTGAGCGTGATCCGCTCGTGTTGCCAGCCACCGTCCTCCGCTGCGACTTTCCTGCTCGAATACACCTTGACCGTGTAGCGACCCCCTGTTTCCGGATCGGAGATACCGCGGTGCTCCACCACGACTACCTTGCCCTGCCGCGTCCCGGCAGGCTCTGCCCGGAACAGGCACCACGATCCATTCGGAATACGTCGATTCATGGACTCGCCCGACACTTGTGCGACGAACAGCCCCGGTTGCGGGCGGACCCAGTCGGGCGGCTCGACCCAGGCAGTCGCCGCTTCATCGAACGACTGCGACGCTGAGAACAACCCCGCCGCGATCTTTAGATCAACGACTGGTATCGCAGGGACCCCGGTTGAACGTGCTGCAGCCGAAACCAGCCGAAGCGGAATGACGCTCGCAGTCGCAAGTCGAATCACGGGTCGCTGATCCATCGCCGAGTTGACTTCGTCCGCATTCGCGTCGCGCTGCTGCAAACGGCTTCTTAGGTAGTCACGAAGCGCGGCATCTGTGCAGTACACGTAGCAGCCGCGCATCCCGCGCGTCATCAGCGTGCGGTACGTGTTCTTGATGATCTGATCGGCAATCCGCTTCGCAGATTCGGGGCTTTCCTTGAGGCGCTTTCGCATGCCGCGCACTGAGCGGTCGCTTGAAGCACGCTCCGTCACATCAGTCACGATGCGACCCTCCTTGGCGCTCATGTCCGGACCGATGATGACCCCGACGTAGTCCACCTCCAGACCCTGGCAGGTGTGGATGCAGCCGACCTGCTCGACGGACTCGGGGGCGATGATCCAGAGACTGCCGTCGGTCGAAAGATTCCATTGCTTCCGGTAGCCATGCTTCTCCAGCACGATGTCTGAAGCAGCTGGGTCCTTCTTGCTCGGCCAAGGCCAACAGTAGCCAGCCACCACACGTGCGCGGTTGCTCAAGGCGTTCTTGATCTTGATGGCCTCGTGCAGTTCAACAGGACTGTCGAACACACGGAAATCGAACTCCGCGGAATCGAGCAGCGTGTTCGCAGTCGGCCGGATGTCCAGGGTGTTATCCAGCCAGGCGAGGTAGCCATCTGAGCCGCTGCATCGAAACTGTGAGGCCAGTTCAAGCTCCTCGACCTCCGCCTGGAAATGATCAGCCCACCGCTTGATCTCTTCGGCGCTGCCGATGTCGTCGATCGTCACGCGCTGATCTTCATCCAGGAAGAACACGACGCTGGCAGCTGCATTGAGCAGTTCCTTGATCTGGTTCTCGCCGAGGTTGGCATAGAGACCGCTCTTCAGATTCAGACGATGAGCCTCGTCCACGAGGAGCACGTCGAAGCTGTTCGGCTGCACGTCGATATAGCTGCCTGAGCCCGAAAACAGGTTGTTGATCTGCGTCCTTCGAAACGCACCCGTAAGCTTCTGCTCGTAGACCGCACGGGGCGCTGCATTCTTGGATACATACCGAGCATTGACACGCCGACGCATGAACTCGGCCAGCAGGTTGATGGCGACGACCGACTTTCCCGTTCCAGGTCCACCACGCACGAGGATGACCCGCTTGCGATCCGACGCACGCGCCACCGCAGCGATGACCCGCTCGTACACCAGCTTTTGGTCATCGATCATCAGAAACTCGGCCTTGCCCTGCATCATCGAAGTCACCGCTTCAGCAAGCGACTTGGAAGGTCGAATCCGGCCGTGCTCGATCTGGTACAGCGCCTTGCCTTGATCTCCAGCTCGCACATGCTGGCGAATGAAAGCCTGCAGACGCTTGCGGTCATCCGCGAGGAAGAGCGGGGCACGCTCGATATGCGGCTTGTAGTGCGGGTGATCAATCTCCCCGTTACGCGGATGGTTGTGCAGGTAGGCACACGGGCTCAGGCGGATGTCGCCCTCCTGGACACCGGTATTGAAGTCCCGAAGGAGTGCGGCGTAGGTCCATGCCTGGTAAGACGGGTGCGGACCTTCCTGCTCGGCACGCCGCCCGCCACGATGCGCCCAGATCAGGCCGTCGGCCTCGCTGCGCCGCGATGTCGACCACTGCTTCAGCTCGACGATGACCGCACAGGGCTTCGCGCGCTCATCAACACCCGACACGATGAAATCGATCCGCTTGGACGTGTTCGGAATCTGGTATTCGATGGCGACAGTCACATCCGGCGGGATGTCACTGTCCTGCAGCACGACGAACATCTCGGTCAGGGAGTTGCGCCAGGCCTGGATTTCGGCGGGTGCCACGGTTGCGCCGGTGGACGCCCTGTAGTGGCGCTGCACCGTCTCTTCGATCCGGTGGTTGGCTACCTGATCGAGAAACTCGCCCTTGGTGGACTGGTAGATGATCATTTGGCGCGGGCTTGGACTCAGAGCTCGTCGTACTTCGTGCTGACCCCTCGCGCCCTTTCCACGGGGTATCGCTCTGCATTGCGCTCCAGTTTCGCGTTCGCCTCCGCCACAAGATCGACGCCGAGCACATTTGCAAGTTGGGCGAGGTAGAGCAGCACATCGGCCATCTCGTCCGCGACACGCACTTTATGCGCCGGCGCCAGCTCGCGACTCGCATGCTCCGGCATCCATTGAAACTGGTCGAGCAACTCTGCGGCCTCGACGCTGAGCGCGCAGGCCAGATTCTTCGGGCTGTGAAACTGTTCCCAGTCCCTGGCCCGAGCAAATTCTCGCAAGCTGGTTTGGAGTTCGTTGAGCGAATCGCTCATGGATCGGCCCTCAATGAATACGCATCGAGACTAACGGGACTGCCACCCGGCGCACAACTCGAGATGAGAAGTGCTTCCCGCTTGTCTGGTGCGGTTTTTCAGGCACTTTGCCTTGAGGAAGCGCATGAAATGGACTTCTGCTCGACCAGACGCCCTGTTCATGCGCCTTTCCAGCCCAAAGTGCCTGAAGATGCTCGCGGGACAGACGGAAAGGCTTCTGGGAACGTCTAGAAACCGTAGCGAGGGGGTCAAGTTGCGTGTGAGGAGCGCCAACAGTACGAGCAGTACGGCGAGCACCAGAGCACGCAAATGGGACCGCGCAGCAGGTTTCCAGAAGCTCCCTTCTGGCCGGCCGCTTGGCTTGCGTCGGCCCGCGCCACACGCACGGGCGCTGCACGGCAGCCTGAACTATCGTTACGCCTTTCACGCAGGGGTCTCGGTGCCTTTTTTTGGGCCGCCGAGTGAGATCAAACCCTTTGCACCTGTACGGATCATGCCGAGGCAGGGAGCGTGTGCGGTCTGGCCTCAAGCCTCGGCCGCTCATTCCCACCCCGGCGCTTGCAGCCTGCATCCAGGCAGAAAGTCAGCACAGCGCCATGAACGCCCCAACAGACGCCAAGTTCCTCGCCGCCACCGCCACGGTGGACGACGCCGCGGTCAAGCCGCTGCCCAACAGCAGCAAGGTCTATATCGAGGGCAGCCGGCCGGACATTCGCGTGCCCATGCGCAGGATCTCGCAGGCCGACACGCCCACGAGCTTCGGCGGCGAGAAGAACCCGGATGTGTATGTGTATGACTGCTCCGGCATCTACACGGACCCCGCCGCCAAGATCGACATCCGCAGCGGCCTGCCCGCCCTGCGCGCCGGCTGGATTGCCGAGCGCGGCGATACCGAGGAACTCAGCGGCCCCTCCAGCGCCTTCGGCCGCGAGCGCGAGGCCGACCCCAAGACCGCCGAGCTGCGCTTCAACCTCAAGCGCGCGCCGCGCCGTGCCGTTGCTGGCGCCAACGTCACGCAGATGCACTACGCACGCCGCGGCATCATCACCCCGGAGATGGAATACATCGCCATCCGCGAGAACCTGAACCGCCAGGCCTATATCGAGAGCCTGAAGGCCGGCGGCAAGACGGGCGAAAAGATGCTCGATCTCCTCATGCGCCAGCACCCCGGTGAAAGCTTCGGTGCCAGCATCCCGGCAGAAATCACGCCCGAGTTCGTGCGCAGCGAAGTCGCGCGCGGCCGCGCCATCATCCCGGCCAACATCAACCACCCGGAGAGCGAGCCGATGATCATCGGCCGCAACTTCCTGGTGAAGATCAACGCCAACATCGGCAACTCGGCGGTCACCTCCAGCATCGGCGAAGAGGTCGAGAAGATGACCTGGGCCATCCGCTGGGGCGGCGACACGGTGATGGACCTCTCCACCGGCAAGCACATCCACGAAACGCGCGAATGGATCCTGCGCAACAGCCCGGTGCCCATCGGCACGGTGCCCATCTACCAGGCGCTGGAAAAGGTGGATGGCAAGGCCGAGGAACTCACCTGGGAAATTTTCAAAGACACCCTGATCGAGCAGGCCGAGCAGGGCGTCGACTACTTCACCATCCACGCCGGCGTGCGCCTGCCCTACATCCCGATGACCGCCAAGCGCATGACGGGGATTGTTTCGCGCGGTGGCTCCATCATGGCCAAGTGGTGCATTGCCCACCACAAGGAAAACTTCCTCCACACGCATTTCGAGGAGATCTGCGAGATCATGAAGGCCTATGACGTGAGCTTCTCGCTCGGCGACGGCCTGCGCCCCGGCAGCATCGCCGACGCCAACGACCGCGCGCAA
>JAIXTA010000059.1 GCA_027484405.1 Burkholderiales bacterium
CCTGCGCGTTGAGCGTGATGACCAGCGGCGCGGTCTTGGCAGCCTGCTCGGCCACCAGGGTGGCGGTGGCCTGCGGCAGCTGGATGGCGAGCTCCTTCTCCTTGCGCGCCTGGTCCACCTGCTTGAAGGAGGTGGCCACCATGAAGAACATCAGCAGGAAGAAGATGCAATCGATCAGGGCAATCAGCCCGATCTCGGGTTCCTCATCGTGGCCCAGGTCAATCCGCATGGCTGCCCCGCGGGCTGATGAGCACCTCGTCAAACACGCGGTTGATCTGCTTTTCCAGCGCAATGCCAATGAGCTGGAGCCGGTACTTGAAGTAGTGGTGCATGGCCAGCGCGGGCAGGGCCACGGCCAGCCCGGCGGCGGTGTTCACCAGCGCCTTGGAGATGCCGCCGGCCAGCAGGCTCGGGTCGCCCAGGCCGCTGGAAAACGCAATCACGTGAAAGGCCTCGATCATGCCGATCACGGTGCCGAGCAGGCCCACGATCGGTGCCACTGTGGCCACCACCGCCAGCGGGTAGGCGCGCTGCTGCTGCTCGCGCAGGGCGAGCGAGGCCATGTCACCGGCGCGGGCGGAGAGCGATGCCGTATCTGCCCCGCGATGCGCGAGCAGATAGCCGAGCACGCTGGCCAGGGTGCTGGGGGTTTGGCTGATCAGGCGCTGCGCTTCGGTGATCTCACCGCGCTGCCAGAGCGTGATCACCCCGTCCGTGAGCCCCGCGGGCGCCAGACGCTCCACGCGAAATCGCACCAGCCGTTCGATGGTGACCGCCAGGGCCAGCACCGACAGTGCGCCAATCACCCAGATGCCCGAGCCACCGGCGGCGAGCTGGTCGAACACGTTCAGCGGCTTGGCCTGCGCATGTGCAGACAGCGACCACGCCAAGCCCGCACACAACAGAGCCACGCGCGCGCCGGCCGCAGATGGCGACCGCCGCATCAGATCTGGATTCATGCTCCCTCCCAAGAGTCTGGGCGAGTGTATCGACGGCACTTGGCGGCCACGGCCCGCCCGCGACGAGCTGCAGCTTCACGGGGCTCAGCTGCGCAAACTGGAGATTGGCTTCTGGTGCGCTTCTTCAGGCCAAAGTGGCTGGAAAGGCGGATCGGACAAGCGGGATCGGTGGTTCAGGAGGCTCGCGCCTCAACCGGCAGGGCGCAACGCCTGCAGGCGCAGCCCGTCAGGCGGCTGGCAGCGGGTAGTCGTAGCGGATGAAGCCGTTGAACTGGGCGACGCGGTCGTACAGGCCCCGGGCCGTGGCGTTGCTGTCCTGCGTGAGCCAGTAATAGCGCAATGCGCCTGAGTGCACCGCCTGCTCTGCCACGGACTCGATCAGCCGGCGCGCCACGCCGCGGCCGCGAGCAGTCGGCGCGGTGTAGAGGTCCTGCAGATAGCAGACACGCTCGGTCCAGGTGCTGGCATGGAAGAGATAGTGAGCAATCCCGACCAGCGCGCCGTCCAGATGCGCGCCCAGACCCTGAACCTCGGTGCCGCGCATGAGGCGTGTCCAGGCGCGGTCATAGTCGTCGGCGGTCGTGGGAGTCTGATAGAACTGCTTGTAGCCCTCGGCCAGGGGCTGCCAGGCGAGCCGGTCTTCGGGGCGCAGGGGGCGGATGATCAGGGTCATGTGGGCGGGCGATGAATGAAGGAGAGTGGGAGGTGTTCAGATCTGGCCAAGCAGGACCAAGTCCAGCACGCCCGAGCCGACGTTGGCCAGGTTGTGCGCAATCACGGGCGGCCAGATGGACCCGAACCGCAGCCGCAGCGCACCGAGCACCATGCCGGCATAGAGCATGAAGAAAAAGACCACCACCAGCTTGATGCCGCTGAGTTCCAGCAGGTGAAGCAATGCAAAAGGCACCGAAGCCAGCAGCAGGATCCACACGGGCTGGCGGGCAAACAGCGGGCGCCGCGCCAGGCCGACCAGCAGCAGGCTGAGCAGCACCCCGCGCAGACCCAGTTCTTCACCCAGACCCG
Source organism: Burkholderiales bacterium (assembly GCA_027484405.1). Taxonomy (GTDB): domain Bacteria; phylum Pseudomonadota; class Gammaproteobacteria; order Burkholderiales; family Burkholderiaceae_C; genus Piscinibacterium. The sequence goes on from JAIXTA010000059.1 coordinate 1,983, forward strand.
GTGCGATGGCCTGATACGCGAACCACTCCGTCCCGTGCCGCGCTGGCGCCATGCCTGCGAGCCAGCCCGCCAGGGCGATCACGGCCGTGATGGATGCGCCCGTCAGCATCGTTGGCCAGAACCAGCCGGGGCGCGGCCGAAACAGACCGAGTTGAGCGCGGAACTCGCCGCAGGCCCAGGCAATCGCAAGCGCACTGAGCACGGCAGCGGCCTGCTGGAGCCAGCCCATCCGCAAAGGCAGCCCGAGGGCGCCTTGCAGCGCGGAGCCGCCGACCACCGCAGCCATGAACACGACAAGGAACAGCGCCGCCAGCGACAGCGGCCAGCGTCGCGTCGGATTGAGCGCTGCCGTCTGGATCATGTCGTGGGCGTTCATGGCGCGTCGCGTCCTGGGAATGAGGTCGGCGCGGAGTCAGCAAGTTCTGCGCCGAAGCACGCCAGCGGGCCCGAAACTTGTTTATGCAGCGCGCGGCGCGGCCGCACAGCTGCGCGGTGGCCGTCGCGCGCCAGCACGGCCCGAGGCTGGGCAGGTGCTGCCAATTCGGCAACACCATGAACCGTTTCAGGTATAGGACAAATGTCCGATATGCGGATGAACACCCCACCCGCACGCGCAGAGAGGGCGCGACGCCATGAGCAAGCCGAATGAGGATCTGACCGACGCGCTGGCCATGCAGCAGCTCGACCGGCTGACCGAGGACGAGGCGCGCGGCTTGGGCTTGCCTGCGCTGCTGAATCGGGCCCGCAAGCTGGAGCAGCAGGCCGGTGCGCTCGGCGCGGAGGTTCGTGGCCGCATCCTGAACCGGCTGGGCAACCTGAACAACAAGTCCGGATTCGTCGCGGATGCGATCCTGAGCTACACCGCGGCGCTGCGCGAGGCCCGCGCAGCCGACGCGGCCCATCTGGAGGCGCAGATCCTGTCCAACCTGGGCAATGCCCAGACCCTGCTTCAACTGCATGAAGAGGCGCGGGCCTCGTACCAGCGCTCGATCGAGATCCGCCGCGCCAAGCAGTTGGACAACACTGCCGTGCTTCTCAATCTGGGTCTGGTGCTGGTGGATCTGGGTGATGCCCCAAGCGCCAGGGAGCTGATCGCGCAGGCGGCATCGCAGGCCAAGGTCCTTGGCAATGACTATCTGCATGTGCTGGCCCTGGCCAATCTGGCCGAATGCCTGGGGCTGCTGAACCGCCACGACGCAGCGATCAAGCAGGCGCACGCTGCGCAGGCACTGGCAGGCCGCATGGCCTCCACGGAGCTTGCTTGCATCGTGGAGTACATGCTTGGGGTGGCGTTGCTGCGGGCGGGTGAGCCGCAAGAGGCTCGTGTTCCGCTGGAGCGGGCCTTGCAGCTGGCTGAGCAGAGCGGCCTGCATCCGCAGCGTGCACAGCTGCACAAGCTGTTGTCCGAATGCCATGAGGCCTGTGGCGACCTGCGCGCGGCGCTGGCGCACGCCCGCCAGTTCTTTGAGCAGGAACAGACCCTGTTTCGCGGTCAGGCCGAACAGCGTGCGCGCCTGGCCGCGCAGCAGATGCTGCACAGCGAGCTGGCTGACGCGCTGGCGCAGGAGCGCGAGCGCAATGCGGCGCTGCGCTCGCGCAACCGGCGCTTGCTCAGTGAGGTCCATGCACTGCAGTCGCGCCTGCCGATGAAGTCGCCAACAGATGCGGGGCCTGCGGATGAGCGCGCGGATTGGGGGCTCGCACCCAGGCAGATGGACATCCTGCGGCTGATCTGCAGTGGACTGACCAACAAGGAGATTGCTGCCCGTCTTGAGACCTCGCCCCACACCGTTCGGCACCAGGTGTCTGCGGTGCTCAAGAAGCTGGGTGTCAGCACGCGAAGTGCGGCGCAGGCGCAGGCGGGCAAGTACTTCCAGTCCGGTTGAATGCGCTGTTCAGCGGGCGACAGCCGGCCTGACGCAGCGTGCAGACGCTTGACCGAGCACGGCAATTTCTTGCGCGCAATGCGATAGGCCGAATGTCCGGGTCAGGCGGCGCATCAACCGCGAATCACGACGTGCATCTTGTGCGCTGTGCCGCACTGCACAACGTGGCACGGGGCGTGCTTTGTGTACAACGCACAGGAGCACACGCCATGCAGCGCAGAGCATTCACCGCAGGTCTGATTCTGGGAGTGGGGAGCAGCTTGATCGGAGCCGCTCACGGACAGGGCCGTCCAACCCTGGCCGTGGCCGTCAACCGGACGGCGCGCATGCGCGGGCTCGCATTCCGCGCATCCAAGGCCTATCTGCAAGTACATCTGCAGGTGCTGCCCGGTGCGGCCGAGGACCTGATCGCCATTGTCGAGCGCGACTTCAGCCTGAGCATGGAGACGGCGGGCCGCGTGATCGGCAATAGCCAGGCCACCGAGCAGCACCAGCGTCTGCAGGAGCTGCGATCCAGCCTGACGGCAGCGATGGTGCGGCCGACGAATCGCAACGCCGTGGTCAATGTCGTGAACCTCTCGGAGTCCATCTACACCGCGGCCAACGCACTGCTGCAGAGCCTGACCAGCCGGCTCGCCACGCCCACCGCAAGTCTGATTCCCACGGCCGGCATGCTGCGTAATCGCGCGCAGCGCATTGCGCGCAACTATCTCTACATGGCGGCCGGCGGCGATGGCGCGGCCCTGCGCGCTCAGATCGCTGCTGACCGCACGGAATTCCTGCGTGCGTTCGACAGCTTGACGCGCGCCCCCCTGTCCACACCGATCATCCGCTCGGAGCTGGAACTGGTCAGGAGCCAGTGGGTGTTCATGGAAGCAGCGATCGCAGCGTCACCCACAGCCGAGACGATGCGCAATGTCTGTACGACCAGCGAGCGGGTCTATTCGGTGGCCGAGTCCCTGGCGGCGCTGTACGAGGATGCGCTCAGGGAATTGCTGGGCCGGTGATGCGCTCCCCGCAGCAGCGCACAGCTTGAAATGCATGGAGGATGCATGATCTTTGGCCGACTTGATGCAAGCCATTTGCTGCGACGGTTTGGATTCAAGCAGCTGATCGCCGCTGCGCTGCTGTCAGTCGCTGCGGCTGTGCAGGCCCAGGCCGTGATCACGCCGACCGACCAGTGGTACATGCGCACGCCGGACGAGGTCGTGCACTATGTGCTGGAGTACGGACGGGCCGCGTCACCGGACCATGTGGTGGTGGTATTGCACGGGGGCTGGGGCGCCGAGCACAGCTACCTGTTGCCGGCCGTTGCGCCACTGGCTGGCAAGTACAGGTTCGTGCTCTATGACCAGCGGGGCTCCTTGCGCAGCCCGGTGCCTGATCCGGGAACGCTTCGGTTTGAGACACTCATCAACGATCTCGAAGCGCTACGCGTACGGCTCAACATTCCAAGAATGACACTGATGGCGCATTCCATGGGTGCGCATCTTGCCTTCGGCTACCTGGCGGCACACCCCGAGCGTGTGCGTGGTCTGGTGCTTGTCGGGCCCGCGCCGCCGCAGCCATTCGGTGACCCTTCTCCGGAGCTGTTGCGGGCCATATGGTCGGACTTCGGCGACGGGGATCGGGAAGCGATGAAGGCGCTTCGTGCTGCCTACGATGAACGTGCGTTTCGCTGCACCTTGCGCAACGCCGCAGCCGCCGGCCTGATCCCGGCTGAAGCCGCAGAGGCCACGCAGGACAACGTAAGCACGTTCAGACTTCGAGAGCGGATCCAGACCGACCAGCAGAAGACCCAGTGGTGGCGGATCCAGTTCACATGCATCAACGCGTTCGACGGGAAGCAATGGCGCACCATGCAGGGTGGGCAGGTGTTCTACAACGGCAAGGTCGGCGAGGCGATCTTGAACGACCCGGGGTATGCCGAGCGCATCAAGGCGTTCTGGCCAGCCTTGTCGCAGTTTGGCGGGCCTGTTCGTGTGCTGATCGGTTCCGAGGATTACGTTGATCTGGGGCCGACGCTCTGGCCCCGCATCGTGGCCGGGCTGCGCAATGGTCGCGTGACCGTCATCGAGCGGGCGGGGCACGCAGCTTGGATGGATGGTTCAGAACGCTTCACGCAGGCCTTGGACACGGCCTTGCAAGGGGTCGTCCGCCCTTAGCCTGCTGGACTGCAGCGTGACGCTCGATCTCATCAGCGGCAGCGAGCTGAATGGCCACCGAACTGAGACGGGCGCGCCAGGATGGACCGGCTGGTGATGTCTTTAGGGGACGGCGGGAAAACGCGATCGGCGCTTGGCATGCAGGGTGCTTATGCAGCCGTCAGCCCGCTTCCCCGCCTAGGAGTGCTCACATGGATCACTTGAGTCCCACGTTGACAGATCAATCGCCTGAAGATTGGACCGAATCTGTAGTGAGCAGTCGTACGGTCGGGCTGCATGAACCCTCCGAGTCCGGGCTGTGGGTCCACTGGTCAGAACCGTGGGCCAATCCGGGTCAGTCTTCGGAGGCTGGCGAACTCGTGCTGACCTCGGACAACTGCATCGACTCGACACCCCTGGATCACGCCACAGACGCCTGGCGTCGTGTTGCAAGCATCGTGGACGCAGGAGATGCCTGTTGGCGGCGCTGCCCTGCAGCCCGTGGCCGGACGGACTGCGACATGCTGATCGAACTGATCCGCGCCTATGGCCGTGATCCGTCCATCCTGAGCGACACAGAAACTGCGAAGCGGGCGCTCTGCGAGGTGGTGTGCCGCACCGGCACGAGCTCGTTGCAGTGGTACGCAGAGCAGCAGTCGCCGCCCAGCGCACTGCGGAAGTAAGTGCTCCGCTGCTCGCGCGTGAATGCGCGCGTGCGTGTTGCGACATAGGTCGATTGAACGATTGGCATGCCATCTGCTCATCGGACGGCATGACCGCGCAACACCCCCTCAGTCCTGTCGAGAAATCGCGTGCACAGCTTCTTGCCTGGAGGCAGCTGATGGCACTTGCCGAGCAGATCGCGGAGCGGCTGCCGCATGCCGCCCCGACTCAGAACGGACGCTTGACTTCGGTGGACGTGTTGATCGAGTTGATTCATCTCAAGAACAGCGGTGTCTCGATCGGTCTGTCGGACGCCGTCGTGACGCTGGTGGAAGAGCGCATGGCAAACAATCTGAGTGCCCGTCGCGCTCGGCTTGCCAGCATGCCGGACGCGGACCGGAAGCTCTAGGCGATGGATTGGTGCATGTTGGCTCGCAACGAGCGAGCCTGCGCGGCGAACCCTGGGCAGCTGGCCTCGCGGTGACCCATGCGCAAATCCGTGGGGTCAGGACGCAGCGTGTCACTGCAGATCCCGATTGGTCGCGGCATGACATGGGCGCTTTGGCCTATGCAGTGCGGGCTGTTCGCTTGCCGTGCTGAAAGATCGGCACGGGCGCGATGCTCGGTGGGCCTCATGATGCGGCCGACGTGTCAGTGGGTATCCGGTTGTTTCACGGCGCCTGGGGCAGGGTCCTGTGGCATATCGCTTGCAAATGAACAGCATGAAGCGGGGCGCCCGTGCCTTGCGCCATGACGTGCCGAGAACGCCCATGCTCAAAATCTGCGCCTTGCTTGTAGCGGTTGCCCTCACGCTTTTTCTGGCGGCGTGCGGAGGAAGTTCCTCCTCGGGTTCCGGGGCAGGGCCGAGCGGCAGCGGGAGCGCGCCGCCGCCTGCATCGGCACCGGTTGCCGACAAGCCCGCCACGCGTGCGGAGGCAGCGCGCTTCCTGAATCAGGCCACCTTCGGTGCGCGACCCGCGGGCATCGATCGGCTCATGAGCCTGGGCTACAGCGCATGGTTCGACGAGCAGTTCGCCACAGCTCGTGCCAAGACCTACAAGCAATGGATGACGGACGCATCCGCCGATCCGGCCGCGCAGAAGTACCTCGACGACGAGAACCATCTGCAGTTGTCGGCCTGGTGGTCGCAGGCCGTACAGGGCCAGGACCAGCTGCGTCAGCGCACCGCCTGGGCGCTCTCGCAGATTCTTGTGGTCAGCGGCTTGGCACCCGGCGTCAATCTGTCGCCGTACTGGACGGTGATGGGTAACTACGGCGATCGCCTGGCCGACAACGCCTTTGCGAACTACCGGCAGGTGCTGGACCGCGTGGCCTATGCCCCGCACATGGGGATCATGCTGACGTACTCAGGCAATGAGCGGGAGAACTACGGGTTCCAGGGCCAGCAGCCCGACCAGAACTTTGCACGCGAACTGATGCAGCTCTTCACCATCGGGCTGTGGGAGCTCAACATCGACGGCACGCGCAAGAAGGACGCGAACGGCAAGGACATTCCCGCGTATTCGTCGGCCGATGTCGTTGGACTCGCGAGCGTGTTCACTGGACTGGGCGGGACCTCGGACATGGAGCGCGGTGACCTGTCAATCGACGAGAACCGCCACAGCTGTGCCGAGAAGCGCTTCCTCGGCAACGTGATTGACCAGGGCAAGCCCGCCCCGGCCCGTACGGCCGCCGGTCTGGGGCCGTGCAACAACCCCAGTGGCAAGACCCAGGCCGATGTGAAGACGGCACTGGACACAGTGTTCAACCACCCGAACGTCGGACCCTTCATCGGCCGCCAGTTGATTCAGCGCTTCACCGTCAGCAATCCGAGCCCCGAATACGTGCGCCGCGTTGCCGAGAAGTTCAACGACAACGGAGCCGGCGTGCGCGGCGACATGAAGGCCGTGATCAAGCAGGTGCTGCTTGACCCTGAAGCGCGCGACACCGCAAAGCTGACCCGGTCCGACGGCGGCAAGATCCGTGAGCCCGTGCTGCGCGCAGCGCACATGATGCGACTGCTCAACCACAAGTTTGCCGACGGCCGCGTCTGGGCACAGCTGGGCAGCGGCAATTGCTACAACATCTGGGGTCTCACGACCGGGGTGGACCAGATCCCCTTCCATGCGCCCACGGTGTTCAACTTCTACCGGCCGGGATTTGCACCTCCGGCGACCAAGGCTGCAGCGGCCAATCTGGTCGCCCCGGAGATGCAGACGCTTGACACCGTGTCCCTGGTGAACTGGTCACGGTTCGTGGCAGACAGCCTGCGCCGCAACGGCGCGGGGCTGTCGGTCTACGGGCTGCCGGGCCGTGCGACCAACGACAGCTGCCCGTCGAACAATCCGACCTTCGACTACAGCACCCTGACCGCCTTCGCCGCGACACCCGAGCAGCTGGTCGATGCACTGGACACCTTGCTGACGGGCGCGACCATGAGTGCTGCAACGCGTTCAGCCTTGCTGAGTGCGATCAGTGCCGTGCCGGGCAGCGGCAGCACCCAGGCCGTCAACCGCGTGAAGGTCGGCCTGCATGTCGCGCTGCTCAGTCCCCAATACATCGTTCAACGCTGAGGCATCCCATGACGAGTCTTGATTCCCGATCTGTCACTCGACGCCGCCTGCTGAAGCACATGGCCGGCCTCGGCCTGGGGCGATCGCTCATGCCGCTGACAGCGCAGCTGGGTGCGGTGGCTGCCGCGATGACCGCGACGCAGAGCGCTGCGGCCGTGAATGACTACAAGGCGCTGGTCTGTGTATATCTGGATGGCGGGCTGGACCATCTGGATGCCTTGGTCCCGTACGACACCACCAACTACAACCGCCTGGCGTCATTCCGCGCAGGCATGATGGCGCCGCGCGACGCGCTGCTCACCTTGAACGGTGCCACGCAAGGCGGGTTGAGCGTGGCGATGAATCCGGAGCTGCCGCGCTTGCGCGCGCTCTACAACAGCGGACGCCTGGCGGTCGTCACCGGCGTGGGCTCCCTGCTGCAGCCGACGACCAAGGCCGGTCTGCGCAGCGGCCAGGCCTACCCGCCGGGTGCCGGTTCCCATAACGACGGCAATGCCATGTTCCATACCCTGGGCATCGAGGGCACGCAGTATGGCTGGGGCGGCAAGGTGCTGGACATGTTCGAGTCCGCCAACAGCGGCTCCTTGTTCACCAGCCTGTCCATCGGCCGGTACAACGCCTTCGGCTCGGGCTTGAAGACGCAGCAGTTCCAGTCCAATGAACTGGCTCAGGCTGAGAACATCGCTCTGCTGGGCGCCTCATCGGTCTTCACTTCATCCCAGGGCTCATCAGCCCTGAATGCCGTGCTGCGGCAGTCCAGCAGCAACCTGCTTGAGGACGCTGTCCTGGGCACGGCTCAACGGGTCATGGATGGCTCCACGCAGCTTGCGCAGGCCTTTGCCGCCTCCAGCGTGCCGGATGTGTTCGTCCGCGATGGCACGGACATCGGGCGCTACTACGGGGATAACTCGCTGGGCAAGCAGCTGCGTACCGTCGCGCGTGCGATTCAGCAGCGCAGCATGCTGGGCAACCCGAAGCGACAGATCTTCTTCTGTGACTTTGGCGGCTTTGACACGCATGGCGGTACGCCGACCGATCGTCTGCGATTCGTGGACCGCGCGCTGGACTGGTTTCACGGGGAGATGGTCAGGCAGGGGCTCACCAACCAGGTGACCCTGTTCACCACAACGGAGTTCGGTCGGACCTTGAAGAGCAATGGCGATGGCACCGACCATGGCTGGGGCGGCGTCACCTGGGTGCTGGGTGGGGCCGTCAAGGGCGGCAATGTGTATGGATCACTCGTGGACACGGATCCGAAGTCGGCTGCATGGATTGGTCACGCAGGCAGCGACGACGCGAACGTGTTCCAGATCCCGACGCTGTCCACCGAGCAGTACGGCGCAAGCCTCGCCAGCTGGTTCGGCTTGTCAGCGGCGGACATCGCCACCGTGTTTCCGAACCTCAATCGCTTTTCACCCACGCTTCTCGGCTTCGTGTGACCGCCGGCGTGCCTTCATGCCGCGGCTGCGGTCACGCCGTAGCTGCGCACGGCATGGCCGCTGGCCTGCAGCTGCCCGGTCCCGCAAGCGAGGTCGACCGTGAGGGTGGCGCTGTGGTCACCCGCCGTCCAGCGCAGGCCAAGCTGGTCGTCGCTGCTTGAAAGCAGCTCGAACTGGCCATTGAAGGCGGGGTGTGTGTTTCGCAGTCGGATGAGGTCGCAGAGCGCCTGCACTACGGCCTTGCCGAGTGCGGCGCGCACGCTGTCGGGCGTGAAGTACTCGCGGTTGATGTCGCGGCCCACGCGGGTGCGCTCGAGCAGGTCCATGTCGTTCTCACCGGCCAAGAGGCCCACGTAATAGACCTGCGGCACGCCGGGCAGGAAGAACTGGATCGCGCGGGCGAGCAGGTAGCGCGCGTCGTCGCGGGCCATGGCGTCGTAGAAGGTGCAGTTGACCTGATAGAGATCCAGGTTGGAGGCGGCGGCGCCTGTCGCTTTCCGGCTATCTCCGCGGCTGTTTTCGTGAATGATCTCCACGAGACGGTCCAGCTCTGCGGGGGGCACCAGGCCGGGCTTGCCGGCGCGATCTGCGCTGTCGGCGCCGATGTCGATGATGCCGATGCCGTCGTGCGTGTCCAGCACGGTGAGTGCGTTGTTGGGGCGGATGCGCACCCATTCCTTGAGCGCACGCGCGGTCTTGAAGGCAAAGGCGTGCAGCACCAGCGGCGGCAGGGCGAAGTCATAGACCCAGTCCACGCGCTTGGCGATCTCGATCTGCGTGCGGTAATAGCTGTGGATCTCCACCAGCACCTCGATGCCGAAGCCGCGCGCTTGGTTGGCGAACTCGTCAATGAAGGCGTAGGTCTCCGGCATCATGAAGCAGCTCGCGCCGGCGCGCTTGATGGCGTAGCCCACGGCGTCCAGCCGCACCATCTTCACGTTGCTTTCGGCCAGGGTCTTCAAAATGCCGTGCAGGTAGGCCGCGCCCGCGGGGTGGCGCACATCAATGTCCACCTGCTGCGGCGTGAAGGTGGTCCAGAGGATGCGCTTCTCGCCGTTCTTGAGCGTGGTGAAGGTGAAGGGCAGGCCGGGCCGCGGGCGGTAGATGGCGAGCAGGTCCTTCTCTGTGGCGCCCTTGGGGAACACGGCCTCCATGGTCAGGAAGAGGCCGTTGTATTCGGACATGCTGCCCTTCGCAGAGAAGTCCTTGAACTGCGGGGACTCGCTGCTCATGTGATTGACGATCACATCCGCCATCACATCCACATCGGCCGTGAGTGCCTTGATGTCGGCCCAGGTGCCGAGACGCGAATCCACCTGCGTGTGGTCGATCGGGTCGAAGCCGGCATCGGAGCCGTCGATGGGGTCGTAGAAGGGCAGCAGATGCACGCCGCCAAACAGGCCGCCCAGTTCGCCTTTCAGCAGACCATGCAGGGCCTTGAGGTCGCCGCCGCTCAGGCGATCGACGTAGGTGATGAGTTGAACCTGATTTTTCATGCGAGCTGTTTCTTTGCGATGCAGGCTCAGTGGGGTGCCCGCGTGCCCGCCAGCGCAGCGGGTTCGGTGTCTGTGGTCTTGACGAAAAGCACGGCGACGGCCGCACAGGCGAGCAGTGCGCCGCCCAGTCGGATCACGTTGCCGGGGTCGCCGCCGAGCAGGCGCTCGTAAAACAGCGGCAGGGTGAGCATCTGGATGATCATCGGGATGACGATGAACATGTTGAAGATGCCCATGTAGACCCCGGCACGCTCCGGCGGGATGCTGCCGGCCAGCAGCACGTAGGGGTTGCCCATGATGCTGGCCCAGGCCAGCCCCACGCCCAGCATGGGGATGAAGAGCATGGCCTTGTCATGGATGCCCGGCAGCATCCACATGCCGAGCGCGGCTGCGCTCAGACAGATGGCGTGCATGATCTTGGCGCCGAAGCGGCGTGTGAGCGGCACCATGGCAAACGCCGCGATGAAGGCGATGAAGTTGTAGAAGCCGCCGATCTGCCCGTTGGTGAGCACGGCATCCACATAGCCCGGCGCCTTGGGGTCCGTCACGCCGAAGACGCTCTTGGCCACCGAGGGCACGATGAACTGCCAGTAGCACATCATTCCGTACCACTGGAACAGCGCCATCCACCACAGACGGCGCATGGTGGGCGGCATGGTAAAGATGGCGTCCCAGATCTCTCCGAAGATGGCGCCCACGGTGCGCGGCTTGGCGGCAAGCTCGGCGCGCTCGCTCTCGGTGAGCGGCAGCTCCGGCACCTTCTTGATCGAGAAGTAGACGGTGGTGAAGGACAGCAGCGCGCCGATCATGAAGGCGCTGACCACGATGAGCGGAATGCCGTTGGGCGCCTGCGCCGTCTTGCTCATGCCCAGCCAGACCAGAATGCTCGGTGCCAGGTAGGCCGTGGTCTGCGCCAGCCCTGTGAAGGCACTTTGCGTGAGAAAGCCGGCCGAATGCTGATCCCGGTTCAGCCGGTCACTCACATAAGCGCGGTAGGGCTCCATGGTGACGTTGTTGGCCGCGTCCAGAATCCACAGCAGGCTCGCGGCAAACCACAGCGCTGGCGAGAAGGGCATGACCAGCAGGCCCAGCGAGCAGATCAGCGCGCCGTACAGGAAGTAGGGCGTGCGTCGGCCCCAGCGATGCGTGGTGCGGTCCGACATTGCGCCGATGATCGGTTGCACCAGCAGACCCGTGACCGGACCGGCCAGCCACAGCAGGGGCAGGGCCTTGCCCTCGGCGCCAAGCATCTGATAGATCGGCGTCATGTTGGCCTGCTGCAGGCCGAAGCTGAACTGGATGCCGAAGAACCCGAAGTTCATGCTCAGGATCTGAGAAAAGCTCAGATGCGGTTTGAGCGGGCTGTGAGACATGGGGCGGGTGTGTCCTTGGCGTGAAGTGTTCTAGGCGGCGTGCTCCGCACGCGCTGCAGGCTGGCCGAACCACTGCGTGCGCCAGCGCGCGTAGTGCGCGGGGCTGGCGGCCACGGCACCGCGCAGGGTGCAGACCATGGCGGCAAAGTCTGCGGCGCGCGCCAGCACGGTGGCCAGCGGCCAGTCGTATAGCAAGCCGGCCAGCAGCACGGCGGAAAACGCATCGCCCGCACCGACGGTGTCTGTCACCTGTACCGGGGGCGTGCTGCCTCGGGCAAGAAGTCCGGCGCTGCCATGCTGTGCTCGGCCAAACGCGGCATAGCCCTGCGCGCCGCGTGTGACGACCAGCAGCTCAAGATCAAAGCGCTGCATCAGCGCGGCAATGGCCTGCAGATGGTCGGTGCGGGCAAAGTCCTGCTGCGCGGGCGCGAGGCTGCCGCCAAACCAGGCCAGCAGCTGCGCGAGCTCCTCGTCG
>JAIXTA010000129.1 GCA_027484405.1 Burkholderiales bacterium
GCGCACCATGCAGCTGAACTACTTCGGCTGCCTGCGTATCACCATGGGCCTGCTGCCGGGCATGGTCGCCAAGCGCCGCGGCCATGTAGTGAACATCAGCTCGATCGGCGTGCTGACCAACGCGCCGCGCTTCTCGGCCTATGTGGCCTCCAAGGCAGCGCTGGATGCCTGGACCCGCTGCGCGGCCTCCGAGTTTGCGGATCAGGGCGTGAGCTTCACCACCATCAACATGCCCCTGGTGCGCACGCCCATGATCGCGCCCACCAAGCTCTACAACAACGTGCCCACGCTCTCGCCGGAAGAGGCGGCCGACCTGATCGCCGAGGCCGTGGTCTACAAGCCTGCGCGCATCGCTACCCGCCTGGGCATTACCGGCCAGGTGCTGCACGCGCTGTCGCCGAAGATCGCGCAGATCATCATGAATACCAGCTTCCGCATGTTCCCGGACAGCGACGCTGCCAAGGGCGCCAAGGACGGCAGCAAGCCGCCGTCACTGAGCGCCGATCAGGTGGCCTTCCAGCAACTGCTGCGCGGCGTGCACTTCTAGCCGCTGCGGTGTGTCTGTCTGCGGCCCGCCATGTTCTGGCGGGCCGTGTTGTTTTCGGCGTGGCGCGCCGCGCGCTCGAAGCGCCTGTCCCGGCACATGGATTGCTCACGTAGCAGACTCGCTTGGACGATGCGGTGCTTGAAGCTGTGGAGCACGGGTGGGGTGTGATCAGAGGTGGCACGAGCAGGCGGTCTCGCTTGTCTGGTGCTGAAGGCGGGATTTCGGCAAGCACAGCTTGCCGCCGCCTGAAGACTGAGCGCCCGCAAGCGCGAAGGCCTTGCGCCACAAACCGGTTGTCTGGCGCGGCTTTCCAGGCATTTTTGGCTGGAAACCCGCATCAAATGGACTTCTACGAATCCCGTTCGCGTAGATCCAGCATTCATGAGGCTTTCCGAGGCGTTTGGGCTGGAAAGGCGCATCCGACAAGCGATCCTGGCAGTGCGAGCTTGCGCGGTAAGGCGCTCGCCCTTCGCCCCGCATGATGCGGTGCGTCGTGAACCCCCGGGCTCACCGCCGGACAAGCGAGATTCCGGCGCGGCACGCTCGCGCAGGCCCCGCAGTGGGCAGTGAAGTCGGCAGGGTGCAGCGGATCAGCAGCTTTCGGCATGCCAGGCGCCCAGCCAGTCGCTACAGTGCGCAACCCAGCCATAGAGCCGCCAGCGCGACCCCGACCATGCCGCTTTCCCTGCAAGACCACGCCGACGGCCGCAAGCGCTGCTCCTGGTGCGGCGAGCTGCCTGACTACATGCAGTATCACGACACCGAATGGGGCTGGCCTGTGGCCGACGACCGCCGGCTGTTCGAGAAGATGGTGCTGGAGGGCTTCCAGTCCGGCCTGTCCTGGCTCACCATCCTGCGCAAGCGCGAGGCCTTTCGCGAGGCGTTTGCCGGCTTCGACTTCACCACGCTTGCCCGCTTTGGCGCGAAAGATGTTGAACGCTTGCTCGGCGACGCGCGCATCGTCCGCCATCGCGGAAAGATTGAATCCGCCATCAACAACGCGCGGCAGGTCTGCACCCTGCTTGAAAGCAGGGACAGTCTCGCGGGCTACGTCTGGCAATTCGAGGCGCCCAAGTCGAGCCGCCCCAAACGCCTCACCCCCGAAGTCGCCATGACCCTGACCGAGAGCGCCGAATCCCGCGCCCTGTCCAAGGACCTCAAGAAGCGCGGCTTTTCCTTCGTCGGCCCCACCACCATGTATGCCTTCATGCAGTCCATGGGCATGGTGAACGACCATCTGCATGGCTGCCATGTGCGTGAGGACGTGGAGCTCGCGCGCGAGGCGTTTGTGCGGCCGGGGCGATGAGTCATGACAGTCTGGAGAGCCATGCCTCTGCGTGTCGCGATACCGCACTGCGCTTTCGAGAACAGAGTGCCACGATGCCTTCCTATGTTTCGAGAAGGGCGTACCGACTGCACACGCCGTCCGCATGAAGTTGCGAAGACGTGTTCCTGCACCCCAGCAATAACAACGACGATGACTCCTCCCGACGCGGCGAATTGCGGGAGAGGCGTTCTGCGTTGATGAAGGGCTGGGCCGGTGAGCCGAGCATTGCTCAAGGCAGGCGCGTGCTGATGAACGCCCGCGATAGATGGGGCCTCTCACACGTCGCGCTGCGTCACATAGGCGCCTTGTGGCGTATCGGCAATTGCAACGGAAGGTGTCGCAGGCTGCACCGACGGCCGCCGCTACCCCGTTCAAGTGATTTTCGACTGAGACAAACCTACAGCGATCTCCATAGACTTGCATCCATAGCAAGCCAGCCTGCGCCTCTCCTCCCCGATGTCGCAGCGCCGGCAGGGGATCAGTCCATGAGTAAGCCGTTCGCGCAGCTGCGCGCGCCTGCGGGCGTCGCCAAGTCGCCGTTGTTGTTTCACCGTCTCGAACACACCGAGCGCCTGAACAGCACGCAGGCGAGCACCCTGCAATTTCTCAGCCTGGATGCCGCCGTGGACTTGCACAGTCTGCTCGGCCAGCACCTGACCAGCGAAGTACGCCTGAACCTGGCCGACGAGTCCGTTCGCTTGATGGACGGCATGGTGGCTGCTGCCCGGCAGCTTGACATGATCGGTCGCTACGTTCGTTACGAAGTCGAGCTGCGACCCTGGCTGTGGTTCCTGAGCCTGACGACCGACTGCAAGATCTTCCAGGACCAGACGGTGCCCGAGATCCTGCAGGCGGTGTTCGCCGATCACCCGATTGCCAAGACCGAGTTCAAGCTCACCCACCCCTACGCCAAGCGGCCCTACACCGTCCAGTATGCCCAGAGCGATCTGGACTTCGTGAACTGGCTGTGCGAGCTGGAAGGCATCACCTACCACGTTGCACACGACGCAGGCAGTCACACGGTGGTCTTCACCGACTCGATCGCCAAGCACATCGACTGTCCCGGCTACGAGTCCGTCCCGTTCAACACGCAGGTCGCCCGCCGTCGCGAGGACGAGCAGTCGATCACCGACTGGCGGGCCGCTCGGCAAGTGGCCAGCGCCAAGCTCGTGGTCAGTGACTACGCCTGGCTGACGCCCGGCCAGGTCCGCACCGACCAGCGCACTGCGCAAGAGCAGGCAGCGCGACTCGGCGTGCCAAACACGGAGGTCTTTGCTGCACCAGGCCAGTTCCACAAGGAGAGCCGCGAGGAAAGCGATGCCCAGCATCAGGCGCAGGTCGGACTGGAGGCGCTCGGTGCGCTGACACAGACCTTCCGGGGCACGACCAGCGCCCGAGGCTTGTACGCCGGTGGATGTTTCACCCTGCAGAAGCACGCGCAGGGCGCCATGAACGGGCGCTACCTCATCACCCAGCACCGCGTGACCGCTGTCTACGCCAACTATGAAGGCATCAGTGCCGAACAGCTGGCGGCGCAGTGTCCAGAGCTCGTCAATGCCGCAGGTGGGGCGTACTTCGCCTGCGAACTTCAGGCTCAGCCCGAGAAGCTGCCGTTCCGTCCACCGCGCGTGACTCAGCGCCACAAGATCGGCGGGATTCAGTCCGCACGCGTGGTCGGCAATGGTCAGAGCGAGATCCACACCGACGCTCACGGACGAGTGAAGGTTGCGTTTCACTGGGATCGATACGGACAGCGCAATGGCAGCGACACCTGCTGGCTGCGTGTCAGCCTGCCCTGGGCGGGTGCGGGCTGGGGGGCGCAGTTCCTGCCGCGTGTCGGGCAAGAGGTCACGGTCAGCTTTGTGGACGGCGACCCGGATGCACCGCTGGTCACGGGCCGTGTCTACAACGGAGAGAACCGGCCCGTCGCGTTCAGCGGCGCGGGCAATCTCCCCGGCAATCAGGCTTTGGCGGGCTTCAAGTCCAAGGAACTGGGCGGCGGGGGCTACAACCAGCTGCTATTCGATGACAGCACCGGGCAGGTCCGCACCCAATTGGCCAGTACCGAAGGAGCCACCCAGCTGAACCTGGGGTATCTGGTGCATCCTCGCGCGGACAGTGCGGAGGAGGCGGGCGGTGTGAACAAGCCGTCCGCCGAGCCTCGCGGGCAGGGGTTCGAGCTTCGCACGGATGAGTGGGGGGCGCTGCGCGCCGCCAAAGGCTTGTTGATCACGACCGATGGACGGTCTGCGGCCATTGGCGGTGCGTTAGATCGCCATGAGCTGATTCGCTGCATGGAAGAGGCACTGGCCATCGTCAAGCAGTTGGGTGACAACGCCAAGACCCATCTTGCATCGACCAACAAGGACGAAAAGGCAGACGACGGTCACGACTACACACTTCAGGAGCGGCAGACCAAGGAGATCAAGGGCTTGGGCACCGGCGCGAACAATGAGCAAGATGCCGCCGACCCGACGGCGAACCAGCTCGCCTTGCACAGTCCGTCCGGGATCGCGGCGACGACGCCCAAGAGCCTCACACTGATGGCGGGGGATCACATGTCAGCCGTCAGCCTGAAGAACGTCCAGGTGACTGCAGCCAAACAGGCGCATGTCCACGCCGGTACTGGGGCGCGGATCTTTGCGCAGACTGGTGGAATCCACGCCATCGCGAACGAAGGCAAGGTGCTGGTTCAGAGTCAGCACAACGATACGGTCGTCAACGCAGAGCAATCGATTCACCTGACCGCCTCCCAGAAGCATGTCCTGATTGAGGCCAAGGAGCACGTGACGCTGGTGGAGTCGGGTGGCGCCTACATCAAGATTGCAGGCGGCAACATCGAGCTTGGGATGCCCGGTACGTTCACCGTCAAGGCTGCAAACTTCAAGTATGTCGGTGGGGCCAGCAAGACCCCCAAGCTGCCGACATTTCCCGAGAGTGTCTGTGTCGAATGCATGCTCAAGGCTGCCAAGACCGGTTCACCGTTCGCTGCACTGGCGTGATGAGGTCGTCGAACTTGGACTTTGCGACGAACCCCCACGATCTGAACGCGCTGGACGATCAAGCGGCGTGGTTGACGCAAGCCGGTGAGCAAGGTTGGTTGCTTGTCGATACCGCGTTGATCGCTTTCGATCGTGTGCAAGCGATTGCATTTGGCTATGGTGCGGAGATCTTCAATACGCTGTCGGACAGCAGCTTGTCGGTGTACCGCAGCAAGGCGCCTCATTTGTTGCAGCTGCCGCCCGTGCGGCATGCCACGCAGGCACTCCTTGAGGAGCTTGGCGATATCGATCGACTCGCTCCTGCCATGAGCTGGTTCTGTTCGGTGTCCAGCGCGCAGGCACTCTGCGCAGACCTGGCGTGGCTTGCACAAGCGGTCGTTGAAGATGACGTCAAGGTGTACGCCCGCTTTGCCGACACCCGCGTACTGCCCGATCTGCTGCAATCGATGAGTGTGTCGCAGCGTGCGCGGATTGCGCGCCATATGGCCGAGTGGCGCTACTTCAACCGGAGCGGACACGTGTGCAGCGTGCAGCTTGCAGATACGCCTGCGCCAGACCGTGCAGTGATGACGCAGACCGGCATCCTATTTGACCGGGTTCAGACCGACAGGCTCATCGCAGCTGCCGAAGCTGACTCCATGTTCGCCCTGCTGCTGTCGAACACCCCAGAGCTCGTACCCGCGGATGACCGAGCGGCGTTTCATGCACGCTTAGCTGAGGACTTGGAGCGTGCCAGCGCCTACAAGGTGACAGTAGCACGCGACCGGTTCCAGTTTCTCGTGTTGAGCTTGTCCTGCGGGCGGGACTTCGACAAAAGCCGCTCACTGAATGACACTTGGACGCACGTGGCAAATGGGGCGAGCCTCACCGACCTCATGCAAGGTTGGCCCGAGCATACGTGGGCCGATCTCGAACTCGCAGGCGGTACGCATCGCCTTGCATCTGCAAAGGTCTGAGGAGAGCAGGACATGAGCAACATACGGTTGTCCAAATGGTTCGCGGCGTGTGCTGCGGTCGTCTTGAGTGTCATCTGCGCGCAAGGAGCTGCGATGGGATCAAGCAAGCAGGGGGGCACGGCGACGATCGTCGGCTGGAACCATACCAACGAGTTCATCCGGCGATTCTTCGTCGGGGATGCCTGGGGAAGCAACGTCTATCCCTATCTTCCTAGTGGGTCAGTGTGCTGCGTTCAATATCCATTGAAGTGGACCGCGGATTTCAAGGTCAAAGTCCGTTGGGCGACGGCGAGCGCTGATCCCAGCACCGTCGGCAAGGATGCAGAGCCGGTCTGGCATGAGCAGGAGGTCCAGGTCGAGAAGTACGACCGCCCCGGAACACTTCACGTGCACTTCCTGCCGGACAGAAAAGTTCGCGTGATCATCGCGCCGGTCGATCCAGGGCACCCTGACTATCCGGGACCCGGCCGCCCCGCTCGCCCTGAGGGTGCCCCTGCGCAGAAGCCTTGAACAGGTACACCCACCGATCCTTATGAACCTTCACTGATTCAGAGCTATGGCGTTTCGAGCAGGGTGGTACCAGTTTCGTTTCGAGCCCGAGTCCCGGCGGCGATGGTGCCGTTGGTTCAAGTCCCCCACGCATTTCACCGGCGAGTGCTACATCGAGCCGGACGGTCGTCAGATCCTGACATGGACCGATCCCGCAGGCTTGAACGGTCCTGGTAAGCCCATGACCTGGTCGGCGGACCTGAAGTACCTGCCCACCGCAACAAATGGCGACTGGTGGGACAACCCGAAAGGCCAGCAGGCCAACCCGTCTCAGCCCGGTAACTTCAATCGTGCTGATCGAGAGCCCACGCCGCGTGAACTTGCGCGTCGTGCTGCCAGCGTTGACCCCAGTTCCACCAGCGGGCTGAATTGCTGCCGAGACATTGAGGTGGGTGTGTTCTTTGACGGCACAAACAACAACATGGATCGGGACAAGTCTGCAGCCGTACCGTCGCATTCCAATGTGGTGACGCTGTTCGAGGCGCACAAGAACGATCGTGAGATGACCTTTGGTTTCTACATCCCTGGGGTCGGCACCAAGTTTGCTCAGATCGGCGAAATGGCTGAAAGCAGCAGCGGGAAAGCGTTTGCTGCCGGCGGTGAAGCACGCATCCACTTTGCCTTGCTGCAGGTCTATAACGCGGTGTGCCTGTCTGTAACGAAAGCGCCCCTGCTCAACGACGAGGAGATGACCAAGTACGCCACAAGCGTCTGGTCGGGACTAGCGACCTTTTGGCGCTTAGGGGACTACAAGCTCAAGAGCATCTTCAAACAGCTTGATGCGAAGCTCTCGGAACAGCTCAAGAACAGGAAGCCCGCCATCACCAGGGTCACTGTCTCCATCTTTGGCTTTTCGCGTGGCGCTGCAAAGGCCCGCGTGTTCAGCAAGTGGCTTCAAATCGCGTCGCAGGGGCAGATTGCCGGCGCCGCGCTGAATATCCGGTTTTTGGGCATCTTCGACACGGTGGCCTCCGTCGGTATCGCCGATTCGGCACCACTGGCCGATGGCCTGATGGAC
>JAIXTA010000009.1 GCA_027484405.1 Burkholderiales bacterium
AAGGAAATCGCCCAGGTCGGCTCCATCTCCGCCAACAGCGACTCCAGCATCGGCGAGATCATCGCCAACGCCATGGACAAGGTCGGCAAGGAAGGCGTGATCACCGTGGAAGACGGCAAGAGCCTGGCCGACGAACTCGAAGTCGTCGAAGGCATGCAGTTCGACCGCGGCTACCTGTCGCCCTACTTCATCAACAACCCGGACAAGCAGGTCGCCGTTCTCGACGACCCCTTCGTGCTGCTCTACGACAAGAAGATCAGCAACATCCGTGATCTGCTGCCGGTGCTGGAGCAAGTCGCCAAGGCCGGCAAGCCCCTGCTGATCGTGGCCGAGGAAGTCGAAGGCGAAGCCCTGGCCACCCTGGTGGTGAACAACATCCGCGGCATCCTGAAGACCGTCGCCGTCAAGGCCCCGGGCTTTGGCGATCGTCGCAAGGCCATGCTCGAAGACATGGCCATCCTGACCGGCGGCGTGGTGATCTCCGAAGAGACCGGCATGACCCTGGAAAAGGCCACCCTGCAGGATCTGGGTCGTGTGAAGCGCGCCGAGCTCGCCAAGGAAAACACCCCCCTGATCGACGGCGCCGGCGATGCCAAGAACATCGAAGCCCGCGTCAAGCAGATCCGCGTGCAGATCGAGGAAGCCACCAGCGACTACGACCGCGAGAAGCTGCAAGAGCGCGTCGCCAAGCTGGCCGGCGGTGTGGCCGTGATCCGCGTCGGTGCCGCCACCGAAGTGGAAATGAAGGAAAAGAAGGCCCGCGTTGAAGACGCCCTGCACGCCACCCGCGCTGCAGTGGAAGAGGGCATCGTCCCCGGCGGCGGCGTGGCACTGCTGCGCGCCAAGCAGGCCATCAAGGACCTCAAGGGCGACAACGACGACCAGGACGCCGGCATCCAGATCGTGCTGCGCGCCATGGAGTCCCCGCTGCGCACGATCGTCGCCAACACCGGCGACGAAGCCAGCGTGGTCGTGGCCAAGGTGCTGGATGGCAAGGGCAACTTTGGCTACAACGCCGCCACCGGCCAGTACGGCGACCTCGTCGAGCAAGGCGTGCTGGACCCCACCAAGGTCACCCGCACCGCCCTGCAGAACGCAGCCTCCGTCGCATCGCTGATCCTGACCACCGACTGCATGGTCGGCGAGCTGCCGGAAGACAAGCCGGCTGCTGCGCCCGGCGGCATGGGTGGCATGGGCGGCATGGGCATGGACATGTAATCACCGGCTGGTCTTTGGGCCGCGATGCGGCGTTGCTCAGCCTGGCCGTACTACTCGTACTGTCGGCGGCTTCGCGCCTTGCCTCGCGGCCCAAATCCTCAGCCGGGTTGATTGCTCTCAGCCCGCCAGGAACAAACCCCGCTTCGGCGGGGTTTTTCGTTTTCGCTCTGCGCCGTCGCGCCTAGCCCGGCAGGCGCATGCCGCGTCGATGCGAAACCGTCGAAGCACCACAAATTGCCCCACGAAAGCAGGGCCATTTGCATTGCTGCGGCTTCGTGGCTTGCCTCGCGGCCCAAATCGCGAGCCGGGTTGATTGCAATCCGCCCGCCAAGAAAACCCCGCTTCGGCGGGGTTTTTCTTTGGGCGTTTACTGCAGTGTTCGCGTCTGGCGACTCAACGCCCTCCCCTGTGCGCAGGGGAGGGTCGGGGTGGGGTTGCGGCAGTTGCGATGGCCCTCGCACTTCCTGCGAAGTACCACCTACCCATTCCCGCTTGTCCAGAGCCATTCTCCAAGGCATGGGCCTGAAGGTCCGCACCAGGAGCGCGTCTTCAGGCGAATGCCTTGCGAAGCCGCATGCAGCAAGCGGGAACACGGGATGGCCTGCGCAAGTTCAGTCGCAGCGCTCCATGTTGCGCAGCCGGTCGCGGCAGTCCCAGGGCGGCATGGGGTTGGGCTGGGCCCACAGACCGCGGCGCGCGCGGCGGGCGCGGTCTTCGGCGGCGCGGTAGGCGGTGCGCTCGGCTGCGGTCTGTTCGCTCTCGAAGCGCCGGAAGTGCCAGGCGGCACCAGCCTCCAGCATCTGCAGGCCCACGTCGCCACGGGCGTTGAACACGCGGCAGATGCGGCGCTCGCGTTCGTCGCGCTTGTAGCAGGCCACGCTCACGGGCTTGGCGCGCAACAGCTCGCGCAGGGTGCGGGTGGCCTCGCTGCCGCCGCGCTGCAGCTGCTCGGGCGTGTCGATGGCGGAAAAGCGCACCACGAAGCGCTCGCGCGCCGCTGTGGAGAAACTGAAGGTGTCGCCATCGAGCACCTTCATCACGCGGCCGCTGATGCGCTTGCCCTCCGTGCCGTCACTGGCGGCGAGCGCTGCAGGGGCAGCGGCTGTGGCACAGAGCAGGGCCAGGGCAGCCAGCAGGGCCGCGGTGGGCCGGCTGCGCCGCCGAGCGGCCGGACCCGCAGCCCGCCCCGTGGCTTCATCCGCGCATTGAGCTGCGGAACGCGCCGCCGGTCGACCCGCATCGGGTGTTGCAGCATCACCGAAACTGAGCATGCCTGGGCACGTCGTCCGCCAATCGCTTTGATACGCTGCACCGCGCGCTGCGGCCACGGCCAGCGGCCCTGAAACCGACCAGAAAAACGCAGCCCGCAGGGGGGTCTGATGTCGCAAGGTAATGATTCTTCCTTTCCGCCCACTGAACCGATGCAGCCTCGCGCCGAGGCTGCGCCCGAGGTGCAGCCGGCCGCCATGCCCGTGTTCACGCCGCGCCCGGAGCGCTTCGAGTTCACCGGCAGCGGCAGCGAGTACTTCCGGATCTGGATCGTCAACCTGCTGCTGACGATCATCACCATCGGCATCTACTCCGCCTGGGCCAAGGTCCGGCGGACCAAGTACTTCTACAACAACACGCTCGTGGCGGGCTCCAGCTTCGAGTATCACGGCAATCCGATCTCGATCCTCAAGGGGCGCCTGATCGCCTTCGGTCTGTTCGTCGTCTACAACGTGCTGCTGCACTGGAGCCCCGAGCTGGCGATTGTCGCGCTGCTGGGCATGGCGGCCATCCTGCCCTGGCTGCTCTGGAAGAGCCTGCAGTTCCGCGCCTGGAACTCCAGCTGGCGCGGCGTGCGCTTCGGCTTCGGCAGCAGCGCGGGCCAGGCCTACAAGACCTTCCTGCTCTGGCCCATCCTCGCCGGCCTCACGCTCTACCTGATGCTGCCCTTCGCCCACCATCAGATCAAGAAGTGGCAGCACAACAATGCCCGCTTCGGTGCCACCGGCTTCAAGTTCAGCAATTGCGCCACGGAGTTCTACAAGGCGTACCTCGTGCCCTTCGTGGTCCTGATCGTCGGCGGCATCGTCACCGCCGTGGTGTTCGGTGCCGTTCTTGCCGGAGCCAAGCGCGGGGAGCCTGCCGGCGCCGCGATGGCCTTTCTGCCGATCCTGTTGATCCTCGGGATCTATCTCGCGTTCATGGCCATCGGGCCCATCATGCAGGCCATGCTCTTCAACACCACGTGGAACCACACCGCGCTGGGCGATCACACCTTCGAGGCGCAGGTGCCGCTGGGCCGCGCGGCCTTTGTGGGCGTGACCAATCTGCTGGGCATCGTGTTCACGCTCGGCCTGTTCATTCCGTTTGCGGCGGTGCGCTGGGCGCGCCTGCGTGCCGAGCATCTGACCCTGAACCCGGATGGATCGCTCGACGACTTCGTGGCCGACACGCAGAGCCAGGCCAACGCCACGGGCGAGGGCATGGCCGACCTGATGGACTTCGACATCGGCCTGTAGGCAACCCATGCACCGCATTGCTGCCGCCTATCTCGATGGCCGCTCCACCCGGCGCGTGAGCGTGGAGGTCTCCGTCGGCCCCGCCGGCGTGTCGATCCTCGGTGAGGGGGTGCAGCGCCTCGTGCCCTGGGCCGAGGTCGAGATCGGCGAGCGCACGCGGCATGGGCCGCGGCGCGTTGCGTTTGCCGATGGCGCGAGCATCGAAGCCGAAGATCGCGCCGCGCTCGATGCAGCACTCAGTGCCGCAGGTCATGGCGACAGCGCCGTCGTGCGCTGGCAGCAGAGCTGGACGCGCACGCTCGCCGCCTTCGTCCTGACCCTTGCCGTGCTGAGCGCCGGCTACCTCTGGGGCCTGCCCGCGTTTGCGCGCCTGGCCGCGCCGCTGGTGCCGGCCGAGGTCGAGCAGACCCTGGGCACGCAGGTCATGCAGCAGCTCGATGGCAGCTACTTCGCGCCGAGCCAGCTGCCGCGCGAACAGCAGGAGCGGCTTGCGGCGGCCTTTGCGCAGGCCGTGCAGACGGCGCTGCCGGCGGACCAGCGGCCGAGCTACCGGCTGGAATTCCGCAAGAGCAAGGTCGGGCCGAACGCCTTTGCCCTGCCCGGCGGCATCATCGTCATGACCGACGAGCTCGTGAAGATCGCCGGCAATGACGACGCCGTGCTCGGCGTGCTGGCCCACGAGCTTGGCCATCTGCATCACGACCACATCATGCGCAGCCTGATCCAGGCCAGCGCCCTGGGCGCGGTGGCCTTCGTCATCTGGGGTGACGTGAGCGCCGTGCTCTCTACCGTGCCCACCGTGGTGCTGCACGCCGGCTACTCGCGCGAGGCCGAGTACGAGGCTGACACCTACGCGATCGACTTCATGAATGCCTCGGGCCTGCGTCGCGCTGCCGTGGCCGACATGTTCGAGGCCCTGCGCAAGAAGCGCGGCGACGACCCGATGCCCGAGTACCTGAACAGCCACCCGCCCACCGAGGAGCGCATCGAGCGGTTCCGGCGCTGAACGGAATCGCACTTCAGCAGGTCATGCCCCCATGGACAACTTGATCGATGCCAGCGCGGATACGCGCAACATCCGGCTAGATGTCAGGCCGGACATGCACCACGATGATCTGCCCGCTTCAGCCTATCTGTCGGAGGCCGAAAGTGCGCAGCTGGAAGCGCTGCGCTTCCGATTCGTGGGTACGGGGCGCGAGTACTTCGGGATTTGGTTCACGAACATGGCGCTGACCTTCATGACCCTGGGCATCTACTCGGCCTGGGCCAAGGTACGGCGCGTCGAGTATGTGTATCGGAACACCCTGCTTGGCGGACAGAGCGCGGTGGCTGCGGGCTTCCAGTACCTCGCCAATCCGTGGGCCATCCTGCGCGGCCGCGTTGTCGCTGCGCTGCTGCTCGCCGCGTACTTCGGCTACGGCTACCTGCCGGCGTGGGTTGCGCTACTGATCCTGATGGCGTTGGCAACCCTGTTCCCGTGGCTCATGTGGTCGGGCCTGCGGTTTCGTGCGGCGCGCACCCGGCATCGAGGTCAGTGCTTTGCGTTTGATGGCTCGCTGACCGAGGCCTACAAGGTCATCCTGCCGGCCGTGCTGATCTTCATCGGGCCTGCGATCGTGTTCTACGCAGTCGCCGGGTCGAAGTTTGATGAGTGGGTCAACACGCACGAAGGCGTGTTCCTTGCGGTGTCCCTGGGCCCGTGGCTGCTTGCGCCCTGGGCGCATGCGCGTTATCGGCGCTGGCTGGCCAATCACACGCGCTGGGGCAGTCTGCGCTTCGCCAACGCAGTACCCACCGAGTCGTACTACGGTCTGTACTTGAAGGCTGTACTGGTGCTTATCGCTGCCTCCATTGTGTTCGGCATTGCGCTGGCCGTGGTGACCGAACCCTTCAAGTCTCTGACAGGCATCAGCCTTGGGCCGTACAGCATTCTGCTAGGGGGTGTCCTGGGCTGGACCGTGTTCGCGCCGTACCTGATCGCGCGCTTGCAGAAGCTCAACTGGCAGTGGACGGCACTGGGCGAACACGCCTTCAACTGCGATCTTCAGGCCGACGCGCTGATTCGTCTGTATCTCAAGAACTTTGTTCTGCTGCTATTGACCTGTGGACTTTGGCGACCGTTTGGCTGGATCCAGGTCGTCCGCATGCGTGCAGAGAGCGTCTGGTGGCACGGCGATGCGCAGGCCGTGTTCGCGCTTGCCGCCGAGCAGGCGGGTACAACGGGCGGCAGCGAGTCCGCCGAATTCTTCGGCGCAGACATGGGGTTCTGAGATGACGGGCTTCAACCAGAACACGTCTTCTGCGGGGACGGCCGCAATGATGTTTGCTCCGAGCGCAGGCGAGCGATTGAGCGGCGTGCCGGTGAAGTTGCATGTGGCGGGCGGCCGCCTGCTCGTGATCGGGCAAGACGGGCAGTGGGCCTTTGACCTGAAGGCGCTGCGTCTTCGCGAACGCTTTGCCCTTGCACCGGCGGTGATCGAGCTGCCGAGCCATGGTGGTGCAGCCGGTACCGGGTGCATCGAGATCGCGCCTGGTCAGGCGATCAACGATCTGGTGGATCGGCTGCCCGCTCGTCCGGGGCGTGTCGAACGCTGGGCAAGATCACCGTCGAGCATCATGCTGCTCGCTGTCGTCTTCGCGGTGTTTCTGGCGCTGAGCTATCGATACGTGTTGCCAGCTGCGGCTGACCAGTTTGCCCAGTGGATGCCGCAGCACTATGCGGAGTCGATCGACAAAGCCGTGATGGAGGAGCTCGACAAACATGCACTCAAGCCCAGCAAGCTGCCAGAGGCGCGGCGCGCGGCGATCGCCGAGCGATTCGAGGCTCTGAAGCTGCCTCCGGGTCTGCCTCGGCCGGCCGGGGAGACCACGCTTGTCTTTCGTGATGCCGGCAAGGAGGTCAATGCCTTTGCCCTGCCCGGCGGCACGATCGTGCTGACCGACGCATTGGTGGAGCGATTCACCGATGACGCAGTGCTGGGCGTCCTCGGTCACGAGATCGGTCACGTCGCATACAGACATGGATTGAGAAACCTCGCACGCACGACGGCTGTGGGTCTGTTTTTCAGCGTGTATGTGGGCGACTTCTCGGCCGTGGCAGCAACCGCGGCCACTTTTCTGGAGCAGCAGCGCTATTCACGCGATGCTGAGCGCGAAGCAGATGCATATGCCATTGCGGTGATGAAAGAGAACGCCATGAACCCCGCGGTCTTGGGCGCGTTCTTCCGGATTCTCATGCGCGACGAACCAGGCGGGCCGCCGCCTGTCTTCCTGAGCAGTCACCCAGCCCACCCCGAGCGCGCCGACGCCTTCGATGCGGCCGGGGCCGCCTTGCCGCCGGGCAGTGCGCTGCGCCCTGCCTCGGCGCCAGTCCCGCAAGCCGACCCGGAGCAAGGGCCTGAGCAGGACGACTGAGTGGCCGCGGCGTCAACTCGCAGGCCGCTCATCGCGCTGAATCCGCAGTTGATCTTCTTGGTGTGGCGTTCAACCTGAAGGCGCTGCGGGCGAGCGCCTGACGTTGCTACGCTTGCACCCCATGGATCATGCGCAAGTTCAAGACGCGGGCGAACCCATTGCCCTGAACCGGCCTCTACCCGCCGAGGTGGTGGTGTCCACCTTCGGCCGGCTGTTTCGCTACCGGCTCTATCCCACCTTCAGCCTGAAGTGGATGCGCGGGCGCTTCCTGGTGTTCTCGGTGCCGATCATGCTCGGCGCGGCTGCGCTGCTGATCAGCCACGGCGTGGCCACGCAGGATTGGGGCAGTGCGGGCAATGCCGCCTCGGCGCTGCTGTTTGCCTATCTGTTCATGCTGTTCATCGGTCCAGCCATGGCCACCGGGGTGCGCTATCTGCGCTGGCCGCAGCGCCGCGAATCGATCGGCGTGGTGGCGGCCGTGGTGTTTGGCGTGGCCTTGTCGGCCATCGCGGATTTCTATGCCACCCGCTACCTCGAAGCGGAGCTCGCCAAGCAGCCGGAAGTGGCCGCGGCCAAGCTCAAGCTCAAGGACCGCAGCAAGGCCGAGCAGATCGGTGTGCATGTGTTCAATGCAGCGGGCAAGTTGCTGATCTTCAGCCTGCTCGGTGGCGGCTTTGCGCTGATCAGCTACTTCCGCGAGAACGTGAAGGTGGCCGCGGCCAACCGGCGCCGCGTGCTGGCCGAAGCGCAGAACGCTCGGCGTGAGGCCGAGCTGCGCCTGAGTGTGCTGCAGGCCCAGGTGGAGCCGCACTTCCTGTTCAACACCTTTGCCGGCCTGCGTGGCCTGATCCGCGAGGACCCGGAGCGCGCCGTGGCCCTGCTCGACCGCTTGACCGACTACCTGCGTGCGAGCATTCCCAAGATGCGCGACGACGGCATCAACGACTCGTCCACCGTGGGGGCGCAGATCGACAGCGTGCGTGCGTATCTGGAACTGATGAAGGTGCGCATGGACAAGCGCCTGACGTTTGACCTCGACGTCCCCCAGGAGCTGCGCCGCGCCGACTTCCCGCCGCTGATGGTGATCACGCTCGTGGAGAACGCCATCAAGCACGGCATCGAGGGCAAGCCCGAGGGTGGCCATGTGGAGGTGCATGTGGAAGTGCATGCCCAGGCCGACGATCATGTGCTGCGCCTGACGGTGCAGGACAACGGCATCGGCTTCGAGGCCGCGCAGACCAGCGGCGTGAAGAAGCCGGGCACGGGTCTCGGCCTGCGCAACATCCGCACGCAGCTGGCCACCATGTACGGTGACCGCGCGCGACTGATCATGAAGGCCCCGCCCGAAGGCGGCTTTGCTGCAACGATTGAACTGCCCTTTGTCCTGGAGGACTGCGACGTATGACCACCATCCTGATCGCCGATGACGAAGCCCTGGTGCGGCGCGACCTGATCGCCACGCTCAAGGGGCTCTGGGAGGGCATCACGATTCTGGAGGCCGAGAACGGCCTGGAGGCGCTCGACCTGCTGGCCGCGCGCCGGCCGCAGGCCGCCTTCCTGGACATCCGCATGCCCGGCGCCACCGGCATCGAGGTGGCCCGCGCCGCCAGCGGCCAGACGCACGTGGTCTTCTGCACCGCCTATGACGAATACGCGGTGGAGGCCTTCAATGCGCGCGCCGTGGACTATCTGCTCAAGCCCGTGAGCGAGGAGCGCATGCGCGAGGCGGTTGCGCGCCTGAAGGAGCGCATTGCCACACCGCCGGCCGACCTCACGCAGCTGGTCGCGCAGATTTCCCAGACGCTGAAGCCGCGTGCCGAGCGCCTGCGCTGGGTGAGTGCAAACGTGGGTGACACGATCAAGATGTTCGGCATCGACGAGATCATCTACTTCCAGAGCGAAGACAAATACACCAAGGTCGTCACCGCGAACGACGAGGCGCATATCCGCAAGACGCTCAAGGAACTGTCCGAGGAGCTCGATCCGGATCTGTGGTGGCAGGTCCACCGCTCCACCATCGTGCGCGCCGACCAGATCGCCCGCGCGCACCGCGACGACCTCGGCAAGATCACGCTCTCGCTGAAGAGCCGCAGCGACAAGATCGCCGTCAGCCAGGCCTTCAACTATCGCTTCCGCGGGATGTGATTCGGTCAAAATCGGCCGGATTCATGCGGATCATGGCATTTGGCCTGCATCGATTGTCTGGTGCGGTTTTTGGCCGGGTTGATGTGGCATGAATTGAATTAAATAAACCAGTATCGGCCATGTTATGTGAGTCGAGGCCATTCGGTGCACTGCGTGTATCGGGGCCGGCTTGCAAGGCCGTACGGGTGCAGCCCCGGCGATACTTCGGGCTCCACCCCGGAGCCTGAAACATGTCTGCTTTGCCCTGGTCCGACGCGCTCGCGCTCAATGAGCCCCATCTGGACAGCACGCACCAGGAGTTCGTCGAGCTGCTCGGCGCGCTGGAACGCAGCCTGGACCCAGCCACAGTCGGCAGCGCCGGTTTTGCGAATGCATCTGCTGCCTTGCAGGCCCTCGTCAGCCATTGCGAGTCGCACTTCGGCATGGAAGAGACCTGGATGCGCGCCATGGGCTTCGAGGACGGCAACTGCCACTTCACGCAGCATCGCCAGGTGCTGGAGGTGGCGCGCGACGTGCTGGCGCGCATCGAGCACGAGCCTGCGGACGAGGTGCAGGGCTATCTGGAGCGCCTGGTGCTCGGCCTGGCCGAATGGTTCCCGATGCACGCCCAGCAGATGGACGCCGCACTCGTCTATGCCATGCAGGAACTGAAGCTCGAGCCGCAGGCGCTGAAGCTCGAGCCGCAGGCGCTTGTCGCAAGCGCTGCCTGAGCGTCTTCGCGCTCCACGGGGGCGCGTCAAGCGCTGCCTGTCGCGCACCCGGTCAGCGGCGCATGCGCGCAACCCCGGCGCTGGCGCTGCGGCGCGTTCGACGGACGGTCGGGGCCACCTGCACCCGGCGCAGCGGCGCGCAGCCGGCCTCGTGCAGTCCGGCAGAGCGGGGCGCCGCGTGCAGGCGGGCACCGCGGGCCACATAGTCGAGCGCCGTGTCGGCCAGCTGCGCCAGCAGCGCCATGTCGCCTGCGTCAGTCGGCAGGGTGTTCGGTGCAGGTACGGGGTTCATTGCTGCGCCTCCTGCAGCCAATGCAGGCTGTGCGGTGCACGAGGCGCGCGGTAGCCCGGAATCCCCGCCGGCAGGGCGCGGCGGCTGGCGGCATGGCGCCGGGTGCTTGAAGCGCAGCGGCCCTTGCGCGTGACCTGCCCGGATTCAGCTGCGGGGCTGGCCGTGCTGTCGGCGGTGTTGCCCGCCCCCCGTTGAACCGCGACGCCAGGTGCTCCCGGCGGCACGCGCCCGGCCGCCTCCCGGCGCAGCGCATCGGCCAGCCGCCACAGATTCACGGGCACCAACGCCAGGTGCAGCGCCAGCACCGGCATCAGTTGCGCATGAAGCCCGTAGGCAATGAAGCTGGCATTGGCGGCCAGCGCGATCATGCGCAGGCGCCGCATGTCGCTGCAGATGAAGGTGCACAGGGTCAGCAGCGCAGCGGCCCAGCCCAGCAGTTCACTCAGGGCGGATGAGTGCAAGGTGATCATGACGTTCTCCTTCATCCACTCAAAAGCGGTGCCATGCGATCAGCAGCGAGGTGACCAGGCACATCGCTGCATTGCCGGCGTTGACCAGGATGGCCTTGTTGCAGCGGCGCTGGTTGTGCTCGTAGAGCCAGAGGCTCATGGTCACGTTGGCGCCGAGCCAGGTCAGCCAGGTGATCAGCGAGTGCTGGCTGGAGTCGCCGCTTCTGTGGATGGCCCAGATCGTCGGGATGTACGAGAACACCCGCACCGAGTTGAAGAGGGTGAACGCCCAGGTGAGCACCGTCAGGTAGCGCGTGCGCGGGCCGGTTGTGCGCTGTGCCGCCGGCGGATCGATCGGCTCGCTCCCGGTGTGCGGCGTGGCCAGTGCGCCGGGGCAGGCGCGCAGTTCGCTCGTGTTCATCGCGTCACCAGCCAGGTGTTGTGGATGCCGGCCTCCGCCAGCTGGTCGACCAGTGCAGCGCTCGCTCGCAGCGCCGTGCCTTCAATCAGCACGGGGGCATCGGCTGGCAAGCCGCGGTCCTTGAGCAGGGCGCCGACCTGAGTCCTCGCAGCCGCAATGGCGTCTGCATCGCTGCCGACCAGGGCGTAGCGCAGCAGGCCCTCCGGCATGGCCTGCTCCAGCTGCCTGGCCTGGGCCTGCGTGGCATACCGACCGGCCCGGGTCTGCGCACCGCCGTCCGCGGGGACGGCCTGCGGCGCACTGGGCAGCACACTGCCATCATCGGCCAGCAGGGGGGCGACCCCTGCCACGGCAACGGGCGTCTCGGCCCGACCGACCGGGCCCATGCCTGCCGGCAGGTCGCTACCGCCGCAGGCTGCCAGCAGCAGCGTCAGCAGGGGCCAGAGTCTGGGTTTTGGAGCGTGCTTCATGAGGGGCCTCCTGGGGGCGGGCACCGGCGGCGCCGGCATGGAATGCAAGGTAGGCAGAGGGCGTTTCGCCGGCGTTTCGTCGCGGTGTACGCCCGACAGCCGGGCGAAACGCTTGCGGGCGCCGGGCTGCGGCCGATACCGCAAACGCAGGCGGGGGCCGGTCTGGTCTCAGGCAATCTGCTGCAGCGATACTTGGCGGCCATGGCCCTGATCGACCCCGCGCCCGTCTCCAGCGCAATCGCGCTGCGCCTGCTTGGCCCTGCGGCCCTGTCTGTCGGCGGACGCGAAACGGCATTCACGGCCGAGCGCCCCTACCAGCTGCTGGCCTACCTGGCCGTGAAGGGCGGCTGGGTGCCGCGCGACGAGCTGGCCGAGCTGCTCTACCCGGACCGCGGCATCGAGGCGGCGCGCAGCAACCTGCGCAAGGTGCTGCTGCTGGCGCGGCGCATCGCGGGTGTGGAGGGCATGACCGG
This sequence comes from Burkholderiales bacterium, assembly GCA_027484405.1. Classification (GTDB taxonomy): domain Bacteria; phylum Pseudomonadota; class Gammaproteobacteria; order Burkholderiales; family Burkholderiaceae_C; genus Piscinibacterium. Next base: position 12,100 of record JAIXTA010000009.1, read on the forward strand.
CATCGAGCAGCAGGGCGAAATGCTGCGCTGGACGCCCGATTCCGACATGCAGCGTTTCGAGCAGGCCTGCAAGGCTGGCCGCCTGGCCGAGGCCGTGGCGCTGTACGCCGGCCCGCTGCTGCAGGGCCTGGATCGGGGCTGGTCGGCGGTCGGGGCCGACTGGCTGATGACCGAGCGAATCCGTCTTGAAGCGCGCTGGCATGACGTGGCGCTGCGCCAGTTGCGCGTGCTCAGCACAGACGAGGGCGACCCGGCGGCGGCCGAGGCCCTGGCCCAGGCCCTGTTGCGTCACGACCCGCTGGACGATGAAGCCATGCAGGCGCTGGTGCTGGCGCAAAGCCGCCAGGCGCGCCCGGCCGAGGCGCTCGGCCAGCTGGCCGGGTACAGCGAGCGCCTCGCGGGCGAACTGGGCCTCGCGCCCTCGGCGGCCCTGCAGCAGCTCGGTACGGCCCTGCGCAGCGGCGAACCTGTCCACGCCCTGGCCCGGCCCGCGCAAACCGATGATGGCGGCTTGATCGGCCGCCGGCATGAACTCGCGCTGATCCGCGAGCGCCTGGCGCGGCCGGACTGTCGCCTGCTCACCATCCTCGGCCCCGGCGGCATGGGCAAGACGGCGCTGGCGCGCAGCGTGACCGATGCCGACGCGCCCGGTGCCACCGGCATCTGGGTCGCGCTGGACGGCGTGGACACGCTGGATGATGTGCCCTCACGCATTGCGGCAGCCCTGGGCCTGAACCTGCGCGCCCAGGCGGACTCGTGGGCGGCGCTCGCCCAGGCCCTGAACCCGCTCCTTGCCCATGCGGACACCGGCGGCTGCCTGCTCGTGCTCGACAACCTCGAACACCTGCCCCTGGCCGCGCCGCTGAACCGGCTGCTGGCTGATGTACCGGCACTGCGCATCCTGGCTACCTCGCGCGTGGCGCTGGGCCTGGCCTGCGAATGGCGCCTGCCACTGGGCGGCCTGCCCCTGCCCGACGAGGACGAGCGCGACGTGGAGGTGCTGCGCGCCAACGATGCCGTGCGCCTGTTCGAGCGCCACGCCCTGCCGCTGGCGCCAGACTTCCGCCTGGCGCAGGAGGCGGCCGAGGTGGTGCGCCTGGTGCATGCCGTGGAAGGCATGCCGCTGGCGCTGCGGCTGCTTGCGGGCTGGCGCCGCCTGATGCCGGTGCGCGACATCCTGGCCGAGCTGGAGGCGTCCGTCGAGCTGCTGGAGCCCAGCACGCCGCAGGAGCGCAGCGTGCGCGCCGCCTTCGAGCGCAGCTGGCAGCAGCTCGGGGCCATCGAGCAGCGCGTGCTGGCACAGATGGCGCTCTTGCCCGCCCCGCTGGACCGTGCCCTGCTGCGCGCCGTGCTGGCCGCGCCGCTGCCGGTGCTGGCGGCCTTGACGGACCGCTCGCTGGTGCGGGCCGACGGGGAGGGCCGCTTTTCGCTGCATCCGCTGATCCTGCGCTTTGCCGCCCCGCTGGCCGAGGACGCAGAGCAGGTGCGCGAGCGGCATGCCCGGCACGTGGCGCGCACGCTCATCCACGCCAGGACCCTGGACGACGACCACACTGGCCATCTGCGTGCCGCCTGGGACTGGGCCGTGGCGCGTGCGGACGTGCAGCTGCTGGGCGCAGTGCTGGGTCCGCTGGTGCGCCAACTCGTGGGACATGCGCGCTGGCCCGAAGCCTTGCAGCGCCTGCAGACCGCGATGGCCTGTGCCGACCGATCGGCAGATGCCGACGGTGCAGCGGCCTGGGTGGCGCTGCGGCCGCGCTTGCGCGTGGCGCTGGCCGAGGCCTATTTCGGCATGGGGCAGCTGGATCGCGCGCAAGCCCAGGCGCACGCGCTGCTGGCGCATGGCGGCGCACCGATCGACCCCGAGGCTGAGGCCGCCGGATCGTCTGTAATGGCGCGGGTGCATTGGATGCGTGGCGACTACGAGGGCATGCGCGATGCCGTCCGCCGGCAGGTGGCGGTGCTGCAGACCGCCGGGCGGGCGCCGACCGAACTCAGCAATGCCATCTGTCTGCTGGGGCTCGCCGAAAAGTGCCTGGGCAACTACGAGGCGGCGCTGAGCCACTACCGGCAGGCCTTCGACGCGATGCGCGCCGATCCCCATGCCCACGTGGACACGAGCCATCACGTTCGCCTGGGCAATCTGCTGCGTTCCATGGGCCGTTACGAAGAAGGGCTGGCGGTGCTGGAGGAAGGCCGGGTCGCCGCCCGGGCCGCCCGGCGTCTGGCCGATGAGCCCTACCTGCTCACCAACATCGCGCTCGTGCATGAGTGTCAGGGGCGCCTGGACGCAGCCCTCACCCAGGCCGATTTGGCGGTGGACAGCGCGGTGCGCTATGGCGAGCCGCACATCAAGGCGGCTGCGCTGCTGTGCCGGGCGCGCGTAGCCGCCGCCATCGCGGCGGCGCACGGTACAGACGCCCTTGGTGCCGAGGCTGATATCCGCGCCGCCTTCGCCGTCTGGCGCGAGCTGGGCTCCGAACCCCTGGCCGTGCAGTGCGTGGCCAGCGCCGGCCTCGTGCTGGCGCAGAAGCCGGGCGCCGACCCGGCGGTCGGGCTGGCGCTGGTGCGCTGGGCCATGGCGCACCCGGCCTTCGTGCGCTCCGAACAGGAAGACGCACAGACCCGCCTGAGCCGGCTGAACGTTTCGCCCGAGGCCGCCGCCCGGGCCGACGCGCAGCTCGCAGCCGACGCGCCGCTGGCGCAGGCCCTGCTGTGCATGCCGGAGTCGTGGCGCCCGTGATGACGCATCACAACGTGCTGCAGTGCAAGATGAAGATCAAAAACGGCCAGAAGACATACAAACAATACGTTCAAGGTCTTCGGTTTATTGGTGAGCCTTTCGGCGCATTTTCCGGTTGACCGAATAGAAGAAACAATTGATTTCAGCCAGAAAAATCACATACGGGCGGTCCGTTCGGGCCGGACTCCGGCACTGGCCACTGCAATCGGTCGCTGAGCGGGACAGAAATCGGCCTGTCGGTGCGGCGGGCACCTGGCCGGGCGCAGCGCCCCACAGCGTGACGACATGATCGCCTCGCCGAGTGGCGGCATCAGTCTCGTGCGGACGTTCTCAAGCCGTCGGCATTGAAGCTGCGCAGCAAGCGGGGCTGCCGAAGGGCTCAATTCAGGCCGGCCAGTCGGTAACCCACCTGGAGCTCAGTGATCAGATGCAGCGGCAGGGCAGGATCGCTCTCCAGCTTTTGCCGCAATTGCGCCATGTAGATGCGCAGGTAGTGAGCACGGTCTGCATAGCCTGGCCCCCAGACTTCGAGAAGCAGCTGCCGGTGGGTGAGTACCCGACCGTTGCCCCGGATGAGCGCGGCCAGCAGTCGAAACTCGGTCGGGGTGAGGTGGACCGGCTCTCCGGACCGTGTGACTTCGTGCCTTGCGAGATCCACCTGGACTGCGCCGAAGGACGCCACCTGACCGTGGCTCGTTGCCGCGCCGCGGCCGCGCCGCAGATGGGCGCGAACCCGCGCCATCAACTCCGGCACGCCGAAGGGCTTGGTGAGGTAGTCGTCGGCGCCGGCGTCCAGTGCCGCAACCTTCTCATGTTCACGGTCGCGCGCTGACAGCACGATCACCGGCGCCTCCGACCAGCTGCGCAGCTCGACAATGAATTGCTTGCCGTCGGCGTCAGGCAGGCCAAGGTCCAGAATCACGAGCTGCGGCTGCCGGGATGCCGCTTCGATGAGCCCGCGGCGCACGCTGTCGGCTTCGCTCACCTGCAAGCCTTCGTCTTCCAGCGCGGCACGCAGGAAGCGGCGGATGCTCGCATCGTCTTCGACGAGCAGAACGCGGTCGGACAAGGCATTCATGTGCGCAGTGTGCCCGAGTCAACGCCGTGATCGGCGTCATTGGGCTCGCCGGGCGTGTCTTCGATGAGGCGGGCCGATGGCAGGGTCAGCACAAAGCGTGCGCCATGCGGTGCAACACGCTCGGCATGCAGGGTTCCGCCGTGGGCCTTGACGATCAGCGCGCAGAGCGCCAGGCCGAGACCGACGCCGGTCACGCTGTCTTCGGTGTTGCCGCGCGCGAACAGTTCAAACAGGCGCGCCGGGTCGCCTTCAGGCAGGCCGGGACCATCGTCCTGGATGATCAGCTGTGCCTCCTGCTGTGCCGCACCCAGAACGTGCACGCGTGCCTGCACCAGCAAGTGAACATGGGGCGCAGGGTCGGCTGCGGAGGGTCTGGGGCGCGCGTACTTGGCTGCGTTGTCCATCAGGTTGACGATCACACGCTCCATGAGCAGGGCGTCCATCTCGATGAGCGGCAGATCGGCCGGTACATCGGCTTTGAGCACAAAGCGCGCAAGCGGCGCGCGCAGCTGATGCAGCGCGCTGCTGGCCACCTCCTGCAGGCTGTGCCATTCCTTGCGCAGCTTCACCCCACCGGTCTGCAGGCGCGCCATGTCCAGCAGGTTGCCCACCAGGCGGCTGAGCTGCTCGGCCTCGTCGCCCAGGGTTGCGGCCATGCCTTGCGCCCGGTGCAGGTCGGTGGCTTGTTCAATCGCCCCCGCCAGCCCGACCATCGCGGTAAGCGGCGTACGCAGATCATGCGACACCGCAGCCAGCAGCGCATTGCGCAGGCGCTCGCCTTCCATGCTGACCAGCGCGTCCTGCGCCACCTCGACGTAGTGCACCCGCTCCAGCGCCATGGCGACCTGCGCGGCGCAGGCGTCCACGAAGCGGCGCAAGGGCGGTTCGCGCAGACGATCAAGGTCGGCCATCTGCAGCATCAGCACGCCGCGCACCCGCATCGGGGCCTTCAGAGGGAGATAGCGCGCCGGGCTGGCGGCCAGTGTGGCCGTGCCGGCTCCGGCCTCCTGCTGGTGATCCAGCACCCATTGCGCCACCGCCAGATCCGCCGAGCTGCCCTCGGCGGCACCCAGGCGCCCCTGCAGGTCCGGCGTGAGCACCTCGACCTGCGCGTCCAGCAGGCTGCCCAAGTGGCGGCGGCTGATTTCGGCGATCTGTTCAAGCTGCAGCGCCCCGGAGAGCTCGCGCGCCAGTTCGGCCAGTGCGGTGGCGCGTTGCTCGCGCAGCCCGGCGGCGCGTGCCTGCTCGCGCAGGCGGGCCGCCAGCTGGCCGATCAGCAGCGCCACGACAAAAAAAATTGCGAACGTGATCAGGTATTGCGGATCGTCGACCGAGAACGTCCAGCGCGGCGGCACAAAGAAGAAGTTGAAGCTCGCCACGGAGAGCGCTGCGGCCAGCAGACCAGCGGTACGCCCGAGCGTGGCACTTGCGAGCACCACGGCCAGCAGATAGACCATGACCACGTTGGCCAGGTCCAGCGCGCTGAGCGTCAGGACGGACAGCAGGGTGGTGCCAGCCGTGATGACCGTGGCCCACAGCAGGCGCCAGCCCCATTGCGGGCTCAGCGGGGCGTGTGCGAGGCGCAGCGTCTGCCCGGGCCGACTCAAACCCACGAGCACCACATCCACGTCCGGCACCCTCTGCAGGAGCGCGGGCACCACGCCCTTGCGCCAGAGCAGCGCCCAGCGCGGCCGGCCCTGGGAGCCGCAGACGATCTTGGTGACGTTGCGCTGCTTGGCGTAGCCGGCCAGCGTGACCGCTACATCAGGGCCAGGCAGGGTGACGACCTCAGCACCCAGCGATTCGGCCAGCTGCTGCGCCGCAATGGCGGCCGCCCGCTGGGTTCCGCTCTCGTTGGGGGCATCGACATGCACCGCGATCCATTCGCACTGCAGGCGGGATGCCAGGCGTGCGGTTTCGCGGACCAGCTTTTCGTCGTCGCCCGTGCCGCTAATGGCTGCGATCAGGCGCTCGCGCGCTTCCCAGATCAGCGGGTCCTGCGTCACTCTCAGGCTGTCGCGCCAGGCACGCATCTGTGCGTCCACGCGGTCGGCCGTGCGGCGCAGGGCCATTTCACGCAGCGCGATCAGATTGCCCTTGCGAAAGAAGTTTTTCGCGGCGCGTTCTGCGGCGTCGCCGAGATAGACCTTGCCGGCGGCCAGCCGCGCCAGCAGCTCATCGGGCGGTAGATCCACCAGGCGGACTTCGTCGGCCTGATCGAACACCGGGTCCGGCACCGTTTCGTTGACGAGCACACCGGTGATGCCGGCCACCACGTCATTCAGGCTGTCGAGGTGCTGCACATTCAGCGCGGTGTAGACGTCGATCCCGGCGGCCAGCAGTTCGTGCACGTCCTGCCAGCGCTTGGCGTGGCGGCTGCCCTCGACATTGCTGTGGGCCAGTTCGTCCACCACGATCAGCTGCGGCGAACGGGCAAGCGCAGCATCCAGATCAAACTCGGCCAGCAGCCGGCCGCGGTATTCGATGCGGCGCGAGGGCAGCATCGGCAGATCGGCCAGCAGCGCGGCCGTTTCGGCGCGGCCGTGGGTTTCGACGATGCCGATCAGGATGTCTCGGCCCTGGCCCTGCGCGGCGCGCGCGGCCTGCAGCATGGTGTAGGTCTTGCCCACGCCGGCGCAGGCGCCGAAGAAGATGGTCAGCTTGCCGCGGCCTGCAGTCGCTTCTTCGTGCCGAATGGCATCGAGCAGCTGGTCGGGGTCAGGCCGTACCGGCTCGTGTGGCGGGGTGTCGGTCATGGCGCTGTGTTCGGCGCTGCAGTGGTTTCTTGAAAGGCTTTCCGCTTGTCTGGTGCGGCTCTCCAGCCATTTTGGCCTGAAGAAGCGCACCAGAAGCGCGTCTTGTGCTCAGCGTGCCGGGTTTGCGCTGCGCTTGGCCAGCGCCAGGTTCAGTTCGAGAACGTTGACGCGTGTCTCGCCCAGCAGACCCCAGGTCGGGGCCTCGGTGTGGGCGACGATCAGCTGCTCGACATCGGCAAGCGGCAGTTTGCGCGCGCTGGCCACGCGCTGGGCCTGGTAGCGCGCCGCAGCGAGGCTGATGTGCGGGTCCAGCCCGCTTGCGGAGGCCGTCACCAGATCCAGCGGCACCGGCCCGGCCTGATCCGGATGCGCCGCGCGCACCGTCTCGATCCGTGCCTTGACCGCGTCAACCAGCGCCGGATTGCGCGGCCCGAGGTTGCTGCCACTGGAGGCGAGGGCGTTGTAGGGCATGGGGCCGGTCGCACTGGGCCGGCTCCAGAACACGTCCGGCCCGCTGAAGGACTGGCCGATCAGGCGGCTGCCCAGGATGCGATCCCCCTCCCGGATCAGGCTGCCATTGGCCTGCTGTGGCCAGAGGGCCTGGGCAAGACCCGTGATCAGCGCGGGGTAGACCACACCTGTCAGGACAGTGAGTGCTGCAAACAGCAGCACGGCGGGGCGAAGCAGAGAGAACATGAGTTTTTCCTTCACACGAGCCTGAGTGCAGCCAGCAGCAGGTCAATGGCCTTGATGCCGATGAAAGGCACGACCAACCCGCCCACTCCGTAGATCAATAGATTGCGCCGCAGCAGCGGGCCCGCCGGCAGCGCGCGATACGCAATGCCCTTGAGCGCGAGGGGAATGAGCGCGACGATCACCAGCGCGTTGAAGATCACCGCCGACAGAATGGCGGAGTTCGGATTGGTCAGGCGCATGACATCCAGCACGGCAAGCTGCGGATAGGTCACGGCAAACGCCGCCGGGATGATGGCGAAATACTTGGCCACGTCGTTGGCCACGCTGAAGGTGGTGAGCGCACCGCGGGTCATGAGCATCTGCTTGCCGATCTCGACAATCTCGATCAACTTGGTCGGGTTGCTGTCCAGATCGACCATGTTGCCCGCCTCCTTGGCGGCCTGCGTGCCACTGTTCATGGCCACCGCCACATCGGCCTGTGCCAGCGCGGGCGCGTCGTTGGTGCCGTCTCCGGTCATGGCGACCAGCTTGCCGGCGGCCTGGTGCTCACGGATGAGCTTGAGCTTGTCCTCGGGCCGGGCTTCGGCAAGAAAGTCATCCACACCCGCCTCGGCGGCAATCGCTGCCGCGGTGAGCCGGTTGTCACCCGTGATCATCACCGTCTTGATGCCCATCGCGCGCAATTCCGCGAAGCGCTCCTTGATCCCGCCCTTGACGATGTCCTTGAGCTCCACCACCCCCAGCACGGCATCGCCTTCAGCCACCACCAGGGGTGTTGCGCCGCGGCGAGCCACTTCGTCCACCGTGGCTTTCAGCGCAGCGGAGAAGCTGCCACCCAGTGTCTCCACATGCTGGCGGATCGCATCGGCCGCGCCCTTGCGCACGCTGCGCATCGCGCCATCCACCATCACATCCACGCCGCTCATGCGGGTCTGCGCCGTGAAGGGCACCAGCATGGCGCCCGATAGCTCGCGACCGCGCAGGCCGAACTGGGTCTTGGCCAGCACCACGATCGAGCGACCCTCGGGGGTCTCGTCGGCCAGCGAGGCGAGCTGCGCCGCCTCGGCCAGGTGCCGTGCATCCACGCCGGGCGCGGGCCAGAACGCGGCGGCCTGGCGATTGCCCAGGGTGATGGTGCCCGTCTTGTCGAGAAGAAGCACGTCCACATCACCTGCGGCCTCGACGGCACGCCCTGAGGTGGCAATGACATTGGCCTGCATCATGCGACCCATGCCTGCAACGCCAATGGCGGACAGCAGCCCGCCGATCGTCGTGGGGATCAGGCAGACCAGCAGGGCCACCAGCACCGTGATGCTGACCGGCTGCCCGGCACCCGCGGCCGAGACGGCATAGATCGAGAACGGCAGCAGCGTCACGCAGGCCAGCAGAAACACCAGCGTGAGCGCCACGAGCAGGATGGTCAGCGCGATCTCGTTGGGTGTCTTGCGGCGCTTGGCCCCTTCCACCATGGCGATCATGCGATCCAGGAAGGCTTCGCCCGGGTTGGCCGAGACGCGGAGCACGAGCCAGTCCGAGAGCACCCGCGTGCCGCCGGTGACCGAGGCGAAGTCGCCACCGGACTCGCGGATCACCGGTGCAGACTCTCCCGTGATGGCAGATTCATCCACCGAGGCGACCCCTTCGATCACTTCACCGTCCGCCGGGATGGCATCGCCTGCCTCGACCAGCACGATGTCGCCGATGCGCAGGCTTTGCGAGTCCACCAGGGCCCTGGCACTGGCGCGGTCGGCACTGGCGAGCTTCTTGGCCATGACGTTCTTGCGCGAACCGCGCAGCGCGGCGGCCTGTGCCTTGCCGCGGCCCTCGGCCAGGCTCTCGGCAAGGTTGGCAAAGAGCACCGTGAACCACAGCCATGCGGCGATGGCCAGGGTGAAGCCCGCCGGGCCATGCCCGCCAAGCTGGCTGATCCCCAGCACCGTGGTCAGCGCGCTGCCCACCCAGACGACGAACATCACGGGGTTGCGCAGCTGCGCAAGGGGCGACAAGCGCTTGAATGCATCCCGTAGCGCGGGGGCCAGCAGGTCTGCTGCAAACAGCGAGCGATGGGAAGAACGAGTGTCTTGCATGGTGGTGCGCTCCATTACCTGCTCACTGCAAACAGCTGCAAGTGCTCAACCACTGGTCCCAGCGCCAGCGCCGGGATGTAGGTGAGCGCGCCGACAAGCAGCACCGTACCCACCAGCAGCACCATAAACAGCGGTCCGTGCGTGGGCATGGTGCCCGGGCTGGCCGTCAGGCGCGGCTTGGCAGCCAGGGCGCCCGCAATGGCCAGCACGGGAATGATCACGCCGAAGCGGCCGAGCCACATGGCCACGGCCAGCGCCAGGTTGTAGAAGGGCGTGTTGGCCGAGAGCCCCGCAAACGCGCTGCCATTGTTGTTGGCAGCGGAAGAAAAGGCGTACAGCACCTCGGAGAACCCATGCCCGCCCGGGTTGAGCACGCTTGCGCGGCCGGGTTCCACCAACACCGCCAGTGCAATGCCACCCAGCACCAGCAGCGGCGTGATGAGGATGGCCACCGACACCATCTTCATCTCGAAGATGCCGATCTTCTTGCCCAGATACTCGGGTGTACGGCCGATCATCAGTCCGGCCAGAAAAACCGCCAGGATGCAGAACACGAGCATGCCGTAGAGGCCTGCGCCCACACCGCCGAACACCACTTCACCGAGCTGGATCAGCCACATCACGGCGCCGCCACCCAGCGGCATGAAGCTGGCGTGCATGGCATTGACTGCACCGCAGCTGGCCGCTGTCGTGATGGTGGCAAACAGGGCGCTGGCCAGGACACCAAATCGCAGCTCCTTGCCTTCCAGGTTGCCCGAGTCGCCCTGTGCGCCGAGCGCGGTCAGCAGCGGATTGGCCTGCAGTTCGCTCCACACCACCACGCTGAGCATGGCCAGGAACAGCAGCGTCATCGCCCCCAGCACTGCCATGCCCTGGCGTGCGTCGCCCACCATCCGGCCGAACATGAAGACCAGCGCTGAAGGGATCAGGAAGATCGACAGCATCTGCGCAAGGTTGGCCAGCGGCGTGGGGTTTTCGAACGGATGCGCCGAATTGGCGTTGAAGAAGCCGCCGCCATTGGTGCCCAGCATCTTGATGGCTTCCTGAGAAGCCACCGGACCCATGGCCATGGACTGGGTCGCGGTCTTGATCTCTACGGTGACGGGCTTGCCTTGCACGTCCAGCACCGGTTTGCCGGCGGCGTCGGTCTTGGGCTGGGTGTAGCTCATCGGCTCGCTGAGCTGAGCGTCAACTGGCGCACTGAGGTTCTGCACCACGCCCTGGGCGACCAGAAACAGGGCAAGCAGCGCGGACAGCGGCAGCAACAGCCAGAGGTTGGCGCGCAGCAGGTCTTGCCAGACGTTGCCGATCCCCTGCGCGGACTGGCGCGTGAAGCCGCGAATCAAGGCCAGCACCACGGCCACGCCCGTCGCGGCAGACAGGAAGTTCTGCACCGTGAGCGCGGCCATCTGGGTGAGATGGCTCATGGTGGACTCGCCGCCATAGCCTTGCCAGTTGGTGTTGGTCACGAAGCTGATGGCGGTGTTGAACGCCGATGTGGGTTCCACCCCCGGCATCGCGGCAGGATTGAGCGGCAGGCCGCCCTGAAGGCGCTGGATGGCGAAGACTGCGATCACGCCCAACAGGTTGAACAGGGCCAGACCCCCGGCATAGCGCCACCAGGGCATGTCTTCGTCTGGCGAACTGCCCAGCACGCGCAAGCTGAAGCGCTCGAACGCACCCATCCAGCGCCAGCGGGCAGCAAGACGGCCGCTGAGCAGGGCATCCAGATAGCGCCCGAGGGGCCACGCGAGCGCAAACAGCAGCCCGAAGTACAGCGCCGTGAGTACCACTGCGGAGGTGTTCATGCCATGTCCTCCGCGCGAAACAGCGCAACGATCAGGTAGATCAGCAGCGCCAGCGCCGCGGCGCCGGCGAGCCAGTAGGCCCAAAGCGGCTCAGCGCCCATGGCGAGCCTCCTGAAGCGCCTTGCACAGGGCAATCAAGCCGAAAAGCGCCGCCCCTGCGAGGACGGTGAGCGCAATCATTGCGAAATCCACGATGCAACCTCAGCGGTTTCTGAACAGGCTTGCAGCGTAGGAACAGTGAAATCAGGGTGGCGCTGTGATTGGTCTTGGCAGCGTAAAGATCACGTAAAGATCAGGCACGCACGGCACTGCAGCACGATCCGCCAACTTGCCGCCTTAGTGCGCACGTGGGTGCCGCCGCCTGCCATCAAGGCGCGTAGGTACCGCTTGCAATGCAACACGTCTGACCGTTTGCAATTCGTTCTTCATCCTGAAGAAAGAATTGCAATCCGTCCCCAGCAACGAATTGCAAACTGTCTCTGTTTCCGGTCACCAAGCGTTCACAGGGATTCGGAGGCATGTAATGAAGCGCACTGCGCAAGTGGGTTCACAGCCCCAGCCTCGCGGCTACCTCACCCGCTGTGTCTGAGGAGCCTGAATTTGAGGTTGCTTGTCGCAACACAATGCCACGCAGAAACTTCGCGAGTGTTGAAAGATCGCTGTTCATCGCATTGAAGGGTTTACCTTGCGCCTGCAAGTCAAAAAAGTAGTTCGCCTGAGCGACTGATTCAGCGCAGACCTTTCGGCGGGTTGGTGTTAGCCGTGGGCTTCGAGGGCCGCGGATTCCGCAAGTGCGTTGCACAATCAAATGGGCGTGGATTGGACGCTCACTTATCCGCCAACTCTTTTCTGGGGAATGAAGCCTCGCGTGTCACCTTGACTCAGTTTCGCCACCAGTTCGTGTAATGCGGCTTGCAGTTCGGCGGTGCTCACACCCGCTTGTGCTGCCCAGTATGTGACTAGATCAGGGTAATTGGAGAAACAATCTCCACTAAGCCGACATTGGGCGAGCACCTCCAACCGGTCAGGCCCGCAGGGAAACCCTTTTTCACAGGCCACAAGCATTGATGCAAAACGCAGCGCAGCGGATCGCTGGGTGTCCTGCCACTGATCATCGAAATAGACTGTGGTGCCATCAGAGCCACTATTTCTGTTGACCCAAAGCCAATCGTCGGCAAAGACCGCTTCGAAAGGGTTCTTACGAAGGATCGCTTGCACAGTTCCTGTGCCGCTCAGCGGGTTCTGCAGCACCTCCGCAAGTTCAGAGGCGTGTCTGTCACCGACTTGGCCTCCTTGACGCAACATGGCCAACTGAGATTGCGGATCGACCTCGGGCACGCCCGCGCAGAACGCGTCGACCAATGGTGGCTTTTCGAGTCGGGCGTAAGAGGATTCGGTTCGAGCTACTTCAGCATTGACGCGATCCAGTAGATGCCGACGCGCCGTGCAGTATCGCGCGATATAGTGCGCGGCGACGTAGCCCGAGGACCCAGGTTGTCGCTTTGCGGCTTCGATGAACTCAACCGCACTTCGCGTTTGTTTGAATTGAGCTAGGAGTGCATCGTCTGGAGTACTTGCAGGTGGATTGCCCATTAAGCCCAAGCTGCTATTTGGCAAAGGAAAAGTGCTCGGCGCACGAGTGGCTTTTGGCGGCGCTGCCTCCAAAGAGAGGCCAGAGCGCAGCCAGAGTATTGCCACCACCACAAGGCTGCATGAAAGCAGCCCAGTGATGATTACCTTTAATCGGCGGCTTAGTTGGGGCATGGCTGCCGGCACAGCACTTCCTTACACTCCTTCTTTGCCATATAGATGCCGAAAGAGCTGAATGCCATCATTGCTCCTGCGAAGGGCGCCGCTCCGGGGATAAATGCCGCTCCGGCCCACACTGCCCCGAAGAAGATATTGTTTTCCTCAGCTTCTGTATCGCACTGCGTAAAGCAATCTGCTATCGGTTGACATTGGCGAGGGCGACCGCGTGCGGCATCATAGGCCCACTCGTTGTACACGTCGGTACGCCAATAATCATTCCAAAACTCTTGAGTCAGGTACTCCGGCGGGAAATCAGGATTCAGATCATCTTGGCCAGGGACGTAGGCCAAAGAGACATTTGGACCGTCCTTGCGAGGTAGACCGTTAAGGCTCGCTACAGGGGCTAGGCCACACTGTGCGCGTACTTGCGCGAAGAGCATCCTACGCATCTTGAGCTGAAGCTCTGCGCGTCGGCGCTGGTCGGAGCTAATGTTTTTGGGTAGCTCAATCCGCTGTCCTTCCACCACTAAGGTGGTAGGTTGTTGAGCGCTCAAGGACTCGTATTCGTAGCGAGTGGTTCTGCCCAGATAGGTGACATGGTCAATCCGCCCTCGACTGTCTCGCACGACTTCCAAGCCGCCGTTTGGGTAGGCAGCGCGCTGCTTTTTCAGCTGCTCGTCGCCCGCTCTCAGACGAGCGCATCTTTCAAGTTGTGCATGCAACGCATTCGCCCCGCTGCCTTGCGGCGTTAGCAAATTGATTGCAGAGTTTTTAGGCGCGATTTGCGCCATCGACGCTGAAGATGCGAAAAAAGCAACTGCAAGCGCACAACTTTTCCACAGGTCCTTCATTGTTACCCTCCCACAGTGCGCAACACGCGCAAAAGTACAAAGCTCAGAGCTCAAAGCTCAGAAGGCACGGTTGCCTCCTGAGACACTCAGCGCGGAGGCACCACCTCAAATTCAACGAGGAGGCTTGCGCTTAACCAAGACAACGCCGCACCGCCGGCAAGCATCAGTACCACGAACGAAGTGCTCGGGAAGTCCGGCAGTTGAAGCACGTACCAGCCGCAGAGACCTGCGGGAAGCACTGAAAGCATCATGCGTAGCCGGCGCTTTTGACGTACCGCTGTGCCGCAATTCGGGCAGACGATGACCCCCGAAAATCCCGGGGCAGTAAGCCAAGACCCAGTAGAGATCGACTTCTCGTTGCAGTGTGGACACCGGTACACATCGCCCCCTTTTTGAGATGAATTCGCGGATTGCTGAACGACCTTGTTGTAGTTGTCCACTTTGAGGTTCGTCAACGTGAATTGACACCTATCCCGTGATTAGGGTAATCACTTAGAGTGGGTGGATTGCGGCGATTGTGCGACCGTCGCTCTGCATCTTTCGGGCGCGCGCAACCGGTCTTGCACAACCGGTTTTGAGTCTCGTTTGTCACCGTGCGGACAAGCTCGCGGCGCACTACTTCATCAGGTGGTCGTACTCCGCGAATATCGGCGCAGATATCTGATTGCTAGATCTTACTGGGGCGGGTCAAGACTCTGCACTGGCGGTAAATGGCCCAACGCCGGCCCACCTGAAGTGCAAATCATGCAGGCGATGAGAAGTGTCAGAAACTACGCTAGCCTTCTGAAGGCGAGCTTCTGATGAACACGCTTCCTTCACTCATCCTGTCGCACGCGGCGTCCCTGCCAGAGGGGGGCGTGCTGTCGCCAAAAGAGTTCCTCCACCTTGGGAGCCGCGCCGCCATTGACCAGGCGCTATCGCGTCTAGCCCGTGAGGGCAAGCTGCTACGCGTGGCGCGAGGGACGTATGTGGCCCCGGTATCGAGCCGCTTTGGCGCGCGAGCGCCCGCCCCTGAACGGGTGGTGCAGGCGCTCGCAGCGCAAAGCGGCGAAGTCGTCACCACTCATGGCGCCAATGCAGCCAATGCCCTGGGCTTGACCCAGCAGGTCCCCATCCGTGAGGTCTACCTGACATCTGGGCGCACGCGCACGCTACAACTCGGACGCTCAGAGGTGAAGATGCAGCATGCACCGCACTGGATGCTGTCCTTGGGCGCTGGTCGGGCAGGCGCCGCGGTGCGCGCCTTGGCGTGGATGGGCCCGAGCAACGTGCGCGAGTCATTGGCAACGCTGCGGCGCACCCTTGCACCTTCCGAGTGGGAGACATTGGCCGCTTCGCGCGCTACGCTGCCCTCCTGGATGGCACGTGCCATTGGGGAAGAAACGCTTCGTGGCTGAGCACTGATTCGACCTCGACATTAAAGACCAAGGTGAAGTCCTCGGACAGGCCTGGAGTTAAGTAGCTGTGTGACCTTGCAGTGGCAATTGTTGAAACGGCTGAAGAATTCTCCGTGTGGTCCCCACTTGCAGTCATTCGCGTTAACCCGTCAAAAGTGCTAGCTCAATTTCTGTATCTGGCGATGCAGACACCCTACTTTCAGCGCGCAGTTCAGCTCTTCTGCAGCCAGAGCACTCAGCCGAACATCGGCATGGTGGAGCGCTTCAACGGGCGCCTGGCCCTGGTGCTGCGCTCGCACCGATTCAACAGCGCCCATGACCTGCAGACCACGCTGCACCGCTTCTTCTGGCTGTACAACGAGCACCTGCCACAGCGGGCGCTGGATGACCGCACACCCATCCAAGCCTTGAAGCACTGGCAGGCCTCACATCCAGATCTGTTCATAAAGCGGGTGGTCAATCATCCGGGACCCGACACCTAGTCATGTCGACCAGTTCCGCTACTGCGGGGAGCGTCGCGCTTCCTGATTCTGCGCCGCAAAGTAGCAACCCACGTCCAAGGCTAAGCCACTTTCAGGGGGTACCAGGTGATGTCTTATCTTGATGAGATTCCTCAACTTGCGCGCCATGCTCTGGAAGAGTGGCAGACACTTTGGTCTGACCTGGCATCGAGAGGGTTGGTGCTCTCCGGCGAGTACCACAGCGACATCGGGTATTCAGACCTTAACGGGCTGAATGTTCGGGTCACTATGACTCTTACGCTCGTTCAGCGCTTGGGCGATGTCAAGCCCGATACGCTGCAGTTGCTGGCACCCCGTAGCCCCACAATGCTCCAAGCGCTCTCACAGATACGTGAGATGTTGACCTCACTACGCTCGATTTTGGATAGCTACTCCGGTGCCCCGATGCATATTCCATCTGGGTCTCTTGCGCAGGTACAGGTCACCGTTTCGTCAGGCCAGACCACGATTTCATTGGTGCCAGCACTTTCGAATATATCAGCATTCCAAGAGCAGCTGCTCAGTACGTATTCCGCTGTGCATCCGCTGGTCGTTTACGAGCCAGTATCGAAGCTCTCTGGCTATGCAGAGGAGCTGTTCAGAGCAGGAGCAGACGTCCGTAGGCTCGCGCAAGAGACAGCGGAAATCAGAGCTGAAGCAGCGCAGGCCAAAGACAGTGCTAAAGCAAGCGCGACGTTTGCCGAGTCACAAGCGGAGTCTGTTATCGAAGTTCTTGGCGAAGCGCGCACTGGCTCCATTGAGCTTGATGCAGTAGTGACTACAGCGCGTGAAACATCAAAAGCCTTGCAAACACTCCAGTCACAAGTCGATACGTACGCAGCGAAGTTTCAGGCATTTAAGGCTGACTTCGACGAGACGGTAGCCGAGCTTGAGAAATTCAGAGGAGATACCAATACAGCGATGTCGACCAATAAAGAACGGGAGAACGAGATAGCTCGTCTGATTGCGAAAGCCGACTCGATGATTCGAGGAGCAACGACAGCGGGGCTCTCTGCAAGTCTTGATGAAGCTGCATCGATATATACAAAGGCGCTCAACGCGGCACAGTGGCAGTTCATCGTCTCAGTATTGGTTCTCGCGGTCTTCCTTGCACCAGTTGTTGGGCAAATCATTCCTGGCCCCTGGCAAGAGTGGTTCAAGCCACCTACAGGCATCACGACCGACCCGTGGCTGGCTACTCTTGGCAAGCTCGTGTTGCTGATTCCCGCGACGTGGGCCACTGCATTTTTTGCGAAGAAGTATTCGCTGCTGTTTCACCTCGCTCGTGAGTATTCCCACAAGGCAGCCCTAGCGAAGGCTGTTGAGGGCTTCAAGCGGGAAGCGCCAGAGTACGAGCAAGAGATTGTGACTGGCGTGTTTATGGAGATACGAGAGAACCCGAGCGCTCGTGCTACGCCAGACCCAGCAAAGCCGGAGAACCCCTTCCTCGGAAGAGTGCTGGACAAAATTGCTCAGCTCATCGAGAAGCGCGCATCAGCCAAGAGCTAAATAGGGTTCCGCATAGGCCCTTGCGCTAGCGCTCAGTAGAGGAGACAACACACTGAATACCGACGAGTCGAATCCATTCCGAGCTGAAGTTCGAAGAAGAACTGTGCGGCAAGATGGCCGCCGATGGCTGGACCATCCGCACACACCTCAGGACGCAACGCAGAGGCGTCTCCCTACATCAATCACCCGGTCGCGCTCGCACCTTTGTTGGCTACGGTCAGTGATCATTTGCGGCCGAGATATGCACCGATTTAGCAATAGCGTTGCAGGTACCACTGATGCATAGCCTTCGATTGCACGTAATAAGCACACCCGGCGCTGTGGGTCACGCACAAGAGTGGCTCATTGAGAGACGCGTGACCGATGGGGTTGCCCTAATGTTTACGCGGGTACTCGGGGACGGCGTCGGGATTGGTGATGAGGAAATCCCTCCGGAAGACGGCGATCTGCTGCCGCACCCGGATCAGGGCGCATGCCGGCAGCTTTTCAAATACGTGGAGGCTCTCGACATCCCTCTTGTGATTAATAACGATGTGCTTTTTGATGCTGGCAACTTGAGTCTGACTGTAGAAACGCGGGGTAATGCAGTGACCATTTCTTCGCTCTCTGCAGTCGTGTACATGGATAGTCCTGACCCGAGGCTGGTCGAACTTGTCAATCTCGTCAGCGACGTCATCCGCCACGAAGACTCATTCTCATAATGTGTCGTTGATCGGGCGCCCCTCGCCCCAAATCACCCATGCAGCCTTTCTCAATCACTCTGTTCGCAACGTCCGGTGATCCGGAGGGCATCCGGCACCTTGATAAATCAAATTGGTCAGGCTACGGCGTCGTCTTCAATCGCACCCAGTTTCATCTGCTCAAGCACGAGCCGGGCTTCTCTCAGGCCGGTGTCTACATCCTTGTTGGCAATGCTGCTGAGGAGACTATCTATATCGGTGAGGCCGATCCTGTTGGCGATCGCCTGAAGAACCATGTCTCGAACAAAGAGGGTTGGGTGTGGGGGGTGTACTTCTTTGACCGCAACCACAAGATCGGCAAGACCGAAGTGCAGTATCTCGAGTCGGCGCTCGTGGGCCTCGCCAAGCGCTTCGACCGGGCAATCTTGCTCAACAAGAACAGCCCCTCCGAGCCAACAATGTCTGCTGCAGCAAAGGCGACCGCACAGGCCTTCTTGGCTGACATGCTGCTGATCCTGCCAATGCTTGGCATCAACGCGTTCACCGCCAGCAAGCAGGGCGATGTTGATGACCAGATCCAACCGGTTGGAGCAGATGCAGATCGGTTCGATACGATTGTTGTTCCCGCCCGCGAAGAGGGATTCAGGCAGAGGTTCCTTGGGGAAAGATGCTGGTTCGCCGTACGGATCAGCGCTAAGCACATCGCCAAGCTGAAGTACATCGCCGCGTACCAAGTCGCGCCTGTTGCCGCCATCACGCATGTCGCTGAAGTAGATCGCGTGCTGCCGTATGGGGACAGCGGCAAGTACATCATTCACTTCAAAGATGACCCTCAGGCCATCATGCCCATCCCTCGAACCGACGGCAGCGAGATCAACATGCAGTCCTCCAGGTATGCCTTGCGAGACAAGCTGAACTCAGCGAAGACGCTGGATGAGGTTTGGGCGTGACCTGCCTCAAGCACATCAACGCGCCAATCGGCCCTGCAACAACCCACGCCGCCAGTGGAACCGGGCATCATGAACATCGACGCATTCCGTGAGTTTCAGCGCGGTTGCGCGGACATGCTTGACCTGGCTTGAGCGATTCGGCTGCCAGAGATTCGAGACGTTGAGCGCCTCTAGCACATCGCTCGGCTGAAGGCGAGTAAGTACTGATCGGAGTCGGGTGCAGGAAGACTCAAACTCCTGCTTTCGCAGCGCTTCGTAACGCTCCATAGCATGGCGCATCTGAACGGTGAGCCTTGGGTTAAGTTGCGAACCTCTACGTGCTGACTTCCTACGCTTGTGAACTCCACCGGGTACGGCGGTCGGACTTTGGACATATCCGGCTCCTTGAACACAAAGAATGATGTGTCCGCGAAACCGGGTCAACTCCAGCCCTTTCGGTGCGGTTTGGCTAAACCAGCGAGCTGTCGCGCAGAAACGGCTGGTGCACCGCCCGGGTGATGTAGCTCCCCATCGCAAACCCTCGCGCATTTAGTTTGCGCCAAGTGTCAAACCACCCCAGGCTGGGCTGGTGACGCAGCACGACAAGCAGTTTCCGGCTTTGTGCCGAGTCCAGCTGCAGATCCCCATAGCGCAGGTCGGTAAGCAACTTGATGCTCCCCTCCAACGCATTGAGCACTTGCCCGACCCGCGCGGGCTCTGCCGTGTCGAGCGCCAGCCAGCCGTCTAAAGTCTTGGGCAGCACACTGGCCAGGGTGAGCGCCTTCGCGCGGACAGTCTCGTCCAGGCGAGCATCCTCGCCCAGTTCGTCTAGAAATCCGGGAAGCCAGCCAAGGGCGCGCTGCAACTCGTCGGGTGTGGTCATGGCCAGCTCCTTCCACCATTTGATCGCTATCTATGCGGCTAGGATGTCTTCGTTACCTGCGCGCCGTCCGGCCGTGGTCGGGTGTTGGCAATGGCGCAAGACATCGACCTATCTCCTCCAACTTACGCATGCATGGGCAGCACACCTAGTAATCCCAGTCTTCATGCCGAACCGGCAAGGCATTCAGCTTTGCGCGCAGGTGTTTCCAGTGTGGCAAACACTGTTCCAGGAGTCCAATGAATCGCTTGCTGTGCGTGGGCTCCAAGAGGTGAACGAGCTCGTGCACCAAGATGTACTCAAGGCACTCGATGGGCTTCTTTGCGAGATCGGTGTTGAGCCGGATGTATCCACGTGCTGGCGTGCAGCTACCCCACTTCGTCTTCATGCGCTGCACAAAGATCTTCTCTGCGCGCACCTGCAAGCGACCTTCCCATTTTTCAAGTAGCCCAGGTACCGCGTCGTGAATCTGCTCGCGGTACCACGCATCGAGAATGGTCTCGCACCGCAAACCGTCCGTGCCTGGTCGAACCTGGAGGCGTAGGCTTCGCGGCAAGAGTGTGATTATTGGCGGGCCGTCCACAAACTGCTTGTCGAGCAAGTAGCGCTTACCCCAGACGTAGTGACTCTCCTTGGTCAGATACTCGCGTGGCGTTTCGCGCTCCTGCGCCCGCAGCTTGCGCTGCTGGGTTCGGATCCAGCCGAGCTTGGACACGACAAATAGACGGATGGTGTCCAACGGCATGCCCGTCGGGGCCGCAACGCGCACCCGGCCCGCAGGAGGGAGCACACTCAGGTGGACGTGCTTGATCGACTTGCGCGTTACCTCGGCATGCAGGTCACCGAGCTCAAGAACATCGCGCATCAGTACTCCTTTTGCGCGAAGACGATGGGAAACAGTCGGTTCACCTCGCCTGCATCCTGCAAGACATCAAACATGGCCTGCTTGACCATTTGCTCCTTGGCGCTCACCCCTCGCCAGCTATCAGGCCGCTTGGCCTTGATCGCCGCATCCAATCGCAGCGCAATACTCACGGTTGGGTCAGTGTCGCCATACACGGAAGAGGGCTCCTTCGCGATATTGGGCGGAACGAATCCCTTTAGGTTGTTGAATAGCGCGAGCTGACCGCTTGTATTGATCTGCGCAGGGGTGTCTTCCGACCGACCTGAAGTCACGCGCTTGACGACCTCCGCGATGCGCGCAAGATACTCCTCATATTCGATCGCCTTCTCCTTGCGAAGGCGGATGATCTCGTCGAGCAGCGATGACATCTTGGCGAAGTACGCAGGGTCGGTGAGCTGCTCCTTGAGAATCTTGCTTCGCACGTTGTTCTCGATCGTCTCTGCAATTGCATCCGTGCTGCCGCGCATTTCACCCAGGCGCTCAGCAATGGCATCCGCAATCCCGGTCTTGACGATCAGATCGAGTAGACCAACACCCTCAAACGGTGAAATCTTCCTGGGCGCTTGTGCCTCGATGTAGGTGTCAATTAGGTGGCGCATGTCCGCCTCGAAGGGCTTCAAGTCCAGCGTCTCGCCCGCCGCTTTGCGAATCAGCTCACGCAGATTGAGGTAGTGCTTTTGCAGCTGCTTCAGCCGCTCCACCTGCTCGTTGGTGTAGCACGCGGCTTCGAGCTCATCTGCCAGGGTGGCGTAGGCGCGCACCAAAGTCACCACGGCCTTGTATAGGGCGATACGACGGGGCTCTCTGGACTTCAGATCGTCAGCGATCTCTGTGTTGCCGCAGAAGTAGTGGATGTACTGCAGGTCCCCCTTGGGCGGATCGACTGGCTCACACAACAAAGCCAGAGCCTCTACAGCGGCATCCAAGCGCTCGCGCCCCGCTTCGAGCCGGTCCTTGACGAGGATCTCGGATGGCGCCCCGCCTGCGCTGTGATCCAGCTCAGCCGTGTAAACAGCAATCGCTTTCTCAACCTTCTTGAAGAGGTCTTTGTAGTCAACGATGTAGCCGAAGTCCTTGTCATCCCCATCGAGCCGGTTCGTCCGGCAGATGGCCTGGAACAGACCATGGTCCTGCATCGACTTGTCGATGTAGAGGAAAGTACAGGGGGGCGCGTCAAACCCGGTGAGCAGCTTGTCGACCACGATCAGCAGCTTCATCTGCGCCGGAGCATGGATGAAGCGGTCCTTCGCAAAGCGCTCGTAGGTTTCAGTCTTGGTTTTCCCTGGTTCGGGAGCGATGTCCTTGAGCAGTTCGGTGTAGGTGGTGAAGATGAACTGTTTGTCAGTATCTGTGTTTGCGCCGGTCTCCTCGCGGCTCACATCGCCAGCCTGCGGGTTGTAAGACGTCACCACCGCGCATCGGTCTTTGAACACCGTCTTGTTGAACAGGGCGAAGTACTTGCAAGCCTCGTAGATGCTTGATGCCACGAGAATGGCGTTACCGCGCTCGTTCGATAGCCGAGGCTTGACTGCAAAGTCGAACACAATGTCTGCCACAACGCGCTCCATCCGGGCGCGCGAGCTGAGCACCGTCTGCATGGTGCCCCACTGCTTCTTGAGTTCGTCCTTCTGCCAGTCGTTCAGACCGCGTGTCTTCGCTTCAAACCACCGGTCAATCTGGTCCGTGCTGCCCAGCTTCTGGTCGATATCGCGCGCTTCATAGACGAGGTCCAGCACCACGCCGTCATCCACGGCCTCCGCAAACTTGTAAGTGTGGATGTACCCGCCAAACACCTCCAGGCTGGTGGCGGCATCCGACTTGAGTAGCGGCGTCCCGGTAAAGCCAATGAAGACCGCGTTTGGCATCATGGCTTTCATGAGCCGATGCAGCTTGCCGCCCTGGGTGCGGTGGCATTCATCCACAAAGACGTACACCTCGCCGTAGGTGGGACTGGGCTGCGCAGCCAGGTCGCGCAGAAACGCTTCAAAGTCGTCGACGTCACGGCGGCCAAACTTGTGCACCAATGAGCACAGCAAGCGTGGGTTGGGCTGAGCGAGTTGCGCCATCAGATCGCGCCCACTTTGACTGCGGTGGATCCGCTCACCCGCCGCCTGAAAGACGCGCTCAATCTGCTGATCCAGCTCATCGCGGTCCGTGATGATGGCTACGCGAGCCGCTGGCTTGTTTTCCAGGATCCAGCGCGCCAACAGCACCATTAGGATGCTCTTGCCTGCACCCTGGGTATGCCAGATGATGCCGCCACGGCGTTGCATCACATGCGCCTGCGCTGCCTTGATGCCAAAGTACTGATGCACGCGCGGCAGCTTCTTGACGCCGCCATCAAAGAGCACAAAGTCGCGGATCAGCTCCAGCAAACGTGCCTTGCTACACAGCTTGCCCAGGTACTTGTCGAGCTTGTAGCCCGCGTTGTCCTCTTCATCTTCCTTCCAGGTCAGGAAGTACTTCTCCGGCGTCTCGATGGCTCCGTAGCGAAGCCCTTCCGAGTCGTTGCCGGCCAACACCAGCTGCACGGTGCTGAAAAACCAGGCATTGAATTCCTTCTGCTGGTTGGAAAGGCTCTGCCGAATCCCCTCGCCAAGGCTCACCCGGCTGTTCTTGAGCTCAATGACAGCCACCGCCAAGCCATTGAGATAGAGCACGAGGTCGGGGCGCCGCTCGTGCCCGCCCTTGAGCGTGACTTCCTGTGCAATGGCAAAGTGGTTTTGCTCCGGTGCGTGCCAATTCACCAGATGCACGGTTTCCGTATCGCCACCGGCCTCCGCTCTGACTGAGCACCCATAGCGAAGCAATGCATGAACCGCCTGATTGGCTGCGTACAGCGTGCGGCCATGCTGTTGCGCTTCGGAGCGCAACTTGAACAGCGCAGCGCTGATCTGCGCCGGGTTGTAGCCGCTTCGGGTCAGGAACCCGGTGAGTAGCTCGTCCTCAATGCAGTCATTACCGTTGCGGTCCGTCCAGTCGCCGAGGTAGGCATAGCCCAGTTGCCGTGTGAACAGTTCGATCACTCGGTCCTGGGTGTCTCGTTCGGGCTTGTCGACGCGTTCGCTCATGCTGTGCTCTGGAGGCTGCTGGTCAAAGGTAGCAACTCAGCGCGACTTTGGCTTGGTCACTTCTACGGATCCACCTGACATCAGCTGCGCGTGCCGGTGTCGCCAAACCTTCAGTACTGCGGCTCGCTCTTCGGATGTGGCCGTGCGGCTGCGTCCTCCCGAGCCAAGAAAGTCCCGCATGAGCGCTGGCAGGGCGCGTTTGAATGCAGCTAGGGTCATCTCGTCCCAAGACTCAAAGCTCGCGGTAGCCACCGCGTGGTCGTCTTTGCCTCGAACCTTGCGCATCGCCACCACTCGCGCCCACGGAAGCACGTGATCTTCGCCGGTTGCTCTGTCCGTTAGCCGCGCCAACACCAAGTCACCTAACTTGAACCGGCTTGGCGCCCCTTTCCAGCTGAATGAGTCCATCTTCGCGCGAAGGCGAGTGTCCACACGCTTCTGTCCGTCTGCCTCAGCTGCTTCGGCGGCGCGCTCCCAAGCCTCATCGGGTGTTGAGGGATATAGACGCAGAAGGTGCATGGCCGCCTCATCTTGCGTGCGGGTCTGCTTCTTGGCGGTTGTTCCTTTGCGCTTGGATACGTCTCGCTCCCCATGCATGGGGTAGATCGCCGGTGGTCGATATGCCGCCTCAAGTTCGGCAAGAAATGCTTCATCCACTTCTTCGGCGCAATGCGCTTCAACAAAGTCCCAGGCGTGCTTGACCAGGGCCTTGTCTGTTGTCCAGACCCCAGCTTCAACGAGCCGATCTCGGCTGGTTTCAGAGGCGTTGCTCGATCCGATGAACGCAGCCCCAGAGAATGCAAAGACCTTGGCATGCAGTGCCTGCAGGTTGAATATGCGCACGCCGCGGCGCTGCCACACCACCAGATTCTTGCCGCTGACCTGCCCTGCGCGTGCAGATTGCAGGTCGCAGCGCGTGAGCAACCAGCTGCCGTCCGGGATCTTCAGCCAGCGGCTCGCGCCGTAGCCAATGAAGGGCACCGCGATGCGTGCGGGGCGGTTCGTCTTCAGCGCCGCCTTGATCTGGTCCCAGATTGCGTCGCCGGTCAACAGCTGCTGATTCGGGCGGGCCATGTCAAGTGCGAGCTTGAGCGGGGATGAGTTTGAACTTCACTTCGTAGCGATAGAAGCTGATTGATGGCACAGCAGCCAAGGCCCAGCGGATCTTCTGGTCATCGTCCAGCGCGATGATCACGCCTTCGACCGTCTGGTGTGGCTCGGCGATCTGCTCTTTCACGTATCCCATGTAGCGCAGGATCTGGCCGACCACCACGTCCGACGCGCGGCCACGCTTGAGCTCTACCACCAGCAGGCGTTGGCCGTCCTTGCTGACGGCCAGGATGTCGATCGGCCCGGCGTCCGTGCCGTACTGCTGGCCTACCAGCTCGCCATCTTCCTCATAGATCTTGAAGTGCTGGGCCAGCTCGGTCTGCGCCCAGTTCTTCACCAAGAAGTCCTTTAGGTGCTTCTCCATGGCGAAGGCCACTGGGTCTTCCACCACGGGGTCGTTGGCCACGATGGTGGGCGCGGCCTGGCCCGGCAGCGCAGCCAGGAACTGCTCGATCTCCTGGTGGTGCTCAGTAATGGTGCTCACGGTGCCGATAGAGCCGGTGGAGTTGCGCAGCGCCTCGCTCATGGCCGCGCGGGCAATGGTCAACGGTAACCACTTCACCGGGCGGCGGTGGGGCAGCACCTGGCCGGGGGCGTAGTGGTAGCCGCCCTGCACCTCGCCCACGTGGTACTGGCCGGTGCCGTCCGGGCAGAGCACCACATCCCCAGTGCGGATGCCCTTGGCCACTGTCCACAGCGCGCCGCAGGCCAGGCCCGCGGCGATCTTGCTCTTGTCGGGGTGGCCGGTCAGGAACACCGGAATGAAGGCGGCGTTGAACTGCCGCCATTCCTCGGGCAACTGGCCGCTCAGGTCCTGCTCGATGCCGAAGTCCGCGCCGATGAAGCCACCTGCGAGGCACTCGGCCGCATGGGCGCTCTGGCGGCCCAGCATCACGCGGTAGTAGCGCTTGGCGGGTTGGGTCATGCGGTGGGCTCCACGAGCCGGATGCGGCCGGTCAGCAGGGCTTGGGCCATGGCTTGCTTGAGTGCGCGGGCTTTGGTGAGGCGGGATTCGAGGGCGGTGATGTCGGTGTCCATGTCAGAGAGGACTTGAGCGATGGCCCGCTGTTCAATTACGGCTGGAAACGACACCAAAACACTGAGCAAGGCGCTCTTGGAAATGTTCTTCATGCTGCCGCTGGTGCCGGTGGCGGTA